>NZ_JBHIOR010000003.1:0-111743 GCF_042195605.1 Bartonella sp. AP88HLJMH | reverse complement strand
GGTGCCTCCAAAGGCATCTCAGGTGCAACCTTGGGCGCATCCTCTGGTGCCTCCAAAGGCATCTCAGGTGCAACCTTGGGCGCATCCTCTGGTGCCTCCAAAGGCATCTCAGGTGCAACCTTAGGTGCATCCTCTGTTTTTGCTTCTAATAATTCTGGTTTTGTAAGTTCTGGTGCAAATGTTTCTGATGTGTTCTCGCTTGATGGTGGCGATGCTGTTTCAACGGGACGCGGCTTTTCCTTTGATTGAAATGGTGCAAGACTATCTATTTGTCCCTCTCCAATATGGCGTGCATCTTCTTTCTCTTGTGGTTGCATAGTTGGTTTGACGGCAGGGATTGCACGTATAGGAGCCTTCACGGCTCCTTGTTGAGAAGAAAACTCGTCCACCAAAGGAGCAAGAGTGATGGGAATTGCTTCCAACGGTTGTGGTAAAGAGACAGAGCTTGTAAACTGAATAGCTCCCCAACTGAGAAAAATGACATGGACCACAAGGGATAAAGCCAAGCCTCGTTTCATACTATGATAGGAGTCTTTGTTCATTCTTTATGCCTTACTTATGCCTTACATTTTTTCATTTTTAATCACTCTATGCTCTTTTAAAAACATCTTAAAAACAACCGGTTATGCACAATTTTATTACTTATTATTTATTGAGCTAAACTTGCTAACGCAACTTGAGAAAACCCCGCTTTTTGAATATCTGCCAGCAGTTTTAATACTTGCTGATATTCAACAGTTTTAGCAACCCGTACAAAAACCCGTTGATCTTTTTGTGTAGAATCTGCTTCCAGAAGAGTTTTCAGGTGTGCAATCAGGGACTGTGACGTTTCATAATAATCTTGATTAATGGCAAAGCGCCCTTGCGCGTCAAGTGAAACCGTCAGAGGTGTTTTTTGAGCTCGTACGGGACCCGCTTGACTACGAGGCAAATCTAGAGGAACACCGTTCACTAAAAGGGGGGCAGAGACCATAAAAATAATCAACAAGACCAGCATGACATCCACAAAAGGAGTGACATTGATCTCACTCATCAGTTGGCTTCGTGAATGATGCCGCCTACGTGTATTTTTGCGAGAAGAAGAAGCAACAGAAACGCCCATGGATAAGCTCCTTTTTATAAAGAGGAAGGTGCTGTGCGTGTTTCATCAATACGCCGCGATACAATTGTTGAAAATTCATCGGCAAAATTTTCTATTTGTGCAATGATGCGCGCACTTTCATGAGTCAACTTGTTATAAGCAATAACGGCTGGAATTGCTGCAAACAAACCAATAGCGGTTGCCAAAAGCGCTTCTGCAATCCCTGGCGCGACAATGGCAAGTGACGTATTTTGAGAAGCTGAAATAGAAAGAAAAGACTCCATAATACCAATAACTGTTCCAAAAAGTCCGATAAAAGGTCCCGCAGATCCCAATGTCGCAAGAAAACTTAATTTTGATTCTATTTTTTCACTTTCACGTCCCAGCGTCAAATCCATAGCCTTATCAATTCTGCTCTGCAAACTTTTCGATGTATGGGTCCCTTTTTCAAGAGATTTTTTCCATTCAACCATTGCTGCCATAAAAACTGCGGATATACTATTGGTACGTTGACTTTTGCATGATGCATAAAGATCTTCTAGCGCTTTGCCAGACCAAAATGTGCGTTCAAACTGCTTTATTTCACGCCGTATTCTCCGATACGTAAAAATTTTATCAAAAATAATTGCCCAACTCCAGATGGAAGCGAGCAGCAACCCAATCATAACACCTTTCACGATCCAACTCGCTTGCATAAACAAATGCAACATTCCAATTGTTTCCGGATTTGTTAGTTCACCATGCGGCATAATTTTTATCCCTCTAAATGAAAGGTGTATTTTTAAAAGTTTTATAAAACAGATTATTTTATAGTTTCTAAATTTAAGTAAAGACTTTAGTTTCACATAAATCCATGCGCTAAAACAAGACTTGTTTCTTAAATTTCCTTAAAAAGTGATGACGAGAGACATCCCTCAATGCACACCCCCCTCATTTCACAACAGCATTTATGAAAAATATAACGATAAGGATTTCTCCATAAATGCTATAAAAATAAAAGACATAAAAATGCATGATATAAAATCTATTATGCACCACCATCTTTACGCTTATGAAAAGAACGCTAAATCATCATACGCGTTTTAAGCTTAAAATACAGCGATAAGTCTTAGCACTTGAAAAGATTCATAAGAAGCATTTTATTCCTTTCTTAAGTGTTTTTGTACCCACTCATCAACCCCGCTTGTGACATGTAAGAAAATGTTTTTAATTAATTCGCAGCAATAGAGCTTGAAAAGAAAAAATCTTACAAGTTTCAGAATTATCTGAAAGTGACAACGCAATGAATTATCATTGTAAATAAATATGTTATCATCATAAAAGATAACGCTTTGCCTCAGGCTATTATTTCTCTCATTTTCCATCGAATTGAATACGGGGTACACCATCGGGCACAAAAAACGACACTAAACCACCCTACAACACCTCACAACAATGCGCCTCCCCCATGCACCCCTATTATAAGTCCTATATAATCTAGTGTAAGTCTCATGTAATCTCATTGTGTTGTGAATTAGCCCCTTTCAATGCCTATCATCTCTCTGGCACCATGATATAACGTACAAGCTTCCGTGACATGAAAAAAGCCTTTTCACATCTTTACTTCATGAAAACCGGCTTCTTCGCTCTCTTTGCTCACTTGCGATATTTGATCATTATTGCATTGAGAATGATCCATAAAAAACATTTTTACAATTTTTTCAATGATTTATATTGTTCTCTTATGATGTGTAAGCAAATGATTTTAATTGTTTCAACATGAACAGATTTGAAATGAAAGTATTTTATTCTCTTCCTCTATTAGGGTTTGTACCCGTGAGAAGTGATAATTTATCTTTCTAAGTCAATATATTATATAGAATAATATGCTTTTGAAACTTTAAATCAAGAATGCATTTCTGCTTTGTATACATTGATCTCTCACTCATTTACTACGCTTAGAAGCGCACATAAAGTGATGCATTATAGATAGAAATGGATGAAACACGCGCTCTTGTGATGCCAAATGACAATCCAGTAAAAAAACAAATCAAATTGCTTAAAAACACCCTTTGGGTGTTTTGAGACAATTTTCGACCTAATGGCTTATTATCACTTTATTGCAATATTGCGCTGGGTATGTGCATTTTTATAAAAATAAATCTTAATCCATTTTTATTTCTTTTTATATTTTGTACTTTTTCGCTGCTTTCCGATGCCAACAAACCTTTCTTCAAAAGAAAGAAAATATCTTGAGTTTATAGCAGAAAATGGATGAGGCGACATTGTTTTTGAATCATAACATGGATGAGGCGTGTTTAATTTTGTGAAATATCATCTTCAATTTATTGTAGTGTTGTAGCAGAGGTGCTTTCTTTTGCTGTATCGTGTAACCTTGTTAGAAAACATCTAGGCTATGATAAATGTATAGTCTTAGATTGTAGATTACTTTATATCTGCTGATCTCTCCTGAAACTGCTAATTCAATGAATAACACTTTTAACCAAGCATTTTTGCAAAAAGTTCTTTGGGTAAACGTCGCGGTTTTGCCTCCTCATTAATCAGAGCAATTTCAACTTTGGCTGTTACCAACGTAGTCATCTCATGCAAAATAGATTGCTCCATAAAAAAGCGGGCCCCTTGGATATGAGTAACACGTGTTTTAACGACTAAAAGATGATCAATTTTAGCGGGTCTTGAAAAATTAATTTCCATATGACGAACAACAAAAAATAGTTTTTCCCCCTCACCCCCTGCTGCTAACATCTTATTATTAAAACCGGTATCCCGTAAAAACTCTGAACGTCCTCGTTCAAAAAACTCAAGATAACGCGCATGATAAACTACACCGGAAAAATCTGTATCCGCAACATAAACGCGGACCTGAAAATTATGAAAAGCGTTTGTATGATTGCTCTTAAAAGGTGTTATTTCTGTCATCGACTTCATATCCCATAAAATCATCTAATATAGCAAATTATCTATCAATCAAAAGATTGAACACATTTTTGTGTTGAAGTTGTGAAAAGCAAAAAATCTTTAATAGTGCCAAACCTTTTTAGCCAGAATATGCTAAAAGAAGGCACGTCTCTTGTATTTTATGACCTTGCTATAAAATATTCACATAGTTTCTTTTAATAAAGAGAATGTCTTAATCATCTTCCCCATCCCATAAAGACGTCTGAAGTGATGAATTGTCTTGAGCATCAGAAAGTTGAGAACGCCTTTGTATAGACGTTGTAGAGGCTGGAGCAGAAAGCCCTAAATGGCTCCAAGCCTTTTCAGTTAGAATGCGTCCACGAGCGGTTCTTTGAATAAAACCTTGTTGGAGCAAATACGGTTCAACAATATCTTCAATGGCATCGCGTGGTTCTGATAAAGCAGCAGCAATCGTTTCAATCCCCACCGGTCCCCCTAAAAAAGTTTCCGCAATCAGGAGCAAGTAGCGGCGGTCAAGCGGATCAAGCCCAAGATGATCAACCTCAAGGCGCGAAAGGGCTTCATCGGCGATTTTTTGGTCAATTTGTTTTGCCTGTTTAACCAGAGCAAAATCACAAACGCGCCGTAAAAGCCGTCCGGCAATACGAGGCGTCCCGCGTGCTCGGCGTGCAATTTCATGAGCACCATCATCACTGATCTTAACGGCAAAAAGTCGTGCATTACGCTGCACAATATATTCCAATTCTTCTATCGTATAAAAATTGAGACGAATTGGGATGCCAAAACGGTCTCGTAGAGGTGTGGTTAAAAGCCCCAAACGTGTGGTTGCTGCCACCAAAGTAAATTTAGCCAGATCAATTTTCACCGAGCGTGCGGCCGGCCCCTCCCCAATGATCAAATCAAGTTGATAATCTTCCATGGCTGGATAAAGAATTTCCTCAATCGCCGGATTTAAGCGATGAATTTCATCAATAAACAAGACATCACGTTCTTCAAGATTGGTCAAGAGAGCGGCTAAATCTCCTGCTTTAGCGATGACCGGCCCTGAAGTAGAGCGAAAATTAACGCCTAATTCTTTTGCCATAATCTGTGAAAGCGTTGTTTTTCCCAACCCCGGTGGCCCTACAAACAAAACGTGATCCAGCGCTTCTTGCCGCGTTTTTGCTGCTTCAATAAATATTTTTAAATTAGCCCGCGCCGCTTCTTGACCAATAAAGTCATCGAGAACTTGTGGCCTCAAGGAACGATCTGGATCGTTAGGAAGGGGGGCGGAACCCAGAAGGCGTTTATCTTCATCTTTATGCATTGTTACCTTGATTTTAAGTAGGAGAAGAAAGCAATTTGAGACTATGGCGGATCAGCAGGGCAGAAGAAACAGTTTCCCCCTCAAGAGCATTCATCGCAAGAGCAAGAGCACGAGATGCATGCTCCCGTTCAAACCCTAGCTTCATCAACGCGGAAAGCGCATCATGCGCAGGTTGATTGGTCATCTCACGCTGAGAAACCGAAACAGTCTTGACAGCTTGTTCAAAGGGGAGTGTTTTACTTTTCAGTTCACCCACAATTCTTTCACTGACTTTTTTACCAACGCCTGGCGCTCGACTAATCATCGCAACATCGTTTAAAGCAATAGCCTGTGCAAGTTCATCTGGCGATAAAGTACCCAAGATTGCCAAAGCAACCTTTGCCCCTACTCCAGGAACATTTTGTAGAAGACAAAACCACTCCTGTTCAGCTCTTGTAGCAAAACCAAAAAGGCGGATTGCGTCTTCCCGAACATGCGTTTCAATAAAAAGGCTTAACGCCTCCCCAACAGAGGGTAAAGAAGGACGCAGCCGATTTGACACAAAAACAACATACCCCACACCGTGAACATCAAGAAGGATATGATCATCAAAGATATGTTCAAGAGTGCCCTTTAATTTGCCAATCATGCTTCCACCCCACTCATATCGCCATCCTTGCCTGATAAGATCGGTCAATACTGTTACGATGCATACTATGACAAAGAGCAAGAGCAAGAGCATCAGCCGCATCACTGCTATCAAATTCAGCCCGTGGGAGAAGAACTTTGACCATCATATGGATTTGTTCTTTAGCCCCATGTCCAACCCCAATAACTGATTTTTTCACTTTGTTGGGCGCATATTCAAAAACAGGAAGATTTGCTTGCGCAGGAACCAGCAGTGCAATTGCACGCGCTTGCCCAAGTTTTAAAGTTGCTGTAGCATCTTTGTTGACAAACACATGTTCTACAGCAGCTTCATGGGGCATAAATTGATGCACAACCTCTGAAAGACCTTTGTGGATCTGACATAGTCTGGAAGCCAGCTCACACTGTACATCAGAAGAAACCGTCCCTGCTGCAATAAACTGAAGACGATTACCCGCAACATCGATAACGCCCCACCCTGTACGCCGTAATCCGGGATCAATGCCTATAATACGAATCGTCTCTGCCATAAACTACAGTCTATACACTTTTCCCCCCTGTGAATAAAGATGTGAATAAAGACAAGACCACAAAGAAACCAGCAACCCAAGACAAAACCAGTAAAAAGATAATCATATCCCCCAAATTTATACAATTATAACACACAACGAACAGCATCTTTATGGAATACACTTTATGAAGCATAACTGAAATCAATCAAAACCATTCACACATCACAAGCAAGCACCCTCTAAAGCATAAAAATTCCCTTTCTATATCATATCCAATGCCATAACGGTTAAACATCGCAAACGAGAAAATAGATCAGTGCTGGATTGCACATTCATAAGTATAAAGAGGCTATGAAACGGATGCTACACACTTTGCGAAAACTTTTTACATTATAGCATGACGCTATCATAACAAGGCAACACGTTGATTTATAAAGATAATTAATTATTTTGTATGTTGCATAAGAATCCCGAATATCCTAAGATTT
The DNA here is from genome assembly GCF_042195605.1 of Bartonella sp. AP88HLJMH. Lineage (NCBI taxonomy): Bacteria > Pseudomonadati > Pseudomonadota > Alphaproteobacteria > Hyphomicrobiales > Bartonellaceae > Bartonella > Bartonella sp. AP88HLJMH. The sequence goes on along the minus strand of NZ_JBHIOR010000003.1, from coordinate 104,810 downwards.
TCTCATTACAAATCTGTTTATCTTGAATCAATCAAAACCATTCGCTTACATATGAAACGTGGGATTGCCGTATAGAGTGAAACTGTACAAGAAAGGACTAAAAATGCCTCTAATGAATTGTCTCAAGTGCCAAGAGCTTGTCGCAACATTGAGAACTGGAAAATATGATGATAGTGCCGGCTTTTTCCTTTGCAAACGTAAAAATGAGAGAGGCTCAACGAATGTGAATAAGAACTGAGAGGTGTTTTTGAGTATACTCATCACACCACAATGACATTGCGTAGAGAGGGACATTGCATGGGGGCACAGGGAACCCATGGGGCATTCATTATATGGCACTTTATTTTGGATATTTTATTTTACGCGAGGAAAAATAACTTCCATTCAAAACAAAAGAAGCCCCAAAACTGCAACAATGTGTATCATCCTCATTAACACACACTTTACAGCAGCTTTATAGGCATAAATTATAGAGCACAAATAAATTGATGTACAAGCCCCTACTCTATCTTAAAGCCAGATCATTATCAGAGCCAAAACAAAATCACACGATAGATCAACAGAAAGTGTTCCAGCTGCAATCAACCAAAGTCGATTTCCATAAGACCAACCATACTCCATCCCATGCCATATTCGAAATCAATACTTATACACCCCCTCTAAGCTATAAGCTCAAGATATTTCTACGCCAAATAGAAATTAGGCAGAAAAAAACACTCTAGATTAGTTTTAATTGTGAAATTTCGGTTGTAAAAAAAATGGGTATACTGCTCTAAATATCGTAAGAAAGAAGCAAGGAGCTATTCTTCTCAGAACGCCCAAAAGCTGTTTTCAGTAATTCAATTTATTTTCCCACTAGATTATCATCGTTCAAGATAAAGCCGCCGCTTATTGACCAAAGCGCTTAAACTACAGCAGCATCTCTAAATGAAAAAAATGCACGCTTCTAAACGTAATGAATGAGAACAAATTGACGGAAAGTTTCTGGCAATTCATGCCAATGAGGGGTTTCAAGTTCCAATGTCGGTGTATGAAGTGACACTTTTACAATTTCTTTTTTTTATTTGTTCTGATGATATTTCTCCTTCGCACAAAGCAAGGGGAGTCCCTCTAAGAACGCCCAAAGGCTGTTTTGAGCAATTCGATTTGTTTTCCCACTGGATTATCATCTTCTAGAGCACAGGAGGCCGCAGTTTCCCACCCAGCACGCATATAGGTTATCCGCGCTTCTAAACGCAATGAATGAGAAACAAATTGGCGAAAAATTTCTGGCAATTCATGCCAATGAGGGGTTTCAAGTTCCAATGTCGGTGTATGAAGTGACACTTTTACAATTTCTTTTTTTATTTGTTCTGATGACATTTCCCCTTCACGCTCTGCGCGAAGAAGAAGGAGTTGAGAAGCGATTTGCATAAGTCGTGTACTTAAATACATAGCCTCTTTCGCATAGACTGCAGAAACCTCTGCCGAAAGAGAGCGTGCCACTAATTTCCCTTCTGAGTCAATATACGCTGCGGTTTCTTCAATCAGCGCCATTGTTTCTTCATAGAGACGATTAAAAGCATTTTCAAAAGCATTATGCTCAATCATGATAATAGGTTCATCATATGGACGTTTATGTACACTCACGCTTTTATACTCCAAGTATCAGCACAAAATCACACCCCTTAACGAATAGAGTATTAAAAAGTTTCTTTTGTTGCTGTATAGAACGCTTTTTTTTAAAACTGCTACCTCTTTTAATTTTTTTGCGCAACGCACTTTTTATACTAAGGTTAACGTGCCCAACAAACACTACAGGAATATTTTTTATAAACGGATCATTTTCCTTGAAAATGACCACTGCCAAGATTGCCGTTTTTCACAATAATAAGCGACTCCAAATTGCAAAGCAATACCCGTTATTATTAAGAGGGTATCGGAAAAAAACGTTTCTGTCATCACTGTTTTTATAATTTGTCCAAACATCGCAAAAATGGTTCCCGTTACAAAGACCGGTAAACTATGTTTTCCTAAAATTGCTAAAGGATGTTTCTGAGAGACATAAAACCATTTATTGATGCGCGGCAAAGAAAGAATGAGAAAGGCTAATGCAAGAACATGGAGTAAACGTGGCAAGCTTAAAAAGGTTTTATTAAAGTTCACCAATGGGGAAGACCAGCCAAGCCACCCCAAAATGCCCCACCAGTTTAAGCGAACCCATAACAGTGCCAACAAGAGATACGCTGCCGCACAAACAATCCAAAAAGACTGAAAAGCGATTTTTTTTCCTTGTTTAAGCGCTAAAGTACTGGTCAATCCTATGACAAATAAGAATTGCCAAGACAAAGGATTTAAAAACCACTTTCCCTTTAAAGGATAAGAAGGAGGAGCAATTTTATAAAATCCGCAGATAAGATACAGTGTAAAGGAGCCCAAAAGCAGCCATTTTGTCTGCTTACAACTCAAATAAAGGATAAAAGGCGCAAAAAACATCAAAACGATATAAAGAGGAAGAATATTATTATATCCCAATTGATGCCCAAAGCTTAAGGTACTCAAAAATGCGATACCAGGCTCTTTAAAAAAGAGTCCTATATTGTTCATCGATAAAAGTTTTTCTGTTTTCCATAATAAAAAGGCAGCAAAAAAAAGACTTAACGTGACAAAAGTAGTAAAAAGATATGCACCATAGAGCTGCAGAGCTCTGTACCAAAGTTTTCGGATAATAAAAGCAAAGGATTTTTGCTGTAACCGTCCATGAAAGCTTAACCCAAGAGCAATCCCTGAAAGCAAAACAAACACTTCTGCACAATCAGAAAAACCGAAATTTCTATGAGTAAAAGACTCATAGATCGTTCTGGGAATATGGTTGATGAAAATCGTCAATAAGGCTAAAGAACGAAAAACATCAATACGTGTATCACGGCGAAAAGGTTGAGTATTATGCTCAAGAATACCTTGGTATTTCATCAGTGGACTCCCACACGTCACACCCCCCTTGAAGTCCCATAAAATGGTGCTTACCCTTATTGCCAACAAGCATGAACAGGATGAAATTTTAATTTTTAAGTGTCAAGTTTCATTTTAAGCGTTTATTTTTTAAAAGCAAAAGTTTTTTAAAGGCAAAAGAACGAAAAGCGTCCATACGTGTATCACAACAAAAAGGCGACATATTATGCTTAAAAACACTTTCATTTCTCATAAGCAGGCTCCCACACACCCACAAATCCTTTAAATTACGTGAAAATGGTGGTCACTTTCATCGCAAATAAGCATAATAGAATGAAACTTTAATTTTTAAGCGTTATTTTTTCTAAGAAACAGGGATTTGACATGACACAACAAAAAAATAAACCAATTGATCCACCTCTTTTCCCTCAGTTGATTTTAACACTTGATGTTCGGCGCAACACCCCACACACATTTTTGCAGCAAATTTTACAAACAAAGTCTTTTGCATGCGTCATCCTCTATGATTCTGAAAAATTGAAAGATGATAGCTCTTTTTTACAACAACAAGCGCAAACTTACGCAGAAGATATTCAACATCATGACGCAGCCCTTCTCATTGCTGATGACAGCCGCATTGCTGGGCGCATAAAGGCTGATGGATTGCACATAGAAGATGATCTTAACGCTCTTGAAAGCTTCAAAAATCAGCAAAAGGAACAAAAAATTATAGGCTTTGGCAATTTACGCAATCGCCATAGTGCTATGCTTGCAGCGGAAACAGGTGTTGATTACCTGTTCTTTGGAAAACTCGGTGCTGATAAAAAACCCCAAGCGCACCCCCGCAATCTCCAGTTAGCAACATGGTGGGCAGAAATTATGCAAACCCCCGCCATTATCCAAGCAGGAAGCGATTTTTCAACCTTTGATGAAGTCTTAAAGACTGGATGTGAATTCATTGCTGTAGAAGAAGTCATTTTGGGGAACGACAACCCCTTAATACTGCTTAAAACAATGCAAGAAAAATGTGAAAACACCCCCTTGTAATATAGGAGACATACATAAGCCGCTGATAAAACCCCATACACTCACTCATGCAATACCCAGTGAACATAGCGATAAGTAAAAGCTACGAAAATCCCTGCCATAGTTCAAGCAGGAAACAATTTTGCACTCTTTGATAAAATCTTAAACACCACATATGAATTCATTGCTGTAGAAGAAGTGATTTTGGGGAACGACAACCCCCTGATGATACTTAAAATGATAAAAATAAGGGAAAAACCAAAGCACTTTCAAAAAAACAGTACACTGTCTCAAATTAAATTAGAGATTTTAGTTACTAACAATAACAATAATTAATAATAATAATAATAATAATAGTAGTAGTTATAGATTACTTAATATAAAAATAAATAATTTTTAATTAAGGGATATTGTAAATGTAATTAACAGTAATTACATGAGTTATTGTTTCATAAATTATTATTCAACAAATTTTATCAATAAAAAATGTATTATACAGTTTTTAAATTAAAAAGGGGAGAAAATGAAAAATACAAAAAATATTGATTTTGACTATATTTATAGTTCATTTGTTTCAAGATTTTATTGGAAATGTAACTATTTTAAAAACGTATTTTCACCTTTCTATATAGAGAAAAGTCTTTTTAAACATGGCATGTTAGGTCTTTTTGAGGATGAAACACAGGGGTTTTTACTGTTACCATGTGAAGCTCACTTACAAGAAGGAGAACCAACAGAATACAAATGCAGTGGGAATGGCTATTCAAAAATAATTAATAAAGAGAATATTGTCATTCTTAGAAATGGTATATCTAGTGATATTCCATCTTTAATAGCTAAAAAATATGCAGAGAGGACATATAATATATTTCAAAATCATGGTATTGTAGCGCGAACATTAAAAAATGCGGTTTCATTCCCCATAAGTCCTGAAAGCCCTATACAAAATTTAGAAAACTTGCGAAAGCACCTAGAAACTTCAATCTCTGTAGCTGATCCTGGAAGCCTTATACAAAATTTAGAAGATTTGTGGCAACAACGAGACGACTTGCTTAATGAAGCTTTCTCAATATTAGGATTAAAAAAAGGAGATAATTTTATACGCTGTGTACATGCAAGAGAGACTTTTGTGAAAAATTGTAAAGATCGTTTTAATTTTGATATTAGTTTTAAAAGCCAATATGAATATCAGGAAGAATTATCCTCTCGCTTACGGTAAAATCAAGCACCATTAATTGTCATTAGGATGTGAAAATCATAGTAGTAAAATAACTAAGCTTTGCTTTAATGAGGGGCTCTCCGCCTCTCATTAAAAAGCTGTAAGTTACAAAAACTTTTTTCATTTTTACTGCAATCTCCTAAAATCACTTTATTCCCCCTATAATCACTTTATCATTGAGCAAATGTTTTTTATCGCATACACAACACCTAGGAAGGGTTTGAAACAACTTCTTGCATATTAAAATGGGAGAGATTTTTCAATTTTAAAAGAAGCTTGTATACTACCATTGTCCGAGCATCTGTACCTATATTGTCAAAGTGAGAGAGTGCTAAGATTGCGGGAAATCATAGCGCATCCAAATTATCTTATATTGTATCGAGTAGCTGCAAAATAAACTGAGATTTTAACCGTAGTACACGCCCGCCGTAAATTTCCTAACTCCATTTGATTTGATGAAAAACGCAATACCTCTCACGAGAAAAACACTATTTTAATTTTTATTGTAAATTTCCTAAAATTACTTTATGAATTAAAAGATGTTTTGGTCGCATACGCAACGACCAAGAGGGTCTTGAAAGCCCGAAAATCTAAACATGAATTTACCCCACTTTGTGGGTATCCCGGAATTCCGGGAGTTTTTGCTATGTCCAGGTGCTTTAAGCACTAAAAGCAAAAAAAGCTGATTAGATTTCAGTACTTTCAAGCTCCCGGAATACTCATGCGAGGGCGCTCGCAACCGGCGGGGAAAAATGCAATCTCAAAATCTTAATATTGATCTTTTTATTGGCAAAAAAATTCGTTTGAGACGAAAAATGCTAAAAATGTCTCAAACAACTTTAGGACACGCTTTAAGTGTCACTTTCCAACAAATTCAAAAATATGAAAACGGCTTAAATCGTGTCAGCGCAGGGCGTTTAATGGAAATTTCTGATATTTTGAATGTTCCCATTGCCTTTTTTATGCCGATATCATTACAAAACACCAGCCCCCATATCATCATGATGAAATCGCATCAAACACAGAGGAATACCTGCTGCTCAAAAGATTTAGAGTTCTAACAACGGTAAAAAAGAAAGCCTTTTTACAACTGATCTCTGATGAGAATGCAAGCTAACATCACATGAATAGCGTGCGCTATTCATAAGCATTCATACGTATTTTAAAAAGCAACCTCCATTGTAAGCATTTTTTCATTTTAGGGGGAGAAGCCATTGATATAATAGAAGATAAGCATCTTTACATACGATAACCCTTCATCATTATTATTTTTAACAGGACTGTATTATTTTTAACAGGACTGTTTTAAACAGTCTGTCTCTCGTCGACATTTATGCTACTTTTTTAACTTACCCAACCCTACCTTGAACCAAGACGAAAAACTGAGAGATAAAAAGTAATATAGAAATGAAATTCTTATACGGCTTGTAATGATGAAAAAAAAATGTGAAAATTCTGATCGGTAATGAGGAGAAAACACCATGATCAAGAGAAGCGTGAAGCTGCTTATCTTAGGCGTGATTGGGCTTGCAAGTTCTGCTGTAAGTTCAGCGGGAAACACTGAAGAAATCTCAAATTCTGAAAGCTCTTTCAATACGATTCAAGAAGCTTCAAACACTCAAGAACCCTTTCAGCCCTTAAAAGCTGGAGACTATGACCAAGCCTATGACTATTACATCCAAGGTTATTATTTAAAAGCTTTTCGTGAAGCACTCCGACGTGCTGAAAAAAATGATCCTTTTGCACAAACTCTTCTTGCCCGAATTTATATGGAAGGATGTGCTGTTCCTATTGACGGTGCGCGTGCTGCTTTATGGTTTGAACGCGCTGCAAAACAGGGAGAACCCCAAGCACAACTACGCTATGGACTTATGTTGTTTGATGGTAACTTTATAAAACAAAATCAAGAACTTGGTGCGCAATTCATTCGAAAAGCTGTCAAAGCAGGCGTCAAGGAAGCCTATTTTTATTATGGACAACTGCTTCTTTATAAAGCCTCACAGGAAAAACAAGCTCTCCCCGGTGTTTCTTCCCAAAGTCGTGAAAATGAAGCAATAGAGCAAGCCTTAAAATGGTACTTAAAAGGTGCTGCTCTTGGGGATGCTGAAGCGGCTTTTTCTGCTGCAAAAATTCTTTCCTTAGGCACGTTAAAGCGACCAAAAGATGATCGCAATGCCCGCAAGCTCATGGAAGTAGCAGCTCAAAACAACCACTTAAAAGCTCAACTTCATTTAGCACAATGGCTTGTACAGGGGCGTGGAGGAGAAACAGATTTTCAGCGTGCTTTTCATTTACTTCACAGAAATGCCGTCAACATGATTGCACCAGCACAGATTTCCCTTGCAAGGCTTTATCGAGATGGCACAGGAACAAAAGGCGATATAATAATGGCAGCGGCATGGTATATGCTCGCAAAGGAAGCAAAAATGCAAGCTCCTGATCTTGAAATAATGCTCCAAGGCATGGACAAGACACAACTAGAAAAAGCGCACAAAGAAGCAATAAAGCTCCTTCCTGTTTTTTAAAATACTCCTCTCTGCTTCAAAAAGATAAAATTTATAGAAATTCCGGGAGATTTTGCTCTGTCCAGGTGCTTTAAGCACTAAAAGCAAAAAGGCTGATTCGAGGTCAGTGTTTTTAGACTCCCGGAATACCAACGCGAGGGCGCTCGCAACCGGCGGGGGCTTTAAAATGCGAGCCAAAAATCTTGATAATGACATTTTCATTGGTAAAGAAAACGCACTGGTATCATTTGCTTAACAAACAATATCCAATAAGCAAAAGAGCTAGACTATCCCGAAAATTCCGCAAGCTCTATTTTTTCATTCTTTTTGCTTGGACGAAAAACACGCCGTCTCTTATAAAAAAACTATTTTTTATTGCCAAGCCTCCGAAATTACTTTACATATTTAAAGGTATTTTTGATCGTATACGCAACGATCAACGGGGATTAAAAACCCTAAGGTCCGATACATAAAAATGAACCCACTCTGTGGGTATCCCGGAATTCCGGGAGATTTTGCTATGTCCAGGTGCTTTAAGCACTAAAAGCAAAATGCTGATTCGGACTCAGTGTTTTTAACTCCCGGAATACCAATGCGAGGGCGCTCGCACTCGGAGGGGGCTTTAAAATGCGAGCCAAAAATCTTGATAATGACATTTTCGTTGGCAAAAAAATTCGTTTGAGACGAAAAATGCTAAAAATGTCTCAAAAAACATTAGGTCAACATTTAGGTGTTACTTTCCAACAAATCCAGAAATATGAAAACGGCTTAAATCGTGTCAGCGCAGGGCGTTTAAAAGAAATTGCCGATATCTTAAATGTTCCACTTGTCTTTTTCTATGCGGACACCTCAGCAAAACAACAGCCCCCATACCCTCATGATGAAATCGCATCAAGTACAGAAGAATACCTGCTGCTCAAAAGATTTAGAGTTCTAACCTCGATAAAACAAAGAGCCATTTTACAATTACTCTCTGATCAAAATGAAAGCTTTTAACATCATAATATAGGGCGCTACACTCTCTATTCTTGACTTGCCTCCCACCCCTCAAAGGACAGAAGCCCCTTCCCTATCCAGTTGGGAAACAATCCGTCTTCTCAGAACAGAACTCTTTTAGCTTCCCATTTTATGTGGTTCATTTCACAAAATTATCCGGACAAGCTCTCCCTCAAATATTCACCACACACTCTCATAAAAACATCACATGTGCAAAGTTTTATGTCTTATAGCACCACACCTCAAACGATAGTATTTTACAGCAAACAGAATAAGCATTCATACGTATTAAAAAAGATAGCCCTCAAAAAGCAATGCTTGAAAATTTTTTTGATCAATCTGGAATAACACTTAACACATCATTTTATAATAGAGATGGAGGATATGATCTTAACATGCAACCGCAAAAAATTGCTTTTTTATCATAATCACTAAAAGCAGCTGTTTATTAAAATATACGCCACCAGAAGCACTTCAAGCAGCCTTTACAGCTGAAACCATTATTCATTGATTAATTAACCGATTGATTAGATACCGATATGTTGTTAATGTGCTATAAGTAAAGTTGCTCTTATTTCTGGAAGAGGAGCTTCGCAAATAAAGAGCAACAATAAGTAAGGGGAATTAAAGATGTTAAAATATTTATTGCTGTCACCGGTTGTGTTGGTGGCTGGTTGCGCATCTGTAGGCAGTTATTCATCAAATTATGTTGATCAAAGTCTTACAAAGCGTCAGGCACAATTAGTTGCTAACAAATTTATTAGCGATATCAAGAGACCTCTACCACCAGCTACAACCACATTTCTTATAAAGAAAAATAATACAGCAGACAACTTTACTCCTTTATTTATCAATCTGTTGCGACGGAATGGATATAATGTGATCTATACAGATCAACCTCAAAAGCAACAAAACATGGGTGTGAATTTGAGGTATAGAATAAAATTAAATAGTAGCACTATAGTGTCTCTTTTTCAGTATAGTGTGAACGGAGAACTACGTGCTCATATAAGTACTCAGCCCAGATGAACCCGCTATTTAATGTAAACATACTCTATATTTTACACGTAAAGACTTAAAAGCTCTTGCGAAAGGCAAAGAGATTTGCATCTCAATAAAAACCCTCATTTTTAGCCAGAAAAGAAGAATACTAAAAATAATGAAAATGCCCCACACCCTAGTGAATTGTTACGCGAAGATGTAAATGCAAAACTTGGACTATCTGTGATTGAAGCAGCTGAAGAGTTTTCTATATCCCGTGTAGCATTTTCTAGGGTCTTGGTAAAATCCTTATAACGACATTTTCAGTGGCAAATTCATTGGCAAAAAAATTCGTTTGAGACGAAAAATGCTAAAAATGTCTCAAACAACTTTAGGTTAACATTTAGGTGCCACTTTCCAACAAATCCAGAAATATGAAAACGGCTTAAATCGTGTCAGCGCAGGGCGTTTAAAAGAAATTTCTGATATCCTAAATGCTCCACTTGTCTTTTTCTATGCTGATATCTTAACAAAACAACTGCCCCCGTACTCTCATGATGAAATCGCATCAAGTACAGAAAAATACCTGCTGCTCAAAAGATTTAGAGTTCTAACCTCGATAAAACAAAGAGCCTTTTTACAATTACTCTCTGATCAAAATGAAAGCTAACACCCCGCGATAACACACACCACGCTCTATCCCATGAGACACTCATAATAAACTCCGTATTCACATATTCTTAATTAAAAACACCTCATGGTTTTAGGGAACTTATATCATTGCCATCAATTATACCATTGCCATCAATGATGATATTTTACGACACAACGGGATAAATTTCCCCAAAAATTCTAAAAAATTTTTGTGCAAATTTTTAAAAAGCTTGCGTCTGAGCGCTTTTTATGGTCTTGCAAAGAGCTGAAAAGCAAAAATACATAAAGGTCCTTTTTTACTTAAGCTTTTCTCTTTGCAAAAAGCAGGAGAAAGCCCATAAAGAGCACACAGGACCATGAGAGAGCAGCAAGGTTAATCAAAGGGATTTTAGCCCGAAAATAACAAAAGAGCTTGACCGTTAAAGGCAGCAAAGAAAAGCGCCATAAAGACAACAAGAAAGTTCTTTTTGCAAGAATAGAATTGGATAGAAACGATGAAAATTAATGGCAATGAAATTCGCCCTGGTAATGTGATCGAACATCAAGGAAGCTTATGGGTTGCTGTTAAATGCAACGCTGTAAAACCAGGAAAAGGTGGTGCATTTAACCAAGTTGAAATGAAAAATTTGATTGATGGTACAAAACTTAATGAGCGATTTCGCGCTGCTGAGACAGTTGAACGCGTGCGCCTTGAACAAAAAGATTTCACCTTTCTTTATCAACAAGGGGATGCTTTGGTCTTTATGGATTCAGAATCTTATGAACAACTAGAACTTCAAAAGGATTTTGTTGGTGAACGTGCTGCTTTTCTCCAAGATGGGATGACTGTCACAGTTGAACTTTATCAAGAAAAGCCTATTGGCATCTCACTTCCTGATCAAGTTGCTGTCACGATTGCAGAAGCCGATCCTGCCATCAAAGGACAAACGGTTACCTCCTCTTATAAACCCGCCATTCTTGAAAACGGGATTCGTATTCTTGTTCCCCCCTTTATGAATGCTGGTGAACGTATCATTGTAGACACCAATGAGTTGATTTATTTGCGTCGTGCAAATGAAAAAGATAAATAAAGGAATAAAAAATGGCCCATTCTGCAGTCATGAATGTCATGGTGCAAGCTGCAATGAAAGCAGGACGCTCGTTGGTACGTGATTACGGTGAAGTGCAAAATTTGCAAGTGTCTTTGAAAGGACCAGCAGATTATGTCAGCCAAGCAGATCGCAAAGCGGAAAAAATTATTTTCAATGAACTAAGCAAGGCGCGCCCCAAATTTGGTTTTCTGATGGAAGAGTCAGAAGAAATCATTGGAGAAGATTCACAACACCGTTTTATTGTTGACCCTTTAGATGGCACCACAAATTTTCTCCATGGCATTCCTTTTTTTGCTGTTTCCATTGCCTTAGAAAGCCAAGGAAAAATCGTTGGTGGTGTCATTTACAATCCCGTGAATGATGAACTCTTCACCGCAGAACGCGGGTGTGGTGCTTTTTTCAATGACCGCCGCTGTCGCGTTTCTGCTCGACGCAGACTAGAAGATTGTGTCATTGCCACAGGAATGCCTCATTTTGGTCGCCCAAATCATGGAACCTACCTTATTGAATTACGTAATGTGATGGCAGAGGTTGCCGGACTTCGCCGTTTTGGGGCTGCTGCTCTTGATTTAGCTTATGTGGCTGCTGGAAGAACCGATGGCTTTTGGGAAGATAACCTGCAAATTTGGGATATGGCTGCTGGAATACTGATGGTTCGTGAAGCCGGTGGTTTTGTCACCGATAAAGAAGGCGGCAACAATATATTTCGCAAAAAAAATATCATTGCCGGCAATGAACACATTCGCCTAAAATTAGAAAAAACCCTCAAACAAGGCATTTAGACCTCAGAAAAGATCTAGCAGATGACCTCAGCCAAGCAGATCGCAAAGCGGAAAAAATTATTTTCAATGAATTAAGCAAAGCGCGCCTCAAATTTGGTTTTCTGATGGAAGAGTCAGAAGAAATCATTGGCGAAGATTCACAACACCGTTTTATTGTTGATCCTTTGAGATGGCACCACAAATTTTCTCCATGGCATTCCTTTTTTTGCTGTTTCCATTGCCTTAGAAAGCCAAGGAAAAATCGTTGGTGGTGTCATTTACAATCCCGTGAGTGATGAACTCTTCACCGCAGAACGCGGGTATGGTGCTTTTTTCAATAACCGACGCTGTCGCGTTTCTGCTCGACGCAGACTGGAAGATTGTGTCATTGCTACAAGCATGCCTCATTTTGGTCGTCCAAATCATAGAGCCTATCTTATTGAATTACGCAATATAATGATGGAAGTTACTGGACTTCGCCGTTTTGGCGCTGCTGCTCTCGAATTTAGCTTATGTGGCTGCTGGAAGAACCGATGGCTTTTGGGAAGATAACCTGCACATTTTTGATAAAACTACCAGCATACTGATGCTTCGCAAAACCGGTGTTTTTGTCACTAATAAAGAAGGCGGTAGCGATATATTCCGCAAAAAAACATCATTGCCGGAAATGAACACATTCGCATCAAACTATAAAAAAAACTTCAAAAAAGCATTTAATTCTTACAGTTTTTTACAAAACCCTTAGAACCTTAAACAAACACATGAAGAAAGAGTTTTTAATTTTCTTTACAGAAAACGATAGGAAATAACTGATTAGATAGTGACAAAAAACATCACCACGAACAAAAAATGTACTTGCTATACCCCCCACAAAAGCAATCCCCAATAGCTTACCTTATTGACGTTTCTGTTATTCAAATTCCCCTGCAAACAAGCTGCAAAAGGCAATAAACACAAATCCCATCATAACCAAACGCCCCAAAAAGCAATTATCGAACCTGAGGCAAAAGCCTCTCCTACTTCTCTTGAGAGATCATTCTTACACTGCGCGCAAAAATATTGACTCTAGAAGAGCCCACTCTCTCCTTTTTGGTAAGAGCTGCTCTACATTACTCTCACTGCTTATCAATATGTTTCACCACCGCGTGTGATAACAGAGGTTTCAGTAAATTCACCGATTCATACAATTGTTATCAGCTTCTCCTTCTTTTCAGCATTATTCTAAAGTATGTATCAAATAGGCATGGGATTTATAAAAATGCACATTTTTGTTCTCGAGAATTGCTTCTTGAAATTCGCTCACGAACTGTTCTTGATCTTTTTTGATAGCCTCTTCCAGTGCATTTACCTTTTCATCACCGAAAATGATTTTTAATTTTTCTTTTGAATTTCCTATTTTGACAAGCATTTTCCAAAAGATCCATTGATTATCACATTTCTTACTTGACCACTTCATCCATTCTATGACTCCTAATTTATAGGCTTTTTCATATGTTGGAGTCTCTTTAGAAATACGCAACCCCTTTTTCTTTTCTTTATCTTTCTCTCTACAAACATCAATGTCATTTCTAACCGTAGAGTAACGACAATCCTTATCAAAGGCAATATATCCTTCTTTTACCGTATCAATAAGCTGCTTATAGTAAATAAAAGTTTTTCTTGCCGCTTTATAAGCACTGGAAATATCATACAATAATGCTAGAAGCTCTCTTTTACGAATGCATAGTAATTTAGCATCTCTAGGCAGACTAAGATACCAACAAGACAGTATCTCTTCTAGCGTTTCATATTCTGTATATTTAGGTATATCTTCATAATAAATTTCCAAAGACTTTAACTCTTCATAGTATCCTGAAGCCTTGTCTTGTAGTTGCTGTTCATATTCAGCCATAATCATATCATCAACCATATATAAACACCAATGAAGCGACAACATTGTATGTTTATATCGTTTTTTTTTCGTAAGAGGATCTACAAACTTTTGCAAAGTGATCCTATTCTTTCTCATCAATCGCACTGCTTTTAGATAAGTTTCCTTAAAAGTGATTATGAACGCATTTATTTTTTTGATATGTTCATCAGTCAGTTCTTTTGTCAGCGCCTTTTCATACAAAAACCACGCTTCTCCATATCCTTGCATACAAATATCTTTTACCATCAAAGGCCATTGTCCGCTCGATTCAGAAGATAGCCAATGTTCAGGATTTTTTATCTCCAGTAAATCTCTTTCCCAATGCTTTGCTTCTTCATCCCATTGTTTAATCCATTTTGGCGATATTTTTTGAGTTTTTTTAACAAGCCTTTGTTCCCATTGTGCAATAATATTTTGGTATATCGCGCACTCTCGATCTTTTAGCTGCAGTAATTTTTCAAACTGTTCAAGTTGTTCATTTAATTGCTTTTTCTGATAATTTGCTAACCAAAGACTATAGATTATGCTCCCTATTATAACTATTCCTACTATAACTATGAAAGTATCGTGATCACTCATTCTTGCTTTCTTCTATCCTCACCAACATTTAACGCAGCTCTTTTATCGACTTCTCGATATTGCATCATTATGTGTATATCTGATTTGAAAATCACTACATATTCTATTTTAATAAAAACAATACACAAAATATAGATGTTTTTATTGGTGAAATAAAACAATTTGTATTTAATAATGCTGTTTTAATGATTTATGTACTTTAAAGAAAAGCCTTATAAGCCCTCAAAATGCATGATCCATGAAATATTGATTTTCAAAGTAATAAAAACCTTAACTCAACCAAACAACAAAACAAACTGCGTGCTTTGTTCGCACTGTTTTATAACATCAATAAAAAGCGCCTCTCTGCCTATTTAGCAGTTCTTCTTTAAGTAGCCCAGCACCATCATACTCTTATGCCAGCGCCCCCCGTTGTGATAGCCCCTAAAACTTGAGACACTTCATGAAGAGGACTTATTCTTTCTAAAGTGTTTACTTCACGCGAGCTCTCTCTGCTTGCAACATACAAGAGAAATGGTTTTGACTAATGCAACATAACCAAATTTGAAACGATAAATTCCATGTAAAATCTCTCATGAAAAACAATGAGTTATCATTATAAATCAACGTGACAGTGCTGTTATGAAGAGAACTCCTTGCTCATCTTAATAGTCCATAGCGATTTAACTGGATATCGTTTTACATTCTATACACAGAAGTGTCTTTATAAAAATGTCAGGCAGAAAAAAGAACAGCCCGTTAAAAAAGAAAAACACCTCAATGCTTGCCTTTCTTTTTTCCATGAGAGTTTCAAATTGATAAGCCTGTCTGAAAAGAATACTGTTTATGCCCTTAAAAATACTGCTCTTGTATCAAGAATCACTTACTCAGATGAAAATTGCAGTTGAGCCAAATGCGCATAAACATTATTTTTTATAATGAGTTGTGTGTTCCTTCTTCCACAAGGGCGCCTTTATCCATCACAAGAATGCGATCTGCTTTTAAAATTGTTGCCAAACGATGTGCAATGACCAAGATTTAGGATTTTGCATCAATCCTTCTAAGGTATCTTGCACCAACTTTTCACTGTTTGCATCTAAAGCAAATCTTGCTTCATCAAGTGGCAACATTTTGATTTATAATAATAATTCATTGTTTTATATGTTGAATGAGAATCCCGAATACCGTAGGATTCTCTCATTTCAAACCATGTTTCATGGTGAACCAATCAAAACCATGCCTTTTGCACGTACCAAGCGGAGAGAGCCCGCGTGAATAAAAAAACTATTAAGAAAGGACTTAAAATGCCTATAATAAATTATCTCAAGTGCCAAGGGCTGTAGCAACATCCACGAGTTGGCAAATATAATGATGGTGCCGGCTTGCAACAAGAGGGCTGCATTTCTTAAAATCGCCAGTGCAATACCAATGCGTTGTTTTTGCCCCCCAGAAAGCATAGTACCACGTTCTTCTACTTGCGTATCCAAGCCATCTGGTAAAGCTTGAATAAATTCAAATGCATTGGCAGCTTTAGAAGCGGAAAATACTTCCTCTCCATGGATATGTTCAGTTCCAAAAAAAGAAGAAAAGTTTGCAATTATTTTATTTCAAGTCTTTATACTCTAGGGAAGAAAGGATTTATGCGTATATTTCAAAATGATTTTTGAATTTAAAAAACGCAACCACAATGATTTATAAGTGTTTAAGACCCATCTGTTTATGTCGGATGCGTTTTTGAATTAATATTTAAAGTGCACTCTTTGATAGGATAAAAAATCCATCCATTTGCAATCGATTTGTTTAAAACCTTTGTACCCCATAAAAGGAGGCTTTTACATGCCAATATTACCAAAACGATTTTTGAATTTAGAAAGACGACCACCACGATCTACGAGTGTTTGGGAGCCACCTGTCCATGCCGGATGCGTTCTTGGATCAATATCTAGATTAAGAGTATCGCCTTCTTTTCCCCAAGTAGAGCGCGTCGTATATTGGGTTCCATCCGTCATAACAACGGTAATTTTATGATAATTGGGGTGAATATTCGCTTTCATGCGTCGAACCTTTTGCGTTTATAGAATGAAATAGCACTTATTTGTTTTTTTAAGTGCACTTCCTTTGTCTTTTTGATACATTGATTTAAAGTATTTATTTCTATAACTGAGCACGCATCAAAAAACAAGTGTTCAAGATACATCATTGTATCAAGTGTTACAAATCCAATACAGTGAGCAAAATTTTATGACATTACGTTCTCGTTCAGAAAAATCGACAAAGTCTTCCCCTAAGAAATCTTCATTCTCTTCGCTTGCAATTTTTTTTCCCTATATTTTGCGCTATCGTTGGTTGTTTATCTTTGCTTTTCTAGCGTTATCTGTTGCTGCTCTTGTCACATTAGCTTTGCCTGTGGCTATCCGCCAAATGTTTGATCATGGGTTTTCTACTTCAAGCCATGGACATATCAATTTTTACTTTGGAATTTTGTTTATCTTAGCCTTGTTTCTCGCATTTGCTTCAGCAGCCCGTTATTACTGTGTTATCACCTTAGGAGAACGGATTGTTGCCGATTTACGGCGTGATGTGTTTGTCCATATTATGAAACTTTCTCCTGCTTTTTTTGATCGATCACATTCAGGAGAGATTGTTTCAAGGCTTCTAACAGATACCACACAAATAAAATTAGCTGTGGGCTCTACCGCCTCTACCGCATTGCGTCAGCTGATTATCGTGATCGGAGCCGTCGTGATGATGGTGATCACCAATGCTAAATTGTCTTTGTTGGTTTTAGCTGCTATTCCTGTTGTGGCCATTCCCTTGGTAGTCTTTGGACGTAAAGTTCGCTCTCGTACCCGCGCGGCGCAAGATCGTCTCGCAGATGCCAATGCTGTTGCTACAGAGCAGGTAAGTGCTATTCGCACTGTGCAAGCTTTTACCGCTGAAAAACTCGTTACAATACGTTTTTCACAATTGATAGAACGTGCTTTTCAAACAGCACGTGCTTCTGTAATCTTGCGCTCCTTTTTTACGGGGTTTGCAATTTTTTTGGTTTTTAGCAGTGTGGTTGCTGTTTTATGGATTGGATCGCGTGATGTTTTGAATGGAACGATGACAGGAGGGACATTAGGGCAATTTGTCCTTTATGCGGTTTTTGGAGCTTCTACTTTTGCGCAATTATCGGAACTGGGAGCAGAATTAATCCAAGCAGCAGGCGCTGCTGAACGGCTTGCCGAATTGTTACAAGAACAACCTACTATTGTAGCTCCTAAAAATGCTTTATCATTAGAGCAACCTGTTCGAGGTGAACTTGTTTTTGATCAGGTTGATTTTACCTATCCTTCTAGACCACAAGAGAAGGTTTTACGCTCGCTTTCATTTTCTGTAAAAGCAGGCGAAACGGTTGCTTTTGTTGGAGCTTCCGGAGCAGGAAAAAGCAGCATTTTTTCTTTGATCCTTCGTTTTTATGATCCGACAAATGGAACAATTCGGTTGGATGGCATAGAAATTAATCGCCTTTCTTTACAAGATTTACGCAGTGCAATTTCCTATGTTCCACAAGATGTTGCTATTTTTGATGGAACATTGCGTGATAATATTATTTTTGGAACTGAAAATACCCATGAAGAAGAAATCCTTGCTGCTGCTAAAGCGGCTAATGCACTTGAATTTATTCAAGCTTTACCAGATGGCTTGGATACGCAAGTAGGAGAACGCGGTACCATGCTTTCTGGGGGGCAAAAACAACGCATTGGTATTGCGCGGGCAATTTTAAGAAATGCACCCCTGTTGCTGCTTGATGAAGCAACATCTGCTTTAGATGCAAACAGTGAAAAGTTGGTGCAAGACGCCTTAGAAGGGTTGATGCAAAACCGCACAACCTTGGTCATTGCACATCGTTTGGCAACAATTTTAAAAGCAGATCGCATTCTTGTTATGGATAAAGGCGCCCTTGTGGAAGAAGGAACCCATGCCGAACTTGTGGCAAAAAATGGCGTTTATGCTTACCTCGCAAAATTGCAATTTTCACCCGAATAAGTAATCTTGATACAAGAGCAATATCTTTAAGGGCATAAACAGCACTTTTTTCAGACAGGCTTATCAATTTAAATCTCTCATGGAAAAAAGAAAAGCAAGCATTGAGATGTTTTTCTTTTTTAACGGGCTGTTCTTTTTTCTGCGCAAGATGGAGTATTTTTATAAAGACACTTCTGTGTACAGAATATAAAATAACACCCAGTTAAATCTCTATGGGCTATTAAGATGTGCAAGGAGTTCTCTTCATAACAGCAATATCACGTTGATTTATAAGGATAATTCATTGTTTTTCATGAAAGATCATGAATACCATAGGATTTTCTCATGTCAAACCCTCATAGTGAGTCAAACAAAATCTCTTGGCTTGCTCATCACAAGCAGAGTTGGCGTGTGAAGTGAAACGGTACAAGAAAGGAATAAAATACCTCTCTTGCCCCTTTACGTTCTAAGGGCTGTCAAAACATTGGGGCGCTGACAAAAGAGTATACGCTGGCAAAGAGTATAATGGTGCTCGCTTGCGAAACCCTTATGCGGCTCACTTGATAGGCTCTAGGGACACAAGCACTACCCTAAAGACTGACCACACTCTTTAAAAAAACTGAATATGAAAATTTTTTCATGCCCTCTCTCACCGCTCTAAACAATAGTGTTTACCGAAAATCATGACAAATTGTAATTCACAAATACGCTTCTCTATTGCAAGAATATCCTTTTATTCTCTTTCAAAAACACGAACACTTTTTGAATATTGTTTGCAGATTCATATTATTGAAAAAGAGCAAAGACTTTTTTAGCACTTTTGGGCTTCTTATAACTTTGTGAGAGCACATGAGCAACAGCTTTTATAATAAACCGGCTTTTGGCAAAATTGTAAAATTTTATCAAATTTATTGTTTGTAAATATCACCACGACCACTGTTCTGCTCTTGCAGACATCGCAACCTCAAAACACCGTTCTCTTTGCTCATAAATTGTCTCTCCAGCTCTCTCTTTCAGGCATAGCCCATAAAAATAAGGATAGAGTACTTCGATTGAACACCATCTTCTCACCCCCTCCAAGCCCCATATATTTTACAGCTCTCAACTTTATAGCACCCCCTATCATGCTTTAAGAAGGCACATTAACGATGATAAGAACATATACAAAGAAGATATATCTTTAGGGTATTTATGTTTAAAAGCTTGCACTAAATCATAATTTTTTTGTATAGCGAGCCAAGCATATGCAGAACTGACACCCTAACCATTTCAAACCATTCAACTGTTTCAGGAACAGATAAGCCAAGTTCTACGATTATATCTTCAACCACGAATTCACCGAAGTACGGAGGATTTTCATCATTTTTTAGCGCTCCCTCTTCAGTGATCCTCTCGATAATTAACCCATTCAGCATCTATACCAGAAAAGCGAAATATTACATGCTAATTTTCCTTTACATTCATTAGCCAAGCCCCCTCAAAATGACCTTTTAATAAATAGAGCTAAAAGGATAAATCTTCAAAACCATTTGGTGAGATAGCTATATCAAGAGCACCTAAAATACGCCTTAGTTTCTAAGATAGGCAACTTCCCCCCTTTATCGTATCAGTCTTGTAGAACTTTAAACCCTTTATCTTCAAATCAAAAAATCATAATTGGATTATATTGCATAAAGATGCTTTTTCTCATTTTTCCATTTAACACACGATAAGTTACCATTTAGGCACGATGAGAAGCTTGCCCCTTATATCATGATTTCAGAACCGCATGAGAAAAACAAAATAAGCCGTTTGGGTATCTTAAGGTCAAGGATGCCGTTAGGCGCACCGCCCTTGTAAAGGGTTGCCTTGAGGCTTAAGGACCCAAGGCTTGTTAGTCCATTCATTAAACGCGGGTTTGATGTTATGATTTTGGAGAGCGATTATTAAGAATTTGAGAGGCAGACAGCCTCTCATTTTTATTTGTATGCAAACGAATTGCACTCTATTTATTCAGGGAGAATAAGAACATACCCAGGAGGTGCTAAACGGAACAAGAGAGCGTCGTAACCCCACATAGCATACATGCAGCAAATAGAAAAAACGCCTTCACCAATTGCTAAGATTAATGTGAGCGATATACCGGCTTCATCTGCTGTTGCTTCGCGGCGTTGTAAGTAGTATCCGACAAAAAAGAAAAAGCACGCTAATCCACTCGCACCCGAAAAGAAGCTTAGTATGGCATGAACCGGTCCACGTATGTTGAACAGGATAAGAAAAATTGTGAAAGTAAATACTGTAAAGATCCCTTCGAATACCCCACGCACCATATTGCACAATTTTCGCATCATAATTGCAGAAAAGCTCTGTTCTGCGTATCGATTTTTTCTTTTGATGCTTGTATTCTTAGAAGATATACTGTTATTCTTAGAAGATATACCGTCCACAATTCCCCCCGTTTTAAGCCAAGATGCTATGAAGTTAATCACTTTTAATTATATCATCAAAAAATACAAGAAAAATTTATCCATTTTAATGAAAAAATAGGTGTTTTATTGAGGTGCAAATCTATTTTCTTTCGCAAGAGTTATTCAATTCGCTCGTTAATAGAAAGTCTACCCCCATTGAAGAGGAAGATGTCCTGATGCTCAAAAACTTCATAAGCTGTATATCAAAATCCACTCATACATCAAAACTCTCTAATCTACCCACTTAATCCACCTTTGAAACTGCAATTAAATGAATTCTGCTGATGACAAGTAATGATAACATGAAAAAGAAAAAATATCGCAATATCAAACTCTTCAATACAGTATGAGCTTTATGATTTTTACGCAAAAAGTAAGTACCACCCATGAACGACACCATACTAAAGTGCTGTGCATTCACAAATTTCCTAGCATTGTCTCCCCTTCTCGAAATTGCACCTCTCCCGCAATCTTATCTCTCGATAGCACCCATTAAAGACTTTTAAAAGGTCCAAGGAAAAAACTCTCTGAGAAAGCTTTTAAGCCTAAAATGCCCCCGCCATTCTTATCATGATGAGGGCATCTAAAATCACGCAGAAATATGGAAAATCTCTCCGCATTTAAGAACAGGGCTTGTGCTTCAATCGCACACTTTTTCTTGTTCTTTTGTCCATTGTCCCAAAGCCGCAAGATGGTTCATCCGAGCCCGATGACGAAAGGCCTTCTGTGCAACAGCAATATTTTCATCTTTTCCCGCCCATGCTTTTAAGGCAGCTGCTTGCAGTGCTCGTCCATAGGAAAAGGTCAATTTCCAAGGCAATACGCCCAAAGAATTCATAGCAGATAAATGCGCCGTTGCTTCCTGATCAGACTGCCCTCCAGAAAGAAAAGCAATTCCTGGAACAGCAGCAGGAACAGTTTGTTTAAGCACTTGGACGGTCTTTTCAGCAACTTCTTCAACAGAAGCCTTGCGAGCATCCTTTCCATCAATCACCATATTGGGCTTTAAAATCATCCCCTCCAAAAGAACACGAGCTTCAAACAATTCTTTAAAGACAGCCTGCAAAACAGTGCGTGTCATCTCAAAGCAGCGTGTAATTGAATGCCCACACGATGATCCATCCATCAACACTTCCGGCTCAACAATGGGCACAATATTGAACTCCTGACATAAGGCAGCATAGCGTGCAAGAGCTTGTGCATTTTGTCTTATGGCGCCTCTTGTTGGCAAAGTGTATTCATCAATAGCAATTACCGCACGCCATTTAGCAAAACGTGCTCCCAAAGCATAATAATCTTTTAGCCGCTCACGAAGACCATCCAACCCTTCGGTAATTGTTTCTTGGGGAAAAGCAGCCAAGGGTTTTGCACCGGTATCAACTTTAATCCCTGGCAAAGCGCCTGAATCCCGAATAAGATCCGTCAACATTTTCCCAGTTGATGCTTTTTGCCGAATGGTTTCATCAAATAAAATAACCCCAGAGATGGCGTTTTCCATCGCTTCTTTTGTACTAAAAAGCATTTCACGATAAGCACGGCGCTTATCTTCATTGGATTCAACACCAATGCTTTCAAAACGCTTTCCAATGGTCGCCGTACTTTCATCTGCCGCCAAAATACCTTTACCCGCATGCACCAAAGCAAGTGCAATATCTTCAAGCCGTTCATTCATAAAAAATTCCTCTTATTTTGTCTTAATTTCTAAAAATGCGCAACACTATCAAAACACTCTACACGACCGTATAGTTTTTCTTTAACCTTCCCCTTCAAAGAAGCCCTTTAAGCCTGCATAAGGGCAAGAATACCAGGAAGAACCTTACCTTCCATCCATTCCAAAAAAGCTCCTCCAGCAGTCGAAAGATAAGTAAAATCATTGGCAACACCGGCATGATTAAGGGCAAAAACCGTATCGCCCCCTCCCGCAATTGAAACCAACTTTCCCGTCAAACTACGTTCTGCTGCATGGCGTGCAACGGCAATGGTTCCCTTATCAAAGGGAGGCATCTCAAAAACACCAAGGGGTCCATTCCACACAAGAGTAGCAGCTTCATCTATCGCAGCATTGATATGCGCAATAGAGCGCGTCCCAATATCCAATATCATGCCATCTTGTGGAATATCTTCAATGTCATAAAGACGATGCGGTGCATCTTTTTCAAAACGAAATCCCACAACAGCATCCTGAGGGAGCAGAAGCGTACAGTGACACTCTCGCGCTTTTTTAATAATTTTTTTTATCGTTTCCATCAATGCATGTTCACACAGTGATTTCCCTACATGGATACCTTGCGCAGCTAAAAAACTGTTAGCCATCCCCCCACCAATAATTAAGGAGTCAACTTTTTCCACCAAATGATTGAGCACAAAAAGCTTACTAGAAACCTTTGCTCCTCCCACAAGGGCAACCACAGGACGTGCTGGATTGCCAAGTCCTTTTTCTAATGCCTGCAATTCACCTTGCAAAGAGCGTCCTGCATAAGAAGGCAACAAATGCGTTATTCCCTCCACCGAAGCATGGGCACGATGAGAAACTGAAAAAGCATCATTAACATAGAGATCTCCATTATGAGCCAAAGCTTCTGCAAAAGAACAATCATTCTTTTCTTCACCAGCATAAAAACGAACATTTTCAAGCAGTAAAACACCACCATTTTGTAATGACTCAACTGCAACCTGCACCGCCGAACCGATACAGTCAGGAGCAAAAGCAACCGGCTGATTAATGATCTTTTCCAGCACTTGCACAACAGGACGGAGTGAAAACTCTTGCTCTACCTTTCCTTTGGGGCGACCACAATGAGAAAGCAGAATAAGTTTAGCACCACGCTTTTGTAGCTCAACGAGTGTCTCTTTATGTCGCACAAGACGCGTCTCATCGCATACCTTACCTTGCGCCATAGGAACATTAAAATCTACGCGCACCAGAACACGTTTACCCAAAACATCAACATCATCAAGTGTACGAAACCCCATCACTGCTTCCTCTTCACTTTCCATTGTTTCAAATAAAAACGCATCCAACAACCCTGCCCACTTTTCTTTCCACTTATCCCCCCCTCTTTGCTTTTACAAGAGATCCACGACAGCCCATCTCTCACCCTCTGTTTGAAAAGCCAAAGCTTTTATCGTCAAATGTACAAAAGCCCACCATTGCTCTTAATCTTCATATTCCATTGTGGCAAACAAATGCATTGGCTCAACTTGATCTCTATTAAAGCTTCCTTTTACTTCTAGGAAAAAGAGTTTACATCTCCTGTTTTCTAACGTTTTCTCAAAGGGTATCTCGTTCAGATCTTACTTTTTAAAGTTTACTCTTTCATTCATCTTTTAAAAGCACGTATTGACACAGTATTAAAACAAAACACATCATCAATGTTTCAATAGCCTCTTCTCTCTAGCGCATGAGAACAACAGCCTCTAACTGTTTTTCTCAAAATTGCACAAAAATGAGACTTTTCCTTATAAAAAGAGGACCCTGAGGTCCTCTTATATTGTCTGAGCAAAAGCTACAGCAGTATCACTCATACGGTTAGAAAAGCCCCATTCATTATCATACCAAACCAGAACGCGACAGAGCTTACCATCAATCACTTTGGTTTGATCATTGTGGAAAATAGCTGAATGAGGATTATGATTAAAATCACAACTCACAAGTTTCTCTTCTGTCGTGTCCAAAACGCCCTTCAAAGAACCTTGAGCAGCAGTAGCAATAGCTGTATTAATCTCTTCGATTGTTGTGGAACGCTTAGCGATAAATGTCAAATCAACGACAGAAACATTAGGGGTTGGAACACGAATCGATACACCATCAAGCAATCCCTTTAATTCTGGCAAGACCAATCCCACAGCTTTTGCCGCTCCTGTTGAGGTAGGAATCATAGAAAGAGCTGCCGCACGTGCACGATAAAGGTCCCGATGCATTGTATCCAACACAGGTTGATCACCCGTATAAGAATGGATTGTTGTCATAAAGCCCTTTTCAATGCCGACCGTGTTATGCAAAACTTGTGCAACAGGCGCCAAACAATTGGTTGTACAAGAAGCATTTGAAACAACGCGATGCTCGCTGCTTAAAGATTGATGATTAACCCCATAGACGACCGTAAGATCTGCTCCTTCAGAAGGCGCAGAAATAAGAACACGCTTTGCCCCCGCATCTAAATGAGCACTTGCTTTATCACGCGCAGTAAAAATACCCGTACATTCCAAAGCAATATCGATATCCAAATCTTTCCAAGGCAATTGAGCAGGATCACGCTCTGCGCATACCTTTATTAAACCACCCCCTACATCAATAGCATCCCCTACCACCTTAACGATCCCAGGGAAACGCCCATGAACTGAATCATAGCGTAATAAATGGGCATTTGTTTCCACCGATCCCAAATCATTAATTGCAACCACTTCAATATCTTGTCGTCCACTTTCCACAAGCGCACGTAAAATATTGCGACCAATACGACCAAACCCATTAATTGCAACACGAACTGTCATTTCACATGTTTCCTCATCAATTTTTAAAAGCACAACATTTAAAACACAATAAATGGGTATTTCACCAATCCAAAATCATTAATTCCTATAACGTCAATATCTTGATCACTCACTCACTTATCCACAGTAATGCACAAGATCATCCACAACACTGTACAAAATAGATGCCTACGACCAAACCCACTCATGACAACACAAAGCTGTCATTTTGTACTTTGCTCTTTGATCTTTTCCAGCTCTTTTTCAACGGTGGCAACGACATTTTCCCAAGTAATATTAAAATGCGCATAAAGGGCATCAATCGTTCCACTTGCTCCAAAGCCATCCATGCCAATAAAGATACCATCACAGCCAATAAAACGGTCCCATCCTTGCCGAACAGCGGCCTCAATGGCAACTTTAATCGGCGCCTCTCCAATAAGAGCACGCTGATAGGAGAGAGATTGTTGAGAAAAAAGTTCAAAACAAGGCACAGAAACCACACGCGTTGGGATGCCTTTTTCTTCTAACACCGCATGTGCCTCCACTGCAATTTGCAATTCTGAACCAGAAGCAAACAGCGTCACTTGTGCATCATCGCTAGCTGTTAGGAATTCATAAGCACCAAGCATACAGAGATTTTCTTCTTCATACTCTTGACGCAAAAGCGGTAGATTTTGTCGACTTAAAGCCAAGGTAGAAGGCGTCCCGCATGCTTTCAAAGCCAATTGCCAACACTCGACTGTCTCCATAGCATCTGCAGGACGGAACACAAAATGATTAGGCATTGCACGCAGGCAAGCCAAATGCTCTACGGGTTGATGGGTCGGACCATCCTCACCAAGACCAATAGAATCATGAGTCATGACATAAATCACCCGCAACCCCATGAGAGAAGACAAACGCATAGCAGGACGCATATAGTCAGAAAAGCATAAAAAGGTTCCCCCATAAGGAATAAAGCCGCCATAAAGGGCAAGACCATTCATCACAGCTCCCATTGCATGTTCGCGAATTCCATAATGCAGATAGCGCCCTGAAAAATCTTCAGCAGAGATACTTTTCATCTGGCTGCTTTTTGTATTATTAGATCCGGTTAGATCAGCCGAACCACCAATAGTTTCACTAACGACTTCATTGATCACTTCAAGAGCCATTTCCGAAGCTTTACGCGTAGCAACAACGGGGCGCTCTTCAACCAATTTCTGTTTATAAGTATCAATAGCGCCATCAAATCCGCCCACGAGATCGCCCCGCATCAATCTTTCAAACTCCACACGCTCTGAGACAGGAAGATCAGCAAATTTTTCTTCCCATTTTTGGCGTTTTTTAGCAGCATTGAGACTAGCCAAGCGCCAATTATCGAGAATATCGGCTGGAATAACGAAAGGCTCAGCATCCCACCCTAAAGCGATACGGGTTTCAGCGATTTCTCGTGCGCCCAAAGGGGCTCCATGAACTTTATTGGTACCCGCTTTATTGGGTGCTCCAAAGCCAATTGTTGTTTTACAAGCGATCAAAGTTGGTTTATCGGAATTTTGTGCCGCCTCAATAGCCCGCGCAATTGCTGCTTGATCATGCCCATTGACTTTATGTGTCTCCCAACCAGATGCCTTAAAACGCGCAATCTGATCTGTACTGTCAGCAAGGGAAATCTCTCCATCGATAGAAATATTATTATCGTCCCACAACACAATAAGCTTATTGAGTTTCAAATGACCGGCAAGGGAAAGTGCTTCTTGAGATATCCCTTCCATAAGGCATCCATCGCCTACCAACGCATAAGTGTAATGGTTGATAAGATCACCAAAACGGGCATTTTGCAAACGCTCTCCAAGAGCCATCCCCACGGCATTAGCCAATCCTTGTCCGAGAGGACCAGTCGTTGTTTCGATTCCTGCCACATGCCCATATTCTGGATGCCCAGCAAGCTTTGCTCCTAATTGGCGAAAATTTTTGAGATCTTCAATGCCAATATCTTCATAACCAGAAAGATACAAGAGAGCATAAAGCAACATAGACCCATGTCCTGCTGATAACACAAAACGATCACGGTTAGGCCAGCGAGGTTTTTTGGGGTCATGAGCAAGGAATCTTGTATAAAGAACCGTAGCAATATCGGCTGCTCCCATTGGCAAGCCCGGATGACCAGAATTTGCTTTTTCAATCGCATCAATAGCAAGAAAACGGATAGCATTGGCCATCTGATTCTGTTGGTGGGTGTTTGTCATGAATAATCGACCATTTCGTTAAATACGTTATTCTGTTGCTTTTTCCGTATTCTCTTAAAATTCTCAAGAAATACTATTTTCTAACCATTAGCGTGAGACTTTTTGCCACCACTTCAATAATATTAATAACATTCCCCTCACGCGTTCTGTATATCCATGTCATTTATGCCAATACGCGCAAAAAATCCAGCTTTTAATTTATATCTATCCCCTGCTTTGCTTGCTAAAATATCCTACATACTTAAAAATAAAATGCACACAACACAAGAGTGAAAGTGATTCGTTTTTGCATAACACATTGATAAAGGATACAATTACCCAAAGGATAAAAGCAATGAACCAAGAGACTACAGTTCTACAAGATGCTTTAGAGCACCTAGAAAAGGCACTTAGAACTTTAGAGATCACCATAATAAACCGCAATGCCGTTATTGATAAAAATAACGAATGGGAAGAAGAAATCCAACGAATGAATGCTGACCGCAGCCATCTTGCCCAAGCGCTTGACAAAGCTGAAGCCCAAATTGAACGCTTAGAGTCCGTAAACAAAGAAGTTTCCAAACGTCTTATTAAAGCAATGGAAACAATTCGTGTTGTCATTGATAGATAAAGGTTTGAATGTATGGAAACTGTTTCCGTTACCATTGATGGTAAAGTTTATCGCATGGCTTGTGACAAAGGACAAGAACGTCGTCTTATTGCGCTTGCTGCTCAATTAGATCAATATATCACACATTTAAAGAACAATTTTGGTGAAATTGGCGACCATCGTTTATCGGTTATGGCTGGCATAATGATTATCGATGAAATGGAAGAAATAAAACGAGAAAATAAAAAATTACAAGAAGACTACAATACTCTTTTACGACTCCACAACGAAAGAGACCGTACCATGGGGAAAATTATGCGTGACACCACACAACGCATTGAAAATCTCACCAACCAATTGCTCAAAGATGATCAAAACCGCACAAACCTTCAAGAACAAGAACAGGAACAGGAAGATTTCTAAAAAGTACATCAGCGCGTAATAAACCAGAGATTTGACTTGTCCGCCACATCTCACAGGATAAAAATTCTTAAACCCACACCAGTGTGTAAACAGTCTGGTTTTTTATAGGAAGGATTCCAGCTACTCACGACTTATGGGATTAACTTAAACCTCAACAAGAAAGCCCTACCCTGAATATTTCACCTCCGCACAAACGCTTCCTATATCAAGGAGACTGCCTTATATCACCACATTTCAAATGAGATGTCTTTTAACCGCGCAATAAGATAACAAAATCAACATCATTGTAAAAAAATCATATAAATGACAACAGCAACAAACAAATAAAGCACCCTTCGAAAAAAAGAGCTATATTCATGTTCCCTATGAATGCATGCCCAAAAATCCTTGCCCCTTAGATAATATCAAGCAGATTCAATATATATTAAAAAATAACCTTATCTATTATACCGTAAAACACCGCTATTTGATACTATAAGCACCATGGAGTCTTTGCACCTGAGATGTCCATCCGATGAAACCCACCGAAAAGAACCGTATCATTTATAAACCAGCGTGAATTAAGTATTTTCATCCTTTAGAGCAGGAAAAAAGTCAAACCCGAAGAGTATGTTAATCTCATACAACCTCAAACATCATAAACAACAATAATAGCTCTTGAAAACATCCTCTACCGCTATTTTTATCCTTATAACAAATAATCCATATTTCTCTCCCCACCCCTCAAAATCTCCAAGCTTAATAAAAGAAAGAGCAAGTCGGCATCATCATTATAGTCAGCCCTCAATATTGCGATAGCCCCCTTGGCTCGTAAAACGATTCATAAGAGGGACGCCTTTCTTGTACAGCTTTTTCCCATAAAACCCACCCGCTTGTGATGTACAAACAAAGAGTTATGATTAACAAAACATAAATAAATTTAAGAGAATCTTACGGAATTCGGGGTTCTAATTCAAGTTTAATAACGATAAATTATCATTATAAATCAATATGTTGCAAATGCTTCGACAAAGCATATTTTAAAAACACATTCACCCATCACTTTTTCTCATAACATACCAGTACGATTTTTTAGGCACATAATTTTAATTTTATTCAATTCTGTTTGCAAAAGTTTAAAATGGGAAAAATTTCAAGGCTCTTATCCAAAAAGCGAAAGAATGAACTCTCATTATCAATAAACATCTCGCTCGTATAAACATCAATAAAGCAATCCCCAATCTGTCTCAATGAAATAAAAGGGGGGCTCCCATTAAATGCCTACCGTAAAAGCAGTTTCCTCAGAACTAAAACAAAATCAACAGACAACATCACCGCATCTGCTTCCATCCCCAAACTGGACGACCTAATGCAACACCTTGCTATCTTACGATAGGAGATAAAAGAATAATGGGTCTATGGAGGCATTCACAAGAAGCGCACACCCGTTGTTTTTAAAGCCTGTTCAAAGGCGCATGAAAAAACACCATGCGTAAACGGCTCAAATCCCTTTCGTTCCATCTTGAGAGACAGAAGCAATACGCAAGAGATTTGTCGCACCGGGCGTTCCAAGAGGAACACCGGCTGTTACAAGGAAACGATCCCCTCCTTGGCAAAAGCCTTCCTGAAATGCAATGGCTGCTGCTCGATCAACCATATCTTCTAAATTGCGAGCATCTTGCGTGACCACACAATGAAGCCCCCAAACGAGAGCCAAACGCCTTGCTGTTTCCACAATGGGCGATAAAGCAATAATCGGTCTATTAGGGCGTTCACGAGAGGCGCGCACCCCCGTTGTTCCTGAAGCCGTATAGGCAACGATAGCGGATAGAGCAAGTGTTTCAGCAATCTGACGCGCAGCAAGAGAAATCGCATCCGTTCCTGTTGATTCTGGTGCTGGATGTTGTGCTCCAACCTGAGCGGCATAAGTGTGATCCTGTTCGATTTGTCGCGCGATTCGGTCCATCATAAGCACAGCTTCTTCAGGATAACGACCAGAAGCAGATTCAGCAGACAACATCACCGCATCTGTTCCTGCATAAACTGCTGTAGCAACATCCGACACTTCTGCGCGTGTCGGAACAGGAGATGTAATCATTGATTCAAGCATTTGTGTTGCCACCACAACCGGTTTTCCAGCTAAACGACAAGCTTTTATGAGCTCCATCTGAAGTGCAGGGACCTTTTCCAAAGGCATTTCCACACCGAGATCACCCCGTGCAATCATAATGCCATCGGAAATTTCAATAATCTTCTCTATATGCTCCAAGGCTTGAGGCTTTTCGATTTTAGCCATCAAAGACACCTTGTTTTTCGTCAACTGACGCACCGCTATAATATCTTCTGGACGTTGAATAAAAGAAAGTGCAACCCAATCAACAGGCTGCTGTAACAGAGCCTGAAGATCCTCCTTATCTTTTAAGGTCATCGAATCAAAAGGCAAAATTGTATCGGGAAAACTGACACCCTTTCGATCAGAAATACGGGTACCAGCAACCACGCGACACTGTACAAAGTGATCATCACAAACTTGCGCACGCAGTTCCACCCTTCCATCATCAATCAACAACCGGTCCCCTGGTTTAACAGCCGAAAATACATCCTCATGAGGGAAAAAAACACGCTGTGCATCACCAAGAACATCGCGATTATCTAATGTAAAGCTTTGCCCAACACGCAAATCTTCTTGCCCCTTAGCAAAACGCCCCACACGCAGTTTTGGCCCCTGAAGATCCACCAAAATACCAATGGGGCGTCGAACTGTTTTTTCAACTTCTCGTATAGACTCGACCAAATCACCCAGCATATCACGATCAGTATGGCTCATATTAAGACGAAAAACGTCTGCCCCTGCCCTAAAAAGCTTCTCAATCATCAAACGAGAAAAAGAAGAAGGACCAAGAGTCGCAATAATTTTTACTTTACGTGCACGTTTCACGGTGGAGAATTTCCTGAAAGAGAAGGTATAACTGAATTGTTTAACAAAGACTCATCCGTCAACTGTACCATCCAACTGGTTTGATTTCCGGTATCGATCTCTTTAAATTCAGCCTTTTGATATCCTCGAGGGAAACAATCATGAACCCCTTGAATGGTAAACTGGCTATCTTGCACACACATGGTCACAGAGCCTGCCCAGTTCCCTTTTTTTTGTGCCCCTTCCGCATAAAAATAATAAAACCGTGAAGCAAGGGGCCCCTCAATTAAGGTTTTACATTCCGTCACTGGTACAGTCCACCAGCCTTCGCTCACCCACCCTGAAAATGTACGATATCCAAGAGCAACCCCTACAGACTGTTGGGTTGTATTACAAACCCTAAAGTCAGCTTTTGCAAAAACAACAAGGGGAAACAAGAGCAAAATGCTCAAAAGAAAAACTTTTAATCCTTTCTGAAGCACCCAATATCGTTTTTTTAAAATCACAAAACTTCCTCTATAATGCCAAATTCTCAAAACAAATTACACATTTCTTTTTTTTAAAGCTTTTCAAATCTAAAACGTATATTTTTATATTTTTCTTTTTATAGCCCTTTTATCAATGCATATATCTTAAAAATTTTACAAAATATTTAAAGTCAATTTGTAAAAAAGCTGTGTAGCTTGATTTACTTTTTGTTTTCAAGCTTTTTTAACATAAATTCGTCGTCGAAAAACAACTTAAAATATATAACTTGGAGAAAAATACAATGAACGATACAGTAACCGATCAAACACACGCTATATCCGTAAACCAATTACGCTCTTTTATCGAACGTATTGAACGACTAGAAGAAGAGAAAAAAACCATTTCTGATGATATTAAAGACGTTTACACTGAACTTAAAGGCTCTGGTTTTGATAGTAAAGCTGTTCGAAGCATTATACGGCTGCGTAAAAAAGAAGAGCATGAAAGAATGGAAGAAGAAGCAATCATTGAACTTTATAAAAATGCGCTTGGTATGAATTAAAACCATTGATAACATTGGAAATTTTCTTAAGAAAAGAAAATACAAAAAACAAATGAATGTATAAAAATTTCACCCAAACAATAAGCCGTTTGTGTAACTTGTAACGAGACTATCGGTCACAGAATACACAATATTGCAACAGCCCTCACATTTAAAAGGATTTATACAGAGAATTTTTATTCTTGTTCTTCAATAATTTTTATCCACATAAACCCTCACTTGTATGCCAACCTATGCCAACTCAGTTTGTGATGTGCAAGAGAGGTGTTTTTATGATTAAACATCAATAAATTTGAAATGAGAAAGTCTTCCGATATTGAGGACTCTCTTCAAATTGAAAAAAATGAATTATGATGATAAATCAATTTATTATCTACGAAAAGAAACATATGAAAGCGGTCAGCCGTTGAAATCCGCTAAACGAGAGTCTGAACTGTTTACAAAAGAAGAGGTGGTTAAGGATCTTCGTCTTTTAGGATAGGGAAAAGTG
Source organism: Bartonella sp. AP88HLJMH (assembly GCF_042195605.1). Lineage (NCBI taxonomy): Bacteria > Pseudomonadati > Pseudomonadota > Alphaproteobacteria > Hyphomicrobiales > Bartonellaceae > Bartonella > Bartonella sp. AP88HLJMH. Next base: position 71,587 of record NZ_JBHIOR010000003.1, on the reverse strand, counting down.
CAGCATATTTACACATTTGATAAAAAGACCCTTAACAAAACTTTATTCGAATCTATTAACGGACTCATAAAGATCATTGATTCGAGAGGTTAGAATGTGATCTCTCCATTTTCCAGAAATCATCAAATAGTCTTTGGCATAGCCTTCTTTTTCAAAATGAAGGCGTTTTAATAAACGTTCGCTTTTTATGTTCTCAGGTCTATAATTTGCCATCACTCTATGCAGATGATAAACATGAAAGATATGGCGTATTAGAGCCGATAAACTCTCACACATGAGACCTTTGCCTTGTTGTTTTTCATCAAGAGAAAAACCAAGATGACAGGCTTGAAAAACACCCCGAACCACATTTGTAAAATTCACAACACCGATGACTGTATTTTCATTTTTTAATCGTACAGCATATCGGTATGCTTGTCCCTGTGCACTTTCACAAGCAAATGCATTGGCTCGTGTTTCCCAAGCTGTTAGGCTGTGGTAACCATCAGATCTAACAGGTTCAAAAGGACGCAGATGATTCGCATTACGGAGGAAATAAGAAGACAGTTCAGCTGCATCTTCTAAACTGATCAATGTGGAAATTGTTCGCTTTGTTTTAATTGCCATCATTTTCTCCTCCTAGAAATGTTGCAATAACACATTGATTTATCTTAACAAATCATCATTTTTAAACTCAAATCATAACATCGAATACAAACAGCTTTCCTCATCACAACACTTCTCACGTTAGAATTAATAAGGATCATTTGCTTTTCCGTCATAAGTGGGGTTGGTGTATTTAGGATATAAGGTAAAGACAAGGGCATGTTTCTTACGAATGCTCTCAAATTCCAAAGGAGCTGCAAGCAACATTGGGGACTGGCAAGGTATGCAAGGGAATTCGCGTACTTCCATATACGAAATTTTGAAAAAACTCACGGCAAAGGTAGTTTTGTTTCTTTGCCTTGTAAGCTCAGAGCATGCTTGTTTTGCGCTATCATATCACTGTCCCCCCATATACAAATCCCAATGACCATCGCCTTAAGGTGCTATATGTTACAGTGCGATCTAAAAAGTCTCTGTCATAACTCGTCAACAACACTATTCCCGCTAAATCAGCCAAAAACTCTTGTAACAAATCAAAGAAAAGCGATGATGCAATACAAATTAAAATGCTTAGATATTAATATCTAAAACATTACCGTGAACACGCTTCCATTTCTTCGCGTAAAATTTCAAGTTCTAACCACTCTTCTTCTTTTTGTGTGCAAGTATTTCTCTTTTTTTCCAACGCTGTTGATAAACGTTCAAAACGCTCTTTATCACTGCGATAAAGGGCTGGATCAGAGAGTTCTTGCTCAATTTTTTTGATTTCGTCCTGTAAAACAGCAATTTCTTCAGGCAATTTTTCCAATGCATAAACCTGCTTATAAGACAATTTACTTCGTGTTTTTTTCTCTCGCCCTATCAAGCTATGATCTATTGATGTATCCTGTTTTGAAAGCTCTCCCGCATGAGATTTTGAAGGTGCTTTACGCTGCGATAATTCTGTTCTTTTGCGTTGTAAGCGAAGAGCATGCTGGTTTTGCGCCATCATATCACTATAGCCGCCCGCATACAAAACCCAATGACCATCACCTTGAGGTGCCAACATATGCGTTACAGTACGATCTAAAAAGTCTCTGTCATGGCTGACCAACAATACTGTCCCCGCAAAATCAGCAATAAATTCTTGCAACAAATCCAAAGTTTCCATATCCAAATCATTGGTCGGTTCATCAAGAATCAAAAAGTTTGCAGGACGAGAAAGAAGTCGTGCAAGCATGAGGCGTGCTCTTTCTCCCCCTGAAAATTCTTTAAGGGGAGTGCGAGCTTGTTCCGGTAAAAATAAAAAGTCTTTCATATAAGAAACGACATGCCGCTCCAGCCCATTGATCACAAGAGTATCACCTCTTCCTCCCGTTAAATAATGCGCTAAAGTTTCTTCTTCATTTAAAATACGTTGCTGATCAAGCAATGCCATAGAGAGGTTATAGCCATGCCTCACCGTTCCACTATCCACGGCTTCTTGCCCAATTAATGCAGAAAGGAGCGTTGTCTTTCCGATTCCATTGGGTCCTACCAAACCGATTCGATCACCCCGCTGAATGCGCAAAGAGAAATCTTTCACGATAATGCGATCACCATAGGATTTTGAAATTTTCTTTGCTTCAAGCACCAATTGCCCAGAATCATGACTTTTTGCTGCTGTCAAAAGTGCATTTCCTGGCTGCCCTTTATAGGTTTGATGACGCTGTCTTAAGTCTTTTAATTCGCCTAAGCGCCGTACATTACGCTTACGCCGTGCGCTCACGCCATAACGCAACCATTGCTCTTCACGAGCAATTTGGCGCCCCAATTTATGCTGTTCGATGGCTTCTTCTTCCAGTGCTTTATCACGCCAATTTTCAAACTCAGAAAAACGCTTTTCCAGTCTTTTGGTTGTGCCACGATCAAGCCATACCGTTGACCGTGTAACATTTTCTAAAAATCGTCGATCATGGGAAATCACCACAATCGCTGAACGCAAAGAAGCCAAAACAGCTTCCAGCCATTCAATAGTTGGTAAATCAAGATGATTGGTTGGTTCATCTAAGAACAAAATATCGGGTTTTGCAGCAATGGCCCGTAACAATGAAACACGCCGCTTTTCGCCTCCCGAAAGCGTTTCCAATTTTTCCGTCCCAGAAAACCCTAAATTTGTGCGAAGCGTATTAATCCACTGAACATCAGATATATCATCCAGCCCCGCTTCCATATAAGCATTAATATCTTCAAATCCTGAACAATCCGGATTTTGTGAGACATAACGGAGCGTTACTCGCGGGTGGCGAAAAATTTCGCCACCATGAGGTTCTAATATTCCTGCGGCAATTTTTAATAAGGTCGACTTTCCACAACCATTACGGCCGACCAGCGCAATACGCGCCCCCTGCTCAACCGATAAACAAGCTTGATTGAGCAAAGGCGTTTTTCCAAAATTTAAGAAAATGCGGTCAAGCCGCAGAAGCGGCACCGCCATTAACGAACGCGGCGCGGACAAGGTGCTTTATACATCACCCCTCTTGCATCACGGTAAGCACACAATTGCCGTACAGGGACTCTCTGTCCACAAGGTGCTTGGTAAACATGCCCTCTACGACCACGATACGTGCACAATTGTGATGCCTGTCTTTGTTGTTTTCTTTGATTTGCAGCTGCACCTGTTACTGTTCCAGCCAAAGCACCAAATGCTGCACCGGTAAGTGCTGCTCCAGGCGTACTTCCAGCAATAGCAGTTCCAGCCAAAGCACCGATTGCTGCTCCTCCTACGCCGTAACGTGCAACGCGTTCATCGTTTGTAGTACAAGCGACTGAACTGAAACCAATGGCTGAAACAACGGCCACTTTAAAAATTGATTTTAACATATCAAAACCTTTCCTTCTCAAGATCAATACATATATCGTTTATGTCGGCACTTCATCACTAGGCCCCCCCCTGCCTTATTCAAAATATATTGGAAGAGCTTTATGGAATAGGTACAGACGCTAACAATATAGCTTTTCCAGAACCTAAATGGCAAGAAAAGGTTCCACAAATACGGTTAGAAAGTGTTAAAGAAGAGCCAAATGACACATTTTTGTCACAAATTGGCCATTTTACCCCTTTAAGAGTCAAACTTTTTAAATCAGAAAAACCGATAATACTAAACAAACATCCCTTAGGCAAATCATACGAACAAGGTTTTGACAAAACCGGCCAACCTTCTTCCAAACCGCTTGTCAACAACACTGAAATACCCCTTTCAGCCATCATCAACGCTTGCGTCATATGAGAAAGGCTATGATCACTTCGCTCCCCTCCCAAAGCACCACACAAAATAAGCTTTTTAGCGCCATTTTGCAGCGCTCTTTCACATGCCAGAGCACTATCTGTCATATCTTTATCAGAGGGAAAAACTTCACGCGGAACATGACTATATTGACGTATTAAGTTCTCATCTGATGAATCAAAGTCCCCTAACCACAACTCAGGCGTCACATTAAGCGCTGCCGCATGACGCATACCACCATCAGCAGCAATTACCCGACTGTTTTGAATTTGATTAAGCAAACGATCAGTGATATGAACATCCCCATTTAATAATATCGTAAATGTTGTCATGCCATACTTTGCCTTTCACAAAATTTTCTTTACAGTGCATCTTTTTATAAGTGAGAGTCATTTTTTATAAACAAAAAGCATGATATAGCCAAACGAATCCTTATCCCTAATGCCTTTCTTAAAAAAACATACGATACAAAGATACAAATGCAATTTGCCAAATTACTCTGCAGAAATAATGTGCACCATGGTCCAACGCACCCCATTTTTCACCGCAATTTTCTTTTTCGCTCTTGCCTGTATAAAGCAACTTTCATAAGTCTAACGTTTCTCCTTTCGGCTTGTCATACACCACTTTCTCAAAATGATAGGCTTTCTTCCACTTCTTCTAAAACGATCAAACGTACCAACAACCACAATATCTATGTCACATTAAGCGCTCTGCAACACCCACGTATTTTGCAAATGTATGGTGGCGCTTATCATGATGCAAAACTTGAACACCTTTTAGCAAAGATTGTCCGTAAACTAGCAGTTGCATCCCATAGTTCTCATCAAAGCTATTCTGTAACAATTTTAAACTCAGAAACTATCAATGCTTTTGCGCTCCCCAACGGCTCGATCTACATCACTCGTGGTATGCTGGCATTAGCCAATGATTCTTCAGAAGTTGCAGCCATTTTAGCCCATGAGATAGCACATATCAGAGCCAATCATGGCATTTTACGCCTGCAAAAAGAAGCCCAATTAAAGATGACCAATCACATGTCTTCACGTCTTCTTTCTTCTATTGGCAAAAAACTTCATAACCCTATGCAAAACAAGCAACAACTCGCGCAATTTTCCCGCAATCAAGAGCTGGAAGCTGACTCCCTTGCGCTCGAAATGCTCCAACAATCAGGATATGATCCTTTTGCTTCACCACGCTTTCTTCAAACAATGGAAGCCTACAGTGCTTTTCGTAATATCTCTGGCACCCAAAATGCCTCTCTAGATTTTTTAGCCTCTCACCCAACTACCCCTCAACGCATTCGGCTTGCGATAGAAAAAGCGCGTAAAATCAGTAAAGGGAATAGTAAAATATCCGATCATGATTCTTTTCTCAAAAGCATTGATGGCATAATTTTTGGAGGAGGCTTTTATACAGGTTTTGTACGAGGCAACCAATTTATTCACCCACAATTGCGCATAGCTTTTTCTGTTCCAAACAATTTTACAATAGAACATTCAGCACACACTGTTTGGGCCAGTGGACCAGATAAAATTGCGATTCGTTTTGATGCTATTCCACATCCTGCTGAAATATCTGCGAGTGATTATTTGAAAAGCGGCTGGATTATCGGTCTAGATCAATCATCTATCCGCCCCATCACAATTCAAGGGCTCCCCAATCAAGAATTTATGCGCCAAGAATCCCAAAGCCAAAGTTTACTTGGAGCGCGGGCCTATGCTACCAATGATCAATGGCAATTTGATGTGGTTGTCATTCCATTCAACAACCACATCTTTCGTTTTTTGACGGCCGCTCCATATAATTCTCGAAATTTTGCAGAGGTTGCCCAAAAAACGCTACAAAGCTTTCATTCTCTTTCATCTTCACAGTTAAAAAAATTGCAGCCCTTAAAAATCCGTGTTGTCCGTGTTAAACAAGGAGAAACCGTTGCCAATCTTGCAGATAAAATGCAATACACACCATATAAAGAAAAACTCTTTCGCATCCTCAACGCCCTCTCACCAACGCAAACTTTACCCGCAGGTACAAAAGTGAAAATTATTACAGAATAAGCCTTTCTTCTCATCCGTTACAGTTTTGATTCTTTTCTGTCTCTATCACGCCCTCCCCCTTAAAGCATATTCGAAAATAAAGAGGAACACTTTAAAATCCAACTTCATCATGCCTTTATAGGTCTCCGTTTGATATATATTTCCTCCAACTAACAGCCCCCTATCTTCCTCTGTTTATCAGTAGCGCCCCCAAGGAGGCATATTCCTAAACAAATATGAACACCCCCTAAAACTGACTTTATCATATTCTCATATGCCCCCACTTAATACATTCTCTTTCCTCCCCCCCCAAGCCTTTCACTGCTTATATATCGTAAGCGTCTTCTGAATGAACCGTAAGGAGAGCAGAACGCAATTTTTGCAAAGCCCTAGCTTCAATTTGACGCACGCGCTCTTTCGAGATTCCTAACTTTTCACCTAAAACTTCGAGAGTCGCCCCCTCTTCATTTAAGCGACGAAAGCGAATAATTTCCAACTCCCGTTCGTTGAGAATTTGCAACGCATCGTAAAGCCATTGTGTACGCCGTTGACCATCAATGACTTGCTCAATTAAAGCATCAGGAAGAGGACTCTCATCCACCAAAACATCCATCTTAGCAATGGGATTATCACTGTTCTCAGAAACAGAAACACTCAAGGAATTATCAGAACTGGAAAAACGAAAATCCATCGTTTCAACATCGCGCACGGAAACACCGAGTTTTTCAGCGATTGTGCGAAAAATATCCTGTTTTGACAAAGCACTATCATCTTGTATCAGTTTTGCACGCAAACGCCGAAGATTAAAGAAAAGTGCTTTTTGCGAAGAACTCGTTCCCCCTCGAACGATTGACCAATTTCGCAAAATATAATCTTGAATAGAAGCGCGTATCCACCACGTTGCATATGTTGAAAAACGCACTTCCCGATCAGGTTCAAAACGTGCAGCTGCTTCCAATAGTCCCACATACCCTTCTTGTACCAAATCCCCCAATGGCATTTTGAAACGTTTAAAGCGATTAGCAATAGCAATCACTAAACGCATATGAGCCGCTGCAATTTGATGCATGGCATCATCATCACGTTTGTCTTTCCACCGCAGAGCCAAATCATGCTCTTTTTGTCGTTCAAGATAAGGTGCTTGCATAGCAGAACGCATCATATTACGTCCTAAGCTTTTGTCTGCATCGCTATAATTTTTGCTGCTTTTATAAACAGCATTTGAAAGATTACCCATAATAACCCCTTGCGATTAAAATTATCAAAATTGATTTGGCAACGACATCATTGTTCTTCGCTTAAAAAGAACGCAAAAGTTGTTAACTTCTGTGACCACTACTTTAACGTGTAATTTTATAATCGCAATTGTTTTTTTTACTGTCATGGTAAAACTTCTTGACATAAGACACAATTTCACCTGCAAAATGCCTTTACAATATGCCTTTTAGCCTATGAAATATTTGAAAAAACTTTCTCTTCACTTTTCATGACAAAACAGCAAAAAAATAAAGTGATCATGCAAAAGAAATGCCGTTTTTTGATAACCGGTTCCGTTTCCTTTTAAATTGAAGAATTTATTTATGCTTTTAGCTTTACAATACAACTAATAAGTGTAATTTGCAAATATAAAGCATCCAAACTGAATGAAAACTGAATGAAAAAAGAATCATTCAAGTTTTAAAGGCGCAAAGAAACAGCAAAAAATGACAAGAGTGATTGAAGCAAACGCAACAAACGTGTTAAAGAAAGAGCACCATTATGAAATTGTCGCAAAAAGCTTTTGACCAGTGTCACACTGAGAAAGAAAATGATCATGGATAGCAAGATTGTTCAACAGAATGAGATTCTTCAAGATGATATTCTCATTGAAAAACACGGAAGGGGTAAATTTGAAGGTTTTCGTTTTTATGCCAACAAAAACAGTACCGATCAAATAGCTGAGAAGCAAATTTCAACAGAGAATGAGAATTTGATTCTTGCTTTTTCCAAACGCGCGACACGTTTTTGTGCTTCTGCAAATGGAGATTTTACCCTCAGTTCTGATGGAATTGTGCGCTGGATTGGTCAACCCGTAGGACAACTTGTAGCAACAGAAGATTTTTTCAAACCAAAACTGATTGTTTTAGCAGATGAACAACTCACGGGAGAATCCCGCAATAACGTTGTGAAACGATTAGAACGCTTTGTCACCTTTCATTTTGAAACGACTTTAAAACCCCTGTTTGATTTGCGCAATGCTGATAATTTAACGGATTCAACAAACAGTCTTGCTTTACAACTTTTTAACTCTTTAGGGATTTTACCACGCCGCGAAGTCTTAGACATTGTCAAAAACCTTGCGCAAGAATCACGTGCCGTTCTTCGGCGTCTAGGCGTGCGTTTTGGCGCTTTTCATATCTATGTTGCCGGAATGCTTAAACCTGCTCCGGTTCAAGCCATTACTCTCCTGTGGAATCTTCAAAATGCGGGACAAGATCAAACAGGTTTGGGTGAAGTTTTTTCAGCATTATCTGCTGGTCGAACCTCTTTAATTGTTGACCCTACCTATAACCGTCAATTTTATCAATTAGCCGGCTACCGAATCTTAGGACAACGTGCTGTACGGATTGATATTTTAGAACGTCTTGCCAATCTCATCCGCCCCGCACTTCATTGGAAACAAGGAAGTGATCCCAGACCCGATGGAGCCTATGATGGCAAAAGTTTTTTTGTTACACCAGCCATGATGTCCATTCTTGGGGCCAACGGAAACGATATGGAAGAAATCCTCAAAGGACTTGGTTATCAATCGTACAGCATAAGCAATACTGTTTTTGAACAAAATCTCTTTGCACACCAAGCCTCTTCCCCTGTCAATAGGGCAATGCAAGATGTTCCTGCAGCAGAATGCGTTGGAAGTCAATGGCAAACAGTAAGCGATTTAGAAACAACACGAGAAGAAAAAAATACCTCATTCCCAAACACTTCATCCTCTGGTATTGAAAAACATCTCCATAAAACCAATCGTTTACCAGCAGCTGAACCTGTTGGGAATTTTGCCAAATCCCCTCGCTCTACAGAAGAAGATAAAGTTATTTTGTTATGGCATTATAAGCATCAATTTCCCCACCATGCACAAAAAAAACGTGATAAATTAGGAAATAAGTGGCAAAATAAATCGAAGAACGCTGTAAAAAAAGCGGAATACAAAAATGAAAATTCCCCTCAAGAAGCACCATCACAAGCAAAACGCTCTCATAAGTTCCACAAATCCCAAGGGAAACATGCAAATCATAAGCCCTTTCAAAAAGAAAAGCGCCTTAATCCTGATTCACCTTTTGCGAAACTAGCTGTACTACGCGATCAACTCACCAATCATAAAAACACGCACACACTTTCCTCTAAAGAGAATTAAAGTAACAAATGGAGTTTGATCTTGACCCACGTAGTAACCGACAACTGCATTCACTGCAAATATACGGATTGCGTTGAAGTCTGCCCAGTTGATTGTTTTTATGAAGGGGAAAATATGCTTGTTATTCACCCCGATGAATGCATCGATTGTGGTGTTTGCGTGCCAGAATGCCCAGCAGAAGCGATTTTACCTGATACAGAACCAGGATTAGAAAAGTGGTTAGAACTCAATCTTCATTATGCAAACAAATGGCCTAATCTAACCACCAAAAAAGATCCTCTTCCTCAAGCAAAAGAAATGGATGGTGTTCCAAATAAATTAGAAAAGTATTTTTCAGAAAATCCAGGAAGTGGCGAAGAGTAATGATAAAGTGTACACTCTCCTCCTTCAACGATTGAAAGACTTCTCTTGTAAAAATAAAAAATCCTTAAGCGAAATGATTGATTCTTTTAAATTTTGATGTTAGTGTTATTTTAACATGATCATCTTTCTAAGTATTTTTCTTTGCTTGTTATAGTAAAGCGGTGTATTTTTTTTTGATTTAAAAGTACTCGGCTTTTATGCTCACTTAATTGGTACAATATACTTGGTTAAAGAAAACTCAACCCTCAGGTTTATAACCTGTTTTCCGATACATTTGTTGATCATAAGGGAGTAAACTAAAATATGGCATCCCAACATGGAACGTCTTCCAAGACCAAAGAATTTGCAACCTCTGAATATATCGTCTACCCTACGCATGGAGTAGGACAAATTATAGCGATTGAAGATCAAGAAGTTGCAGGACATAAATTAAAACTTTTTGTCATTCATTTCGCGAAAGATAAGATGGATGTCAAAGTCCCCATTGCAAAAGCCCTTTCCGTTGGAATGCGTAAATTATCTGCTAGTGATTCTGTCGAACGTGCCTTAAAAGTTTTACGTGGAAAAGCACGCGTTAAACGGACCATGTGGTCACGTCGTGCACAAGAATATGATGCTAAAATCAACTCAGGAGATCTTATTTGTATCGCCGAAGTGGTCCGTGATCTTTTCCGCTCTAATCTACAGCCTGAACAATCTTACTCTGAGCGCCAACTTTATACAGCTGCTCTTGAAAGAATGGCCCGTGAAATTGCGGTTATCAATAGTCTTTCTGAAACAGAAGCTATCAATCTCATAGAGATGCATCTCTCCAACAAGCCGGAACGCGAGTTTAAAACTGAGAGAGAAGAAACAGATGAAAACAGTAAAGCTGTCTACGCTGCATAATACACTCTTTCATCATAATGATGATATTTCGATAAAACCAGCGAAAAGCTGGTTTTATTTTTTAACATCCTCTCTGCCCTTAAGGACAAAGTTTCTTAACCAGCGCCAATCTATAAACAATCTAACTTTTCGACAAATTCCTCCTCCTTATTTTCTTTCTTCATAGATAACAAACTGATTAATCATCATAATCTAGCATTATTCATATTAAATTAGAATCTTGAATATGGTAAGATTACTCATTTCAAATTGCTCTCATGTTGAATTAATCAAATCACTTGCTTGTCAATCACAAGCGGAGCTGATCTGTGGGTAAAAACTGTACAAAAAGAGCGAGACACTGTCTCAAGCACCAAAGGATATACCAACATTGGAATCTGGCAAGGTGTGTAAGGCTGCAGGCTTGCTTTTTTACTAAGCGTAAAGATCATAGTGCCGTTTATACACTACACCGAAACTTTACCATTTACCCCCTTCTACAAAACCATTGGAACATTCAAAAACACCGTCATAAAATGGATGCCACAAATATTGAAAAATATTCCTTTTAAAAAAAGCGTGACAGTACAACATAAGCATATTTTGTCTTGGGCACTCTATTTTGCATGAGAAGCATTCCCCCCATTAAAAAACGCGATAAAAAAAGCATGAACTAAAACCATCATCTCCATTCTGTAAAAGGCATTCCAAATACTTTTGAAAGCTGTAAAATTAACTTAAAAAATAACAATAAAAATGAACGTTAGCATTGCCCTTTCAATTTCATATTTTTCCCAAATGAGGTTTCTCATTTCAGAGATTACGAGATATACGCAATATTCTTACTCCAATCGGACACATAAAATCTAGAATGATTCATAGAACTCTTAAAAGTCTCAATCTCTGTTTCAAACAAACCGCTAAAGATTGGATATTCTCAGCAGGAATTGTCCAGATATCATCTTCAATCTGATCTTCACGAATATGACGCAAAGGATTAGTATGAACGCCTGTCAGGATAAGCAAACGCAAAGCCAGTTGTGTTATGTTTTGTGTTTTACAGAGTAACTGATAAAAAACCGGCACATCTCTCCAATCCATGGCTAGTCTATTAATAGTTTTATAGCGTTGCTTACCTTAAGAGCGCGCGTGCTTTTATCGTTGCTTGTAAATCAACATCCAAACCCTAATGCAACCGCATGTTTAAGACAAAGATTAAGACGCTTCAGTGCTTTATCTGCTGTTGCAGCTTTTGCATGCCAAATAGAGGCAAGGGTATTGCGTATCTCTGTTTGCGTAATCTCTGAAACGGGTAGACAGCCTAATTTAGGGAGAATATAAAGGCGTAAGGGTGAAAACCAATCACAAGCTTTACCATCTCTTTTTAATTCAGCTTTACGACTTTCAAATGCATCTAAAGCAATGTTTTTTAAATAATGAAGATTACGCATTGCCTCACGCTTTTGTTTATCGCGTTCTTTAATGGAGTCACGCCCCTCACGTAAAACAGCACCCCACCCAATTGCCAATTCACGGGCTTGTTTTAAAGAAACATCTCGCAACGCTCCCAAGCCCATTTCGCGGCCCCCGTGAAAAGTATAACGGTAAATCCATTGACCACCCCCATCTCTTACGTTTGTGAAGAAGCAAGCCGGTACCATCATTATATTTTCCAGCTCGTGGGTGTTACGACAGCCCTTGGCTCTTAAGACGATTCATAAGAACCATTTCTAGTCCTTTCTTATACAAATTTTATCCACACACTCATCCCACTTGTGACGTGCAAACGAGTGGTTTTGATTGATTCTAGATAGAGAGATTTGAAATAAGTGAATCTTACGTTATTCGGGGTTCTAATTCAATATGAAAAACAATGAATTATATATATAAATCAATATGTTGTCTAGTGATGAACAGATAACAAAAAAATCATAAACTTAGGTAAGCAACACTATAAAATCATTCATAAACCAGCTATGAACTGGAGAATCGTACCGGCTTTGATAAAATACTTTGCTCACCCCCACACATAACATATCTGGTTTTAAGTTTACTTATTTTTACAAGCTGTTCGCAACAAATCCCTTATATTCACAAAAATAAGAAAAATATATAGACAATTCTTAGTTCAAAAACATGAAAATACAGCGTGATATTCATAGAAAAGTCTCATATACCTTTATCATAAAAAGCACTAAAGGTTATTGAATGTATACACCTTCTGTCTTGTAACGGTTTTCTCTTTTCTGCTCATAAGAAAGCACGCTGGCATCAGCATACACTTAACCCAATGTTACAACAATCCTTACATTGGAAAATATTCATTATAAACATTTTTCCTTTTTTATAGAGTTTTCACCCACATGCCAGCCCCACTTGTGACCGAAAAGCAAGTGATTGTCATTGATTCAACATGGGGAAAAATTTGAAATGAGAAAATCCTACGATAGAGCTTCCATTCAAGGCGCAAAACAACAAATGATCTTTATAAATCAATGTGATGTCGATCTCTATTTTTTTAAGGAGAATCACATGTCACAATATAAGTCTATAGACAAACCATTGCCTTAAATATTCTCATAACAAACACCGGAAAACACCGGTATGCTTAAATCCTTACATAGATCAACCGCCTTAAACGATGATATTTTACGGTCTAATAGGATTCTCTCTATAGTCAATAAAGATTAAGTGCGATACAAAATGATTCTATTACTGAGCTAACTTATATCAATACCCAAGCTCTTAACGAAGTCATCATAAAAGACACTGATACAAGCAATCCCTTATAGCCTCTCAAGAAAACAAGAAAATCATCTCCCACAATAGAATCATTTCTCTACAGCAAAACTTTATCCCACACATGTTCTCAAGAAAAAGTGAAAAACGCATCTTACCCAATGCATTCACTAATAAAATAAAAGAAATCCACCACTGGAAAAGAAAGAAAACGCTAAAGTTTTAACCACTAAAACAGAACGCCCACGATACATTTCCTGTTCCACATCGATAGAAGACGACGCAAGGGAACCTCAACATTCATCTTAAAGCGAAAATGCACGCCCCAAGCGTGCATTGATCGATGAAATAAAAGAAGTTGACCTCTGGAAAAGAAAGAAAACGCTCAGTCTTTAACCACTAAAACGGAACGTCCACGATACATTCCCGTTTTCAAATCAATGTGATGAGGACGACGTAATTCACCAGAATTTTTATCTTCGATATAAGTCGGCGCCTTCAGAGCATCAGCCGAACGGCGCATGCCCCTCTTCGCTGGAGAGGTTTTTCGTTTAGGTACAGCCATAAAAAGACACTCCAAATCCATTAAAACAGAAAAAGCAATGTCAAAAATGACAATGCTTCATTTAAAATACCATAAAATTTGAGTATATTATACACTGATAAAAAAGAAGAGGCAATGTCAAAATGATCCTCCTCTTACCAAAAATGACCTTCCTGTTATCAAAAATGGTGTCACAATAATCAAATGAATATCAAAAACATTGCAAAATTTAAGAATTTTATACACCAATGAAAGCTTTTTTATAAGCCCTTCATTCAATTTTTATTTGGTTTAAAAAGGGATTTGCGCATACAGTAGAGATACAGATAAAAAGAGAAGTTGATTTTTAATAAAAAACGACGCCAATTTATGAAAACAAGAAAAAGCAACAACCTTTCTCTTTAAACTTCATAATTTCATTTTTGTAAAAACAAAGGAAGCAAGAATGCACGAATTTACCACCCTTCTTGCAAAACATGGAAATACCGTTGAAAAGCGGCTTGATACCCTGTTAAGTGATCAAATCCAAACTGGTGAAATTTCACGCCCTAAAAATTTAATCAAAGCCATGCGCTATGGTGTGCTGAACGGTGGAAAACGCTTGCGTCCTTTTCTTGTAATTCAAAGTGCTGCACTTTTTGATGTCCCTGTAGAACATTCTCTTGATGTTGCGTGTGCCTTAGAATGTATCCATTGTTATTCGCTCATTCATGATGATCTTCCCGCTATGGATAACGATATACTCCGGCGTGGAAAACCCACTGTCCATGTAGCATTTGATGAAGCAACAGCAATTCTAGCAGGCAATGCCCTCTTAACATTTGCCTTTGAAATCATTGCCCATAAAGCTAGTAATCTATCTACAGATATTAGAATCAAGCTGATCACGTCTCTTGCACAATCGGCAGGACTTGGCGGTATGTTAGGTGGACAAATGCTGGACCTTGAAGCTGAAAAAAGACCGCAAGAAAGTACTGACATCATCACTCTACAACACATGAAAACAGCAGCCCTGATAAGCTTTGCTTGCCAAGCAGGTGCCATCATTGGCAATGCATCTAAAGAATTAACTGAAAAACTTACTGATTTTGGGACCTATCTTGGTTTAGCCTTTCAATTAACCGATGACCTTCTTGATGTCACTGCCAACACGCAAACCCTAGGAAAAACGGCTGGGAAAGATGAAACGGCACAAAAAGCCACTTTTGTTCATCTTTACGGCATTAAAGAAACCCAAAAAAAGCGAGATACACTCATCAGTAAAGCAGAAGCATTCTTACATCCTTTTGGCGCTAAAGCACTCCCCCTCCAACAAGCAGCACACTTTAGTGCAATACGCCAAAATTAAACTTCATCCACCCTATTGTACATAGTGTACACCGTCATATTTATTGAATGCATAATAGACTTTTCCAAGAAACATTACCATTAATCTCCATTATAGTCCTTATCATGAAATGGGTGCGACAAATCTTAAGAGGAATTTCATTAAAACAAGCCGCGTAAATTTATAACACAAATGCATTCTAGGTATCCTATTTTGCATGAAAAATGCCTTTCATTAAAGACTAAAAGAAACAAAATGTAAAACAATGCGTAATCACCATGTTTTAAAAGATATTACAGTGGATGCTTTAAAGCCGAATAAAAAACAACCGGAAAGAGGAAAACTCGTTTTCTCCTTTATGTCTTTAATCTTCTAACGATAAGGCAAAAATAAACAGAATAAGTATAAAACCAGGCATTTTATAAACCCGCAAAAAACAATAAGAGAAGTACAATGCCCTCAGTAGAGAGTCGTAATTTTTATGCCTTTCCACGCTATCTTGTTATAGAAGATCAAATATGGTTACATTCTGTAAATTCAGTCGTGTATTGCTTGCTCTCTAAAAACACTTTTACAAAAATGCTCGTTGTTTAGTTTAAGCATTATTTTTTTGAAGCTCGTATTTAAAATATCAGAAAAAAATGAATATAATGGCTATTTTGATTTTTATGCCACCCTCAAAGAACAAAGTCTTTTAATCCAATCTGCTCTGTAAACAGTCTAGTGTCCTACCGAGTAGGTTTCTCTCGTTTTCCACGCATGCGATTCACTTAAACTAAAGACGCAATAAACAAGACTTAAGAATATTCACCATGCAATTTTTAAAATATTTAATGTATCAAACAAGATACCTTCACCACCCCTCAAATGACAGTATGTTACGGCATAACAGGATAAATAAAGCCATTAATTTCAATAGAACGAAAGACCAAAAAAATATTATTACCGATCTCTCTTTTCTTAGCAAGAAATATATAATACATTGATTTATAATGATAATTTGCGGTTTTTAACTTGAATAAGAACCCTGAATACCGTAAGATTCTCTCATTTCAAATCTGTGTATATTGAATCAATAAAAATCACTTGCTTGCACATCACAAGCGGGAAAAGCCGTGTGGGGCAAAACATCAAAGAAAAGACTAAAAAATGCCTCTTATGAACCGTCTTAAAAACCAAGGGCAGTCCGCAACATTAGGGGCTAGCAAAGTGAATAATTGTGTCGGCATGCTCCTTCAAAAGCAGAAACATTTTTATTTACAAAAGTGTGTAATAACTTCAATTGAATAATAATCATGATCACTGTACAACTTTAATTCATCACGCTCTTTATCTCGTTTATTCAATTCATCACATAAAAAGAGAATTGATAAGATTAAACAGAGAATGATCATTGCAACAGAAAGATAAAAAAGGCCTTATTTTTAATATAATAGCGCAATTTAATTTATGATAAGTACTTTTTTCAAGCTAAGTGTAAATTTCCTCCTTTAAGTGAAATTTTCTTATTAAGATGAAAAGCATCATTGTAAGTGAACCTATGCCTGTTGTAAAAGCTGGAAAATATGTCCACCTTTTGAAGCCATAATAAAAAAACATGCAACATGGCCAAGAAAATGCCGCGATTATCAAGAGTATTATAGCCATTTAATATCCTTTGAGAGAATTTTTCTCATTATCCATTCAATGTCATTTGTAAATTCTTCTTGGTTTCATCATGTCATATATCGTGTTTAGCTCTATGCAAAAACGCGCTATTTGTTTAGTGTTGTCACCATGACCAGCTCTCATACTAGACACAAGGTCAATAATTTGTGTTGTTGGGCTGATGCCATTTCCGCTGGAAGAATTAAGAAATTTTTTCGCGTAATCAATCATGGGGTCGGTAGAATTCATAGACATATTATAGGCCCAAATAAAATCGCTTTCTCTCCAGTTATAGTCATTACGCAAACTGCTTATGACATTGAGTAACATATCTGCTGATATCCATTCATTATAATCACCACGCAATAAATTAACGAAGCGTCCACATAAAACAATCAGTATGTGACGATGCCGTATAATGTCAAACTTTGGTACGATATTCTGATAGCCATGGCTGTATACAAATTTTTTTGCTTGTTCATGCTTTTGAAAATGTTCAAAAGCGCCGTAATTTTCACTGATATATTTTTCGTAAAGTCTATCGTACTGTTCTAGACTATCCACGCGCGTACATCCCACCAATACAAATACAGAAAAAAGAGTTATCAATGTTACAACACGCGTTATGGATAACGATTTCATCGCTTTACCTTTTAATGACCATAATTTGTACGGCTTAACAGATTCCTATCAAATATATCAATATATGCTGTTTTCTTGTGGCTTATTTGTAGCAAATTGTACTCAACAATATTTCTGTACTTGGTTTTATTCCCTCTCAAAGAGGGGAGATATCATTCAAAGTTTCCATAGATAAGTTTATTATCTGGATAAGAGTATTTTCTAACATCAGAAAATACAGAGCTAACGCCACAATCAAAGAGAAAATACTCAAAAACGAGCCATAATGAGAATGAACAACGTAAAAAAATTATCTCAACAAGATGATTGATATTTTAAAGAAAACAGCAATAAAACGCGTTAAATATATCAACAATAAAATCCGTCATGAGGAAAGCCTATTTGAACAGGCTATAAATTGTCCGACTGCTTAAATTAGCTCTAATGAGATAAAGTGTTACCAGCAAGGAACCAATGAAAATGGGAAAACTGCTCCATCACCATTCCTTAATAAGCATATAATCTGGCACAATCATTTTCTTTATCAGCGTCCAATCTTATCAGCAACTCTTTGTGCAATATTCATGAGCAGCATTTTTATTTCCTTTTTAACGATTATTATGCCAAGCCCACTTATAATGTACAAGCAGATGACTTTGATTACTTCAACATACATAGATTTGAAATAAGAGTAACTGACACTATTCAGTCTTTCTCATTCAACATGCAAAAACAACGATGTGCCTTAATAAATAAAAGCCTTGCCCCACTATGAAACCCTATAAAACACGTATCGTAATAAGTTAATATTCTCACTGAACTTTTTTGAGAGTTCCTTCTAAAAAAAATACTGCTAACAAGTAAATCAATAAATAAATAGCAAAAATATAAACGAGTGAGAAAAAGCCAAATATATTGACCATATACGCACTCATGTAAAAAAATACCAATAAGCTAAATCTCCCAACAGTTGACAAGAAAGATTCATATGTAGCCCTGAAATAATCACTAATACTATCATGCAAAACAACTTCTACACGAAGATATGTATACTTAATGAGATAAAAAATCATACAGACTAAAATGACAGCCATTTCTTTTCTTGGTTCAAAGAAAGCAACGGTAAAAATCAGTGAAGCCGAAAGAAACAACAGTAAAATAAAATTCACTCTTTCACTTAGTTTTGTAAAGAGAAGACTAGCCAAGAGCTGAGAGAACAATATAAGTGAAAATGTCACACCAAGATCAAAATAAGTGACATTAATATTATGATCTTTAAATATCCACTGCCAATACTGCGAGAATATATTGAAAAAGATCAATGAAAAATAAAAGCATAAAGAGATATAAGGAACTCTAATAAAAATAGATAACATCTCTTTAGCATCATAAATAAGAGAATTCGCTTTATTTGGTTTTTTCTCTCCCTTCAGGTCATCAAGAAAAAACAAACCAAATAGTGTTGTCATCAACATTAAAAACGCCGCGATATACCATATATATTGGCTAGAATAATCAGCAAAATATGCCCCGATTAAACTGAATATAAACATGCCGATGTAATTATATTGAGAGCTGGAACCAAGCACTTTTTTAGTGGATGTCAATTTTTCTTTTGCATATTGAACAAGTAAAGCATTATAGGCTCCAGCAATTAATGTCAGCGATAAGGCATTAAAAGTTTCTGCCAAAAGAAAACCATAAAAGCTTGTAGAAAATCCCATGAGAAAGAGCCATGTGGCAGCAAAAGCCGCTGCCAAAACGATCGATATTTTATAACTTTTTCGATCAGCAAAATATCCCAGAGGAATATCGGTAACCATCATAATAAAAGCCTGAAACGACTTAATGACACCAATATCAATAAGCGTTAAGCCTTTTTCAAGCATATAAAAGACAATAAAGGCGCCAGTTAAAATCCTTATACCGTTAAATAAAAAGCCAAACGCTAATATACTTGTCATGCATTCCCCCAATAACGCCCAAAAAGGCACCCGTATACATCATTTTATATCAATATAAAAGCTTACATTTTACGACAAATAGGACTATAATCGCTATAAGGATTTCCAATCCTATCAATTTGATACCCCAAAAAATGCTGGGAAAATGCCTGAAAAATCAATAAACAATGTTCTTTCTATAATTTGATATTTGAAGAATCCGTTAAATATTTTACTGTCTCAAGAGCAGCCAAAAACCAGCAACAACATTTACGGATCCATTTAAAGTATTCATATCGTTTTGCTTAATAGTCTTAACACACTCAAACTCATTAATATCCTTCATAAGCTTCTGATTCTAAAACAGGCATATCATCTGGTTTTACCTAAAATAATAAGCAACCAACAACAGTATTGACCATAGCTAAAGCAGCATACAACAGCACCCTCTTCACATTGAAGACAGCTTGTTTAAAAAAACGACACACCCTTTTTACTTCAACCTTATGCGATTTTTACCTCAACCTTGCCCAAAGCGTGTATGAATATAATCACTCAAAAGCGCTTCAAATTCTTCAGCAATGTGATCACCCCGCAAAGTTTTTACCTTTTGTCCCTCAATAAAAACAGGTGCCGCTGGACTTTCCCCCACTCCAGGCAAAGAGATTCCAATATCCGCATGTTTTGACTCCCCCGGTCCATTGACGATACATCCCATCACAGCCACCTTCAAACTTTCAACGCCAGGGTATTTTTCACGCCAAACAGGCATATTTTTGTATAAATCTGCTTCAATTTTTTGCGCCAATTGTTGAAAGACCGTAGAAGTTGTGCGCCCACAACCAGGACAAGCCGCAACAACAGGCAAAAATTGGCGAAACCCCATCACTTGCAAAAGTTCTTGCCCCACCTTTACTTCTCGTGTCCGATCACCACCAGGTTTTGGTGTTAAGGAAATTCGTATCGTATCGCCAATCCCTTGCTGTAATAAAATACCCAAAGCCACCGAAGAAGCAACAATGCCCTTTGTTCCCATCCCAGCTTCCGTTAATCCCAAATGAAGAGCATAATCACAACGCGCCGCCAAGGTGGTATAGACAGCAATAAGATCTTGGACATCACTCACTTTAGCAGAAAGAATAATTTTATCACGCCCCAACCCTAACTCTTCTGCTAAAGTAGCCGAAAGCAAAGCCGACTGCACAACAGTTTCCCGCATCACTTCAGCCACAGATAAGGGTTTTTCTTGCTGTGCATTTTCATCCATAAGCCGTGTTAACAACGCATTATCAAGAGAGCCCCAATTCACGCCAATGCGAATAGGTTTATGATACCGACAAGCAATCTCAATAATTTCTGCAAATTGACGATCTTTTTTTGCGCCAAAACCAACATTTCCAGGATTGATGCGATATTTTGCAAGCGCCTCAGCACACGCAGGATGCTCAGATAAAAGCTTATGACCAATATAATGAAAATCCCCAACCAATGGTACAAAAAATCCTAACCTCTCCAATCGCTCCCGTATTTTTGGTACAGCCGCCGCCGCTTCATCGCGATCAACAGTAATTCGAACCAATTGTGAACCAGCTTGCCAAAGAGCAGCTACTTGAGAAACAGTTGCATCAACATCAGCGGTATCTGTATTGGTCATTGACTGTACAACTATCGGGCTCTGCCCCCCAATAATCACATCACCAACAGCAACACCAACAGATCGACGACGCTCAAGTGGTTTAGATAAAAAATAGGTCGTACTCATCAAGTCCTCAAATTTTTAAAACCTGCGCTATCAATCATTATTTACATTGACTTCCTCCGCGCTTCAAAGGACGAAAATTACACCGCCCACCAATCTTAACAGATTGCTCTCAAAAGGTTCTACCTACTAACACTGATGCAATACAATTCATAGGTGGATTCATTCTATAGACGCACCGGATAAGTTCTACTACTTCTGTTCAAGTTTATACTTCTACACTTGGTTGCTTCAAAAAGAAACTGAAACAAAACAGAGATAATACTGTATTTTTAAGTTGCCTGCCGATACCTTACATCAACGTCACCACAAAACAGTGTTTACAACACAACAGATAACGCCTAACAAAGCGCAATTTTTAAAAATGCATGAAAGACATCGCCAAATTAATCCAACATATTGATTTATAATAATCTATTTTTTACAAATTTGAATAGCAACCCCAAATATCGTAAGATTTCCTCATTTTAAATCTTCTTAATTGAATCAATCAATACCACTCCCTACAGCCACAAGAGAATAGATAGATAAAAACTCCTTATAAACTATTTCAAGTGCCAAAAGCTATCCCAACATTTTAAACAAACAAAAAAATGAAGACATCGCCCACCATCTTTATGAATGAATCTTACACCATTTTGTAAAAATTTTTACCTTACATCCTTAACAAACACCATCACGAAATGAACTCAAGCACATTAAGAAATGCCTCATTAAACCCAAACTCTTAACTCTCATCTCACCCACGCGCGGCATTATCAATGCAACCTTTCAATTTTCAAGCCGTTATAGCAAAACCCCAAACACCATCCCAACTGTCACACAACAATTTAACACATGAAGGAGTCAATAAATGTGTCTATTTTCACCCCATAGAAAAAATGCTAAAATTAAAAAACGTATAGCACAATTAAAAAGAGAGCTGGTCCCCGTAAATCATTGGAGTTTTCAAAATGATAGCTTTGAAAATATTTCTGAGCTGTTTAACACATGGAAACAAAAAGGCCGTCACGCACTTTATCACCTCAACGAACATGCTACAGAATTAAAGAAAAAAGCGAAAGAAAATCCTAAAAAAACCCTCGCATTAGCAGCAGGAGTCGTTTTAGTAAGCTTCTTACTGATCCGTAAAAATTAATAACACAACCAATAACCTTCCCTTTTAATGCCCGCCTCAAAACGGGCATTTTTATGGTTTACAAAATATAAACTTTACGTCTTTCTCCTAACTTTACGCCCTCACCTAAAAGGATAAGTTTCCCATCCGACCCAGTCTATAATCCAATTTTTTATCTGGCTTCCCCCTACCCCCATCTTCCAAACATGCGGTGACACCACACCTCAAAGGACAGTGTTGTGCAAAACCACAAGCAAAGCTTCCAATACTCCACCCCCCCTACTGAGTTAGTTCAAAAGAAATGGAAGTGAGTAAAGATGCATGCGCTTTAATATTCTAAGGAACATTATTTTACATCATGACATAAAAGTATAAGAAGCCTAAGAGCTTTAAAACATGTAGTATAGCAAACCAAACGAAATCTTCCAATGTAAACAACCACTTGCTATAAGTAAATGACGCAAAAATTAAACTGAAAAAACCCAAAATTTCATCCTCCAGAATCGACTCGCTGCGAAGTATCTACATAGGTAACTACGGACATGCCAGGAATGAGTTTTTCAATCCCTTCCTGCCCAGGATCTAAAGCAATCCGTACTGAAATACGTTGCGCAATTTTGATAAAATTACCAATTGTCGTATCCGTTTTTAACAATGAAAATTCTGAGCCTGTAGCAGGTGCAAAACGAACCACACGCCCTGTTAACTTTTTGTTGTTCAATGCATCAACAGAAAAAACAACCGGTTGTCCCACACGCATCTGAGAAAGTTGCGTTTCCTTATAATTAGCAATAATCCAAATATCATCAGAAATAACAGAGACCAATTGTGTCCCTGGCATAACATATTGCCCTACCCGCGCTCCAACTAATCCAATATAGCCTGTTCGAGGAGATAAAATCTTTGTGTGATCGAGATTAAGTTTTGCCAACTCAACACTCACCTTCGCTCCCGCAATTTCTGACTGTAAACTTTGCCGTTCAAGATCCAATTGTTTTTGCAATTGGCGTTTTGTTTCGAGAGCTGTCAAGAGTTGTGAAAGAGGACGAGAAACAGAACTTGCCGCATCACCAAAACCTAACTTTTTACTATCTGGAACAACATTGGAAAATGCTCGTGAACGCGCCAATTCCACCTCTGCTGTATTAATTTCGCCCTGCAAAAGCTGTGCTTGTAATTCAATACTTGCCAGTTTTGCATTTTTTGAATCGAGAACAGCCTGTGCCCGTGCAAGCTGCTGCCGAAAAAGAGAATCATCGAGCTCAAAAAGCAGCATTCCCTTTTCAACGCGTTGATAATCTTGCACATAAATCCGTGCGATTACCCCAGAGATCTGTGAACTAACCAGAGTAACATTGCCCTTAATAGAAGCATTATCCGTTATTTGAATGTTACTCACAAAAGGAGGAAGCCTCCAAGCCCACAAAATCAGCAAAACACCCGTAATGCCCGATAGGAATGCAACAATCGTAGCTTTTGACCGTAATTTTTTTATCATTTTTTTTTGCACCCCTCTTTTTATGACATTACTCTACTTTTCTAATGCACGCAAAGAGCATGACTTAACAATCATTGTGGCAAGAAAAATAACGAATACAACCATTGAAATATAAAAATAAAGCCGAAAAACGTCATCATAAGCAAAAATATTTGCTGTTAACT
Organism: Bartonella sp. AP88HLJMH; assembly: GCF_042195605.1. NCBI lineage: Bacteria > Pseudomonadati > Pseudomonadota > Alphaproteobacteria > Hyphomicrobiales > Bartonellaceae > Bartonella > Bartonella sp. AP88HLJMH. The sequence goes on along the minus strand of NZ_JBHIOR010000003.1, from coordinate 47,738 downwards.
TAAATTTCTCTATCAACATAGAAGTACCCTGCTCACTTCTCAAGCCATTGGGAACAGAAACACCATAAGAAGGCGAAAATAAAGTATTCATCTCACCAGAAATAAGCGGATCAGTAATAATAATATTTTGTGTTAAGGACTCAAAGTTCTTATGGGCAAAATAAAACTGAAGGCTGCCAAAAAAAGCCGACCCCATCAATCCCCCTGTCACTTGCGTTAGCAAAAAAACAGCAATAAAACTTAAAACGTAACGCGGTCCTCGCTCACCAGCGATCACAAACCCTTTGAAAAGAGCAGGAGGCAAAAAAAGTGCATAACTAAAACTCACCAACCCTTGGCTCAACATCATATCTTGTGGGCGCGTTAAATGGTTTACATGACTATCTAAATAAGCTCCTAACGCCAAACAACCCAAAGACAACAAATAAAAATAATCCTCACGCCCCGCCCGTAAAAAAAAGACACAAACAGCCCCCCCTAACAGAATCCCTAATGTCACCGCAAGATACATGGGCGCCATCTCACGATTGAGCAAACCAAAAAGATTAAAAAACCCTACGGGCAAATTTGACCGCTCCAATAAAAAAACATGAAAAATAAATAAAATAAAAACAGATTGGACCATTTCTTTACTGAAAATCCAACGGAGATCAATCAACGGTTTTTCTCTATTAAGCTCAATAATAATAGCAATAGCCAACGATAAAATAGCAAGTGCGAGCCCCCAACCAATCCATGGTGCTTCATACCACCAATACAATATGCCAACAGACATGATCACAGCATTTAATCCAAGACCAAGAGCAATCAAACCATAGCTTATCCAATCTAATTTTTGAATAACCTTACTACGCACAACAGGAGTAAGAGGCAAAGTATAGATACAGACCAAGCTGATAAGAACCAACCCCATTTCCAGAGCGGAAAGACTGGAAAAACCACCATTTTCCAGCAAATCAGGAGAAATCAAACGTGATAAAGGTGCCGCTAAAGCCGCATTCATATAATTCAAACTAAGACCAACAGTAAACTTCTTTGCTGGAGCAAAAGCTTCCATCATATAAAGCAGCGCAAGCGAAGCCAAAGGAGCAGCAGCAATCCCAGCAAAAAAGCGAATAATCAATGCAGAACGCAAATCCGTAACAAAGAGCTGCAACACGCAAACCAAAACAAAGCCAAGAATTGATAATTCAGCAAAAGCGCGCAGCCCAAATTGATAGCGGATTTTGATCAACATAATCGCTACACTCACATTTGGCGCCATATAAGCCGCTACCAGCCATGTCGTCTCGGCCAAAGTTGCATGAAAATCACCCGTAAGATGGACAATGTTAGACTGAACAATATTAGCCCCTAAACCATAAGCCCATTGCAAAATAAGAGAAGCAAAAATATAAACAAAGCACTTTGGCAAAGGTCCTGCAAAGACACGACCAGGATGAGGAAAAGGTTTTGCACTCCTTTTAGCAGACACAACCGTACTCTTTTTTCCGCTCATGTCATCTTTTCCTGTAACTCTGCTACGCTTCTATCAACACAGCACCATCAGCTGACAACTGCTGGAAAAAAGCCTCTATTTTATGATTGTCCTCATCACTTGTCCCTCCTTCTAACGTCGCTTGAATCTGCAAAATCTGCTGTTCTAATACATCAAAAGAAAGATTCTCTACAGCCACAACGTGCTCTACCAATAAAGAGCAGCCTGAAAAGGTAATATTTGCAACACCCCCGCATACAACAAATAATTTTTCACCCACAGAGGTGCGAACACGAACACTGCCCAACACAATACTTGCCACCAATGGCGCATGATGCGCCATAACTGTCAAATAACCTGAGGCTGAAGGAAGAACAACAGACACGACCTGCTCTGAAAACACAATTTTTTCAGGCGATACAAGCTCAAATAAAAAATGCTCTTCTCTATTGTTTTCCACAAAAGTCTCCACAATACCCGATATAAGGACTCTCCGTTTTCTCCAACGACTCGTCCTTTTTAACGAAAAATACCCATGACAGTTTTTTCTTGAATAAGAAGCTTCTTACTAAGAAGCCTCTGCCATGAGACGCTTTCCTTTTTCAAGTGCTTCATCAATCGAACCAACCATATAAAAAGCAGCTTCTGGCAAATCATCATAATCGCCAGCACAAAGCCCCTTAAAGCCTTTGATTGTCTCTTCCAAAGGAACGAGTTTCCCCGGTGAACCAGTAAAGGCTTCCGCAACATGGAAAGGTTGCGAAAGGAAACGTTCAATTTTACGCGCCCGCCCCACCAGCAATTTGTCATCTTCAGAAAGTTCATCCATTCCAAGAATAGCAATAATATCCTGAAGCGCTCTATAACGTTGTAAAATGGTTTGCACTTGACAAGCAACCGTGTAATGCTCTTCCCCCACAATCAATGGATCCAACATACGCGAGAAAGAGTCAAGCGGATCAACCGCTGGATAAATCCCCTTTTCCGCAATAGAGCGCGAAAGAACAGTTGTTGCATCCAAATGAGCAAAAGACGCTGCCGGCGCCGGATCCGTCAAGTCATCTGCCGGAACATAAATTGCCTGAACGGAAGTAATAGAGCCTGTTTTTGTACTAGTAATACGTTCTTGCAACGCTCCCATATCTGTTGCCAAAGTTGGCTGATACCCCACAGCAGAAGGAATACGCCCTAAAAGAGCAGACACCTCAGCTCCTGCTTGCGTGAAACGGAAAATATTATCCACAAAGAAGAGAACATCTTGTCCTTCATCACGGAAACTTTCTGCAATTGTCAATCCTGAAAGAGCCACACGCGCACGCGCTCCTGGTGGTTCATTCATTTGCCCGTAAACAAGGGCACACTTTGACCCTTCCGTTGAACCATTATTCTCTTTTGGATTCACATTCACGCGGCTTTCGATCATTTCATAATAAAGATCATTTCCTTCACGTGTACGTTCTCCCACACCAGCAAATACAGAATAGCCACCATGTGCCTTTGCAATATTGTTTATAAGCTCCATAATGAGAACGGTTTTTCCAACACCAGCACCACCAAACAAGCCAATTTTACCTCCTTTAGAATAAGGGGCTAACAAATCCACGACTTTAATACCGGTGACAAGAATTTCCGAAACAGTCGATTGTTCAACATATTCAGGTGCCTCTTGGTGAATAGAACGTGTTTTGGTTGAAGCGATTGGTCCCACATTATCCACCGGTTCCCCAATCACATTCATAATACGTCCCAACGTTGCTTCTCCTACAGGAACGCTAATTTGTGTGCCTGTATCCACAACCTTTTGGCCCCGCATCAAACCATCAGTCGTATCCATAGCAATCGTACGTACGGTATTTTCACCCAAATGCTGCGCAACTTCTAATACCAAGCGATTGCCTAAATTCTCTGTTTCCAAAGCGTTGAGAATTTTTGGCAATTCACCTTCAAATTGCACATCAACGACAGCACCAATAATCTGCTTGATTTCACCAACAGCGCCTTTTGCATGCTCTTCTTTTTTTGCGGATGTATCTTTTTTTACAGGTGTATCTTTAGCTGCATCACGCGCAGGTACAGAGGAAGCCTTTACATCTACTTGAGATTTCGAAGCGGCTTTTTTCACGCTGGAACGAGCAGCTGGTTTCTTTTTTTCACCTTTTTCTGTTCCTTTGCTTGAGGTTACTGCTTTTACCATCAATCCTTACCTTCTCCATTTAAAGCGCTTCAGCGCCCGCAATAATTTCGATCAATTCTGTCGTAATCTGTGCTTGACGTTGACGATTATAAGCCACCGTCAATTTACTAATCATTTCACCCGCATTGCGCGATGCATTATCCATAGCTGTCATCTTGGCGCCCATTTCACCAGCAACATTTTCTAGCAAAGCCCGAAAGATTTGCACCGAAAGATTACGTGGTACAAGGGCCTCTAAAAGAGACGCAGCATCAGGTTCATATTCATAAACAATCGATTGTGAACCTTTGTTATGATCGGTTTGCTCCACAACATCTATTGCCCCAACAGTTGCTTTTGGAGCAACCATTGGAATCAAATCCAAAGCTGTTGGACGCTGATTAATTACGGAAACAAATTCAGAATAAAACAGCGTACAAACATCGAAAGCGCCTTCATTGAATAAATCAACAATCCGTTGACTAATCATCACTGCCTCTGCAAAACCAATTCGCTTTACAGCATGCAAATCGATATGATCAATTATCAAGCCTTTGTAATCACGCGATAAAATATCCGCGCCTTTTTTACCCACAGTGATAATTTTTACTATTTTATCAGCCGCCAACAATGCCTTAATCTGTTCACGTGCACGACGAGCAATTTGCACGTTAAAAGCACCACACAAACCGCGCTCAGCAGTACACACCACCAAAAGATGTACATCATCGCGCCCCGTACCACGCATAAGAGTAGGCGCATCAACACCATCTACATCAGCAGCAACACTGGTCAAAATATCAGCCATTCTCTTCGCATAAGGACGTGCAGACTGCGCTGCCTCTTGAGCACGATGCAACCTTGCCGCTGCAACCATTTGCATAGCTTTGGTAATCTTTTGTGTTGCTTTAACCGAAGCGATACGGTCTCTAAGATCTTTTAGTGAAGCCATTCAAGCATTCCATCAATTCATCACGAGAAATTTTTCGCATAAGTATCAAGAACAGTTATCAACTTATCTTTCAGCTCATCTGTTATTTGCTTTTGCTCAGCAATTGCCTTTAAGAGATCTTGATAATCACTACGCAACAGCACTAAAAGTCCCTGCTCAAACCGCGCAACATCAGAAACCGCCAAAGCATCAAGATAGCCATTCACACCCGCGAAAATAACCACCACCTGTTCTTCTGTTTTGAGTGGAGAAAATTGCGGCTGCTTCAACAGCTCTGTCAAACGCGCACCCCGATTTAACAGACGCTGGGTTGACGCATCCAAATCAGAGCCAAACTGCGCAAAAGCTGCCATTTCACGATATTGCGCCAATTCACCTTTAATCGAGCCAGCAACTTGCTTCATTGCCTTAATTTGTGCAGCAGAACCAACACGCGATACAGAAAGACCAACATTTACAGCAGGACGAATTCCTTGATAAAACAAATTAGTCTCTAGAAAAATTTGCCCATCAGTAATCGAAATCACATTTGTAGGAATATAGGCAGAAACATCATTTGCTTGCGTTTCAATAACTGGCAAAGCTGTCAACGACCCAGATCCATTTTCCGCATTCAACTTCGCAGCCCGCTCTAAAAGACGCGAGTGCAGATAGAAAACATCTCCCGGATAAGCTTCACGACCTGGAGGACGACGCAATAAAAGAGACATTTGACGATACGCCACCGCCTGTTTTGACAAGTCATCATAACCAATCAAAGCATGTTGCCCATTATCACGGAAATACTCACCCATAGCACACCCAGCAAGAGGTGCAATAAATTGCAGTGGTGCTGGATCAGAAGCAGTCGCTGCAACAATAATAGAATATTCCAGCGCTCCACGTTCTTCTAAAACTTTAACGAACTGTGCCACCGTCGAACGTTTTTGACCGATAGCCACATAAATACAATAAACTTTGTCTTGCTCTCGTCCAGCCCCTTTTTCATGAAAAGGTTTTTGGTTTAAAAATGTATCGAGCAAAATTGCTGTTTTTCCTGTTTGGCGATCACCAATCACCAATTCACGCTGCCCCCGTCCAATAGGGATGAGTGCGTCAATCGCTTTCAATCCGGTCGACATCGGTTCATGGACAGACTGACGCGGAATAATTCCAGGAGCCTTAACATCGACACGACGACGCTCTGTTGCTTTAATGGGACCCTTCCCATCGATAGGGTTTCCCAACGCATCAACCACACGCCCCAACAAAGCGGGACCCACAGGAACATCGACGATAGCGCCTAGCCGCTTTACACAATCACCTTCACGAATATCACGATCTGAGCCAAAAATGACCACACCAACATTATCAACTTCCAAATTGAGTGCCATACCACGCACACCGTTTGGAAAGGCGACCATTTCCCCTGCTTGGACATTATCCAAACCATAAACGCGAGCAATACCATCCCCTACAGAGAGAACCCAACCAATTTCTGAAACCTCAGCCTTTTGGTCAAAGTTTTTGATTTGCTCTTTTAGAATTTTTGAAATTTCAGATGGTCTAATATCCATCAGCTGACCTCTTTTTTCAATGCAAGCTTAAGTGAAGACAATTTTGTGAGAAGAGACGTATCAATTTGAGACGACCCCACACGAACGATTAATCCACCAAGAATTGTTGGATCCACAATGATGTGCAGCAAGACTTTTCCTCCAACAACACCTTCCAAAGCCTCACACAACTCTTGTCTTTGTTGAGAACTTAAAGGGCACGCAGAAACAATTTGCGCAGTAACCTGCCTACGAGCGCGTGCAACACAATGCTGAAAAGCACGTAAAATACCAAATACGGCACTAAGCCTACGATTTGTTGCAATAACACGTAAAAAATTACCAATGACCTGCCCTGCGTTTTTATCAGCAAATTTGATGTTTGCACAAACAGATTGCATTACCTTAATTTGCTCTTTAACTGAAAAGAATGGACTAAGCACAAAGCGTTTTAAATCCTTATGCTCCAAAACAAGCAAAAGATCCTCTACTGCCTTTTCAACCTTTTCAACGTTTCCGGCTTCTTGAACGCAATCAAAAAGCGCTTGCGCATAGCGTTGATCTACCAACGGCAGCGGTATGAGAGAAAATGAATCCGACACGAAATACCGCCTCTTTCCCTTGAGCGACTCTCTGATAGTTATCAGATGAAATGAAACAGACATTCTCAATCTTAAGAATCTTTTTCTTAAAACCTAGAACAAAAATCACTTGGTTTCTAGCATAGACATAGCCGACTCGCAACACCACAAATCGCTGCTTTTTAAAAATTTTAATAAAATATTCAAAATATTTTTGAAAAGCATTTTTTTTAGATATACAGGATGGCATCACAGTTTTTTTATGCCTCTTTTTGACATTCTCTGAGCGATTTTTTCACTCTCTTTGATTTTTCTTCAAATGCCCTTGCCACCATAATAAAACACTTCTTCTCCAAAAAACACTCCCTTTATCACCACAAGACCTTTAATGAGATGCAGCTGCGATTGAAAAAGTCTATTATTTCAAACTGATAAGAAAGAAAAAACAATGAATATCCTCCTAAAAATTAAAGAAAACATTGATCTTTTTTCTTCAAATACCCACTCCTTTTAAAAAATTTCACCAAGTAATATTTTCTTGTAAGCACACTCTTTAAATATACAAAACATTGATTTATAATGACAATATATCATTTTTCATACCGGATAAGCTTCAAATATCGACAAATTCTCTCTTTTCAAATTTTTTTATCAAAAACATGACCTTCATTAAGCCCACATAGCTTCACTTTATATATCACTATATTGCACTGATTTTAAAAAAAGCATAGATCGCTATCAATTTGAACTCGAATAGAATTGGATACTTTTGGTGTACAGCTAAGCATTTTCAGCCCTTATAAAAAGAATCCGCCTATCAAAAAGATACTGTCCCTCGTACAAAAAAGGAGTAAAAGCCGAAATGATAGTGCCCTCGAAGAAGAGAAGCGCTTCTGCTGGTTCTATAACAAAGATATTTTTTCCTGTGGCTCTACTTAATGCAATGGACATGTATCATATTTTGCTGCCTGGATGCTTATTCTGAATAATATAAGAATTCAAGTAAAGCACCTTAAGCAAAGAGACCTTCACTTTATGCGATACTGGTTTTAGAAAAAACTTTGCGGATCAATATCAATTTGAACCCGAACGGAACTGGGCATTTTGGGTGTACCGCTAAGCATTGCACGTATAAACCCTTGTATATCAAAAGAACGCTGTCCTTGCAGCAAAAGCCGAAAACGATAACGCCCCCGAACCAAAGCCAAAGGCGCTTCTGCTGGTCCCATAACCGAGATATTTTTTTCCCGTGGCGCTGCCTGACGCAATGCGCGCGCATAATGTTCTGCTGCTTGGCGCTGTTGTGCAGACACGATCAAAGAGGCAAGCCGCCCATAGGGAGGCAAATGATAATGCTGACGCGCTGCAATCTCACGTGTGTAAAAATCTTCTGGCTGGCATGCAAGTAAGGCTTTGATAACCGGATGATCTGGTTGATAAGTTTGCAATAATCCTAAACTTTTCAATCCCACACGCCCTGCTCTTCCGGTAACTTGAGAAAGCAGCTGATAGGTACGTTCACTTGCGCGTAAATCGCCATTGGCAAGACCAAGATCAGCATCAATAACACCAACCAGAGAGAGCTTGGGAAAATGATGTCCTTTAGCGACCAACTGTGTTCCAATAATAATGTCCACATCGCCATTTGCAATGGCTTGTAATTCGCTTCGCAACTTCCCAATCCCTCCTTTGAGATCTGTTGAAAGGATCAATGATCGCGCTTGAGGAAAAAGCATTTGTGTTTCTTCGGCAATTCTTTCCACACCCGGTCCACAAGCCACGAGATGATCTAATGTCCCGCATTCAGGACAGGCTTGAGGAAGTGGTTCATGATATCCACAATGATGACATTTCAGTTGCCCTTGCGCACGATGTTCGACCAACCAACTTGAACAATCGGTACAATGAAAACGATGTCCGCAAATTCGGCATAAAGTTAAAGGTGCATAACCACGACGATTAAGAAAAAGAAGAGCTTGTTCGCCCTTATCAAGCGTTTGTTTTAAAGCCCTTTCAAGAGCAAAGGAAATAAAGCGCCCCTTTTGCACCCCTCCTTGGCGCATATCAACCACCCGCAACTGTGGAAGTGCAGCTTCTTTAAAACGGGAAGGTAAATGCACCTTTTGATAACGCCCTTTTAAAACATTGGCTTGGCTTTCAATCGACGGTGTGGCTGAAGATAAAATAACAGGAAAATGCTCAAAAGAGCCCCGTGCAACAGCCATATCACGCGCATGATAAAAAATGCGCTCTTCTTGTTTATAAGCGCTATCGTGCTCTTCATCGACAACAATCAAGCCAAGCTCATGAAAGGGAAGAAAAAGTGCCGAACGAGCCCCCGCAACGACACGCACCCGCCCTTCTGCAACTTGTCGCCAGACGCGTTCTCTACGACGTGGCGTCAAATCAGAATGCCATTCTGCTGCCACAGCGCCAAAACGTGCATAAAAACGATCTAAAAACTGCTGTGTTAAAGCAATTTCCGGCAATAAAATTAAAACCTGCTTGCCCCCTTTGAAAGCTTGAGCGACCGCTTCAAAATAAACTTCTGTCTTTCCTGATCCCGTAACACCATCAAGCAAAAAAACTTGAAACTGAGAAGATAAAACACCTTCCCGCAATAATGTTGCTGCTTCACTTTGCGCTCCCTGCAACTGAGGGGGACAAAAATCAGGATCAGGCATTGCCACAAGATCAGGAGCAGGAACTATAACATCTTCAAAAACCCCTAACGCTTTTAAACCTTCAACAACAGAAACCGAAGTTCCAGCCGCATGTGCCAGACCAGAACGTGTCCATATCTTCTCATTACGCACCAATTCCAAAATCCGTGATCGCGCTGGTGTGAGACGTTCTACATTTCCACCACAATATCGCAAACCCAGCATCTGCGCTTCCGGCTCTAAAGCAGCCGGTACCGACAAAACCAATCGTGCTACAAGACCAAAAGGCGCCATTGTATAGCGACTAACAAAACGCAAAAATGTGATCATTTCTGCTTTTAATGGGGGACAATCAAAAACATGAAGAAGAAAGCGTAATTTTTCACGCGCCACCGAAGCAGACTTTTGCCCATCGGCTATCTTCTCTCCAACATCTACAACAAAACCGCAAAGCTCACGCCCCATCAACGGAACCCGAACAAAGGAACCAACGTTCACCTCCATAGAAGATGGAACTTTATAACTATAAGCGTGAGCAACAGGAAGAGAAACCAATACGGATACAATCTTTTCCTCTATCATGTTTGAATTCATCTTTTAAACCAATCTACGACCTATTGAGCACCAACAGGCCTAAACCTTAATCTTTAAACACTCTTATAAAATTCATTGCAGGATTCAATCCCCCCGATTACAACACTTTTCTAACAAAAATTCTTTTTAATACTCATTTCATCACCAAAGTGCCAGTAAAAGAACCAATCTCATCGTCTATAACAAAAAACTCTATAGCAAAAAAACCTGCGCCATTCTTCTGTGTAAATAAAGCGCATCACTATTAAGCATTCAACATGCTATCGGTTAAGTGCATCCTTCAACAAAGCGATCCCATAGTGTGACCTCTTCCCAACACACACGTTTATTTTTTTACCGCCTCATATCTCAATTTATCTTCAACAAACTGATTTATAAAGATATAATCATCATTTTACCTATTGTAATAAAACCCTCAATACGATGAATTTTTCTCATTTCAACCCCATCGAGGAACATTTGTAAATCCTTATTGATGAAAGAGTATCCCATGATTTTAATTATAGGGAGAATAATATTGCAAATGGAGCCGTTACAATATTCACCTTGGCTTTGTGCCAAAACGTGAAAACACGTGTATACATCTTTCAGCTTGATTGAGAATCAAGCAACAATACAAGCAGCACAAAAGCGTATTGTTGAAGAATGGAGAACACAGAATAAATCAATGTAATTGACCATAAAAAAACCCTTCATGCGTAAAATTTTACAGGCGTTCTTCAACAGTGTTTTACGACAAAATAAATCCATCCGCTTTCATCAAAAACAAAGTTAAACATACCCCCTAAAAAAGGAAGGTATCTTATGATGCACTCTCAAATATCAAGAGCAATCGCAAATAGGAAATGAGCAAAGTGTTTGATAATGCTAGCTTATTTCCATAAATATAAAAACACCGCTACGCAAAGATGCCAATACGCAAAAATGTTGGTACGCAATGAATTCTATACCTTATCACGAGTAACACTATGAAATGGGTGTGGAAACGATAAATCATATTTCTTTACCGAAAACGGGTACATGATTAACACCATAGCATTCTTGTTCTTTACACAGATATTAATTCTTTCTCTTGCTTTTGCAGTCAACAATAGCGCATAACAAAAAATAGGATAAAGCTAAAAAGAAGAGGTTAGAGATGAAATTTTTTGTGGATAGCGCCAATATTGAAGAAATTCAAGAGTTACAGAATTTAAGCCTTGTTGATGGTGTTACCACCAATCCCTCTCTTATCCTAAAATCAGGACGCAATATTCTTGATGTTACAAAAGAAATTTGTGCTCTCGTTAGCGGACCTGTTTCTGCTGAAGTTGCAGCAACGGAATTTGAAAGCATCATGAAAGAAGCAGCTGTTTTAGCAAAGATTGCCGACAATATTTGTATCAAGCTTCCTTTAACACTCGATGGATTAAAAGCCTGTAAAGCCCTCACAGCAGCAGGACTAAAAACAAATCTCACACTTTGTTTTTCTGCCAATCAAGCCTTATTAGCCGCCAAAGCAGGTGCAACATTCGTTTCACCTTTTATTGGTAGACTTGATGATTGTGGAAATGATGGAAGTGAACTGCTTCATGAAATTCGCACAATTTATGATAACTATAACTTTGAAACACAAATCCTAGCCGCTTCAATCCGCACCGTTAATCATGTCAAAGAAGCAGCACTAAGCGGTGCTGACATTGCAACAGTTCCACCAGCAATCTTAAAAGCACTGGTCAAACACCCTCTCACCGACAAAGGGTTGCAAATATTCCTCGACGACTGGAAAAAAACAGGACAAAATATTGCTTAATATCTAGAATTTTTATTGGAAAGATCTTTTGAAAGTAACAAAAAGATCTGTTCAGCCAACTCTTCCGCAACACGTTTTTTTGCATCTTCTTCTGCTTGCAGCGTTGCATATTCTTGACGAAGTCGCTCAAAAGATGCATTCATCATTGCTGTTCCTTTTGCAACAAGAGTATTTTTCATATCCTGCAAAGTGTAAGAAGCTCTGCTCATAACAGTTCCAACAGAAGGTCGTCCCTTTCTCTTTTTCTCGAAATCAACCTCTATCTGCATAGATTCTCTTGTAAAGACGGATATCTGTAATGCCAATTGATAAGCAGGTAGAGAAGGTTTAGCACCATTTCCATACAAAAGAAAAAGCAGATGGTTGCGCACCATTTGACCAAAACGATCCGAAGGTTCTTCCACAACAATAGAAGCAAGCTTTTGCGCTAATCCCAAAGAAGCTTGTCCAGAAGGGTATCCAGAAGCAGAATTCCCATAAGAAGCAGAATCCATTGTCATTGCACTCTGCAACTCTTGACGGTAAAGCGGTTTAACTTTGCATCCACACAACAGTGTGAATACACCAGCTAAAATGACAAGAATAGAACTTCTAAAAAACGACATTCACAATCCTTTTTGGAACAACAATGATTTTTTTCACAGGCTTTTCAACCAGCTGCGCCTTTACAAAATCTAACGCCAAAACCGCTTCTTTAATCATCACCTCATCAGCAGTTGCTGCAACGCTCACCTCACCGCGTTTTTTACCATTAATTTGTACTGGCAAAGTATAGCATTCCGCAACGGTTAACGTAGGATCATAAATAGGCCAAGCAAGCGCAGATATTAAATTTTTTCCCCCTAAAGCAGCATGACATTCTTCTGCTAAATGGGGCATCATGGGTGCAATCATAGCAAGAAAAAAATCCATGGCTTGACGTAAAGAAGCTTTCATTTCATCGTCAACACTTTCTATCCTATTTAACCACGGTGCCATAATATTCAAGAATTCATAAAGGCGTGCAATAGCCCGATTAAAAGCGAATTTTTCCAAATCATCTTCTACAGCGCAAAGCGTGCGATGTGCGACCTTTGAGAGTTCCAAAGCCGCTCCCTGATGCCCTGCACAAGGCGCCACATCCTTTAAAATAGAAGCACTCACAGCCACATGGCGCCAAACACGCTGTACAAAGCGATGTGCACCTTCAACACCAGATTCTGTCCAAATGACATCCCGCTCGGGAGGAGAATCTGACAACACAAACCAACGCACAGTATCAGCGCCATAAGATGCAATAATATCATCAGGATCAACGACATTCTTTTTTGATTTTGACATTTTCTCAATCAAACCAATCGTCACTTCACTTTGATCGGTTAATTTATAAGCACACCGCTTTCCATCTTTTTCAACAATCGAAATTTCTGCTGGAGAAACCCACCCTTTATCATCTCGATAGGTTTCATGCACCACCATACCTTGGGTAAAAAGCCCCTTAAAAGGCTCATCTACCGTCACATGACCGACCAATTTCATAGCACGCATAAAAAAGCGTGCATAAAGAAGATGCAAAATGGCATGCTCAATTCCACCAATATATTGTTGCACAGGCAACCATTCAGCTGTTGCTTGTTTGTCAACAGGTCCCTGCGCAAAAGGAGCCGTAAAGCGTGCATAATACCAAGAAGAGTCAACAAATGTATCCATGGTATCGGTTTCGCGTTTGGCAGGTTGACCACAGGAAGGACAAGTAACATTCTGCCATGTTTCATGTCGTGCAAGAGGATTTCCTGGTTGATCAAAAGTAACATCATCAGGCAACACAACCGGTAAATTGGCACGTGGAACAGGAACAACCCCACAAGTTGTACAATGGATCATCGGAATGGGGCACCCCCAATAACGTTGACGCGAAATCCCCCAATCACGCAAACGAAATTGCACTGTTTTCTTCCCTTGCGGTTGCCCATTGAGCATTTGTTTTTCAAGCTTTTTAGCAGCTTCTTCAAAAGCTTGTCGGGGTGTCAAACCATCCAAAAAACTAGAATTGATCATCACCCCATCACCCGTATAAGGTGTTTCAGGTGTGACAAAATCTTCTGCTTGCTCTCCTTTTGGTAAAACCACCGGTTTTATTGGAAGATCATATTTACGCGCAAAATCGAAATCTCTCTGATCATGAGCTGGACAACCAAAAACAACCCCTGTTCCATAGTCCATAAGCACAAAATTCGCGATATAAACGGGAATATGTACTGTTGAATCGAAAGGATGAACAGCCAAAAGGGGCGTGAGAAACCCTTGTTTTTCAGCTGTTTCAAGTGCTGCCGTTGTCGTTCCACCACACCGACAATTTTCAATAAAAGCACTCAACGCTTTGTCTTTTTTTACCAAAGCTTGTGCAATAGGATGATCAACAGACAGAGCCAAAAAGGAGGCACCAAACAGTGTATCAGGACGCGTTGAATAACAAACAACCTCATCAAATTTCTCACAAACATCACCAGCATCACCCGCCGACTTTAAAGCCCAACGAATCAGCAAACCTTGTGATTTTCCAATCCAGTTTTTTTGCATGGTGCGAACTTTTTCCGGCCATTGGTTCAGCTCTTCAAGCCCTGCCAAGAGATCTTCACTAAAGTCGCTAATTTTGAAAAACCACTGCGTCAACTCACGTTGTTCAACCAACGCACCAGAACGCCATCCCCGCCCATCAACAACCTGTTCATTGGCCAAAACAGTATGATCAACAGGATCCCAATTCACCTTAGCCACTTTACGTGCTACCAACCCCTTTTGATAGAAATCAAGGAACAACATTTGTTGTCGGTGGTAATATTCCTCATCACAAGTCGCAAATTCCCGAGTCCAATCTATCGAGAGCCCTAATTGTTTTAATTGCCCACGCATCACCGCAATATTTTGATAGGTCCAAGTTTTAGGGTGCACTTTATTTTGCATAGCGGCATTTTCAGCCGGCATCCCAAAAGCATCCCACCCCATGGGATGAAGCACATTAAACCCCTTGGCGCGTTTATAGCGTGCAACCACATCCCCCATGGCATAATTGCGCACATGCCCCATGTGAATACGGCCAGAAGGATAAGGAAACATTTCTAAAACATAATATTTTTCACGAGCATCTTCTTGAAGAGTCTGAAAAATTTTCTTTTCATCCCAAATTTCTTGCCATTTTTTTTCTCTCGCACGTGGATTATAGCGTTCGCCTATATTATAATGTCCAATTGTCATTCCCATTATACTCTTTTAATAAAACAGAACCAAAAACTTGTTTTATTATGCTTGACCATGGATTAACCTCATCGTCAACATTTTCGTGAAATATTTCCCTAAGTATTTTATAAAACTTTAAAAAAAACGACCAACTCTTGAACAAAAAAGGTAAAGCACAAAAACATGAATACACAAACGCCCCTCGATGCCCCTTCCATTGAAGCATGGCAAAACCTTCAAAAAGACATTGCTGAAACATGTCAAGAGTTACAACGCCCTGTAGAAGAAATTGAACTTATCGCTGTTTCAAAAACTGTTTCTGCTATTGATATACGACCCCTTTTGCAAGCAGGCCAATCTTTATTTGCAGAAAACCGCGTACAAGAAGCAGCACAAAAATGGCCTGCTTTACGTCAACAATTTGAAAATATTAAACTCCATCTCATCGGTCCCCTACAATCAAATAAAGCCGCTGAAGCTGTCAAAATTTTTGATGTTATTCAAACGGTTGATCGTGAAAAAATAGCCAAAGTTTTGATGGAAGAAATGCAAAAGCAAAAAAAGAATCTCCCCTGCTATGTTCAAGTCAACATTGGGTTAGAACCGCAAAAAAGTGGTGTTGCACCCCAAGAAGTGATCCCTTTTGTTTCTCAATGCAAAAACAACTATGGACTCGATATCATCGGACTTATGGGCATCCCCCCTGTCGACGAAAACCCCGGTCCCTATTTCGCTCTTCTAGCAAAATTAGCAAAACAAGCAGGTCTTCCAAAGCTTTCCATGGGTATGTCCAGTGATTTCAAAACCGCTCTACAGTTTGGCTCTAATGTCCTTCGCATTGGCTCCGCTTTATTTGGAAAACGCCCTGTGTAAAGCAATTTCCCCTCATATAAATCTATTCCCCCTTCAATAAATTCCCATTGAAGATTCTACGAACAAGCCAAAAACAGCAGAAATGAGAAAAATATTTCCTTCAATCTCAATAAAGGAGCAATTCTAGCAAAAAAGATTCCAGTCCCTCTTTCATCCTGTTAGCAAAATAAGCAAAAAAGCTGGTCTTCTCAAATTTCTCACCGGCACATCCACAACACGTACAATAGCTTCAAAATAGCATTACAATTTGGCTCTCATATTCTCGCATATTGGCTCTACTTTACTCCCCTCTGAACGCCTCTCCAGCAAAAGCAACATAAAAAATAAATCCTTATATAAAAGCAAAATAATAAGAGGGGCGTTGAGCATGAATGAAAAAACTGTCGCAAAATCACTAATAGCAAAAGAATATTGAATACGATTATCGCAATGATTTTCATTGAAAATCACGCATTCTCTTAACTTCTCCAACATGCGTAAACAATTTCCCCACATACCAATGGCATAAAGCAGACAAAAAGAGGTTTATGGTTGCATAATACAGTAACAAAACTCTTTCATGTAAGTCACTTGAGCAAAATAAACATCTCAAATACCCAATAGAGCACCAAGAGCCGCGCTAAACAACATGCTAGCAATCTATAAGATCAACGATAGCATAGAGGCTTTCCATGCTCTACAAAGCATAACATACGGTCAATATTCGCCTGAAAAATAAAAGAACGAATCCCATGCATGTGCGCATAATACATGCAAGAAAAACAATGGCAATGAGACCGATTTCAATAACGATATTTCTTTATCTTTCTCGTAAACAAAGAGAAAAACTTCAACTTTTCATATGCGCAATTTTTCTGATTTTAAACTTTAATTAAGAAAAACCATGGGGTATTTCTTATATTTTAAAATATTATAAATAATATTATTATCTTTTTAAGAAAAAAATTAATATATACATAACATATATATGATTTATATAGTATTTTTATTTCCATTTTTAAAATTTATCTTTGACAATGATCTAAAATACGTAATAACCATTTGAAATGTATCATTGTGATACTACTTTTAATGTGGATAATTAAGGAGAATTAATATGTTTGGTTCATTCAACACATTCGGTCATATGGCGACAAAGATATCTCTGAAGTTAAATAATTTTGTAAGTATATTTGTAAGAATATACCAAAATTAAATATCTACATCTGTGCATAAAATAATTTTCAGAGATATCTATTGTGGATCACATCTTATAATCAGGATTTTTTTATAATGAATATTTGTTATGAAATCGTAAGAATGTTTTGTATTCTCATTGTCTTTATCCCTATATATGCTATTGGTTTTTAAAAGTGGTAGTTACAGTTGGAAAGTAAATATAAAATAAACTTTATATACAGTAATTCTTTTCATTATTTCTGATATTTTGGTTTAATTAATTATTAATAAACTTATTCTTTTTTAAATAAGGGAATACAAAATAAAAAACATTTAAAGCGATAATCAATAAAGCACCTTCATCTCCCTTTTTATATGATATTTTTTAGTGCCTTTGTGCGTTTATAAAAAGCTCTATACCGCAATAGTCTTTGCCATATTTGAATATCCTAAAAGCATAAAATACCTTTTTAAGAAAAACGTATCAGATTTAAAAATTGACTATTCTAATCTTTGTCATTTAGTCTAACCTCATAATGAAAAGCTTTTGGGAAAACTCTGCCACAAATATAACCATACAAAAATACAGAGGCAGATTTTTCCAAACAATAAAAAGAGGGAAACATGACTGAAAAAATTTATCCAATATCAGAAGAGATCAAAAAAAATACTTTACTCGATGAGGAAACTTATCAACAATGGTATCGAGAAAGCATCAATGATCCAGAAAGCTTCTGGGCCAAACATGGTCAACGCATTGAATGGTTTAAACCTTTTACAAAAGTAAAAAACACTTCTTTTAACGGAGATGTCTCCATTCAATGGTACGAAGATGGGATAACAAATGTTACCTATAATTGCATTGATCGCCACCTGAAAACCCATGGAGACAAAATCGCGCTCATTTGGGAAGGAGATAATCCTTATCATGATAAAAAAATAACCTATAACGAGCTTTATGAACATGTTTGTCGTTTTGCTAATCTTTTGAAAAGTCGTGGCATTAAGAAAGGCGATAAAGTAACCATTTATCTTCCTATGATTCCCGAAGCAGCCTATGCTATGCTTGCTTGTGCTCGCATTGGAGCCATTCATTCGGTTATTTTTGCAGGCTTTTCTGCTGAAGCAATAGCAGGACGCCTTGTTGACTGTGAATCAACCTTTATGATTACCGCTGATCACGGCTTGCGTGGCGGCAAACGGATCAACTTAAAAGACAATGTTGATCATGCTATTGAGATAGCAGCACGCCAAAACGTGCATGTGGACCAAGTCATGGTTATACGGCGGACTTGTGGACCCATTCAATGGGTAGAGGGGCGTGATTTTTGGTACCACGAAGAGATAGCTCATGCCAAAACAGCTTGTCCAGCAGAACCCATGAATGCTGAAGATCCGCTTTTTATTCTTTATACTTCAGGCTCCACCGGCAAACCTAAAGGTGTTTTGCATACCACAGCAGGCTATCTTGTTTTTGCCTCGATGACTCACCAATATGTTTTTGATTACCACCCCGATGAAGTTTACTGGTGTACGGCTGATATTGGTTGGATAACCGGCCATTCTTACTTGGTTTATGGACCTTTATGTAATGGTGCGACCACTTTAATGTTTGAAGGCACACCAACCTTTCCTGACAAAGGCAGATTCTGGGAAATTGTCGACAAGCATCAAGTCAATACACTCTACACCGCACCAACAGCTATCCGCGCCTTAATGGGAGCAGGAAATTCGTTTGTTGAACACTCAGACAGAACATCGTTGCGTCTTTTAGGCACAGTAGGAGAACCTATTAACCCAGAAGCATGGGAATGGTTTTATCATATAATTGGAAATGACCGTTGTCCGATTCTCGATACATGGTGGCAAACGGAAACAGGAGGGCATATGATCACACCCTTGCCTGGTGCAACCCCCCTCAAAGCAGGATCGGCCACACGTCCTTTCTTTGGTGTTCAACCCCAAATTGTTGATGCCCAAGGCAATGTTTTAGAAGGTGAAGCAGAAGGCACTCTTTGTATCAGTGATTCATGGCCCGGACAAATGCGCACACTTTATAAAGATCATGAACGCTTTATTCAAACTTATTTTTCCTCCTATAAAGGAAAATATTTTTCAGGCGATAGCTGTAGGCGCGATAGCGACGGTTATTATTGGATCACAGGACGGGTTGATGACATTCTCAATGTCTCGGGGCACAGGTTAGGAACCGCTGAAATTGAATCAGCTCTTGTTTCTCATCCCGCTGTATCAGAAGCAGCTATTGTGGGTTACCCGCATCCCATTAAAGGACAAGGAATTTATAGTTTTGTGACTCTCATGGAAGGAACAGCGCCAAGTGAAGAATTGCAAAAAGACCTTATCAAGCATGTGAGACAAGAAATAGGCTCTATTGCCATATTGGATAAAATTCAGTTTGCTCCGCAGCTTCCCAAAACGCGATCAGGGAAAATTATGAGACGTATTTTACGAAAAATCGCTGAAAACGATTTTGATACTCTCGGAGATATTTCAACTCTTGCCGAACCACAAGTTGTTGAAGATCTGATTGCCAACCGACAAAACTAAAAAACACGACGAAATACAACATACGGTGGTTTTTGTTTTTTGCTAAAATTATCTCAGCATTATTACGAAAACCACCGAGGATAATAAAAAACAAAACAATTCATGAAAAGCTCAATCATTCTAACAACAAACGCTTTTCTTCATGAGAGGTAAGAAATAATTTAAGCCAAAACCTCAGGATTGGGATACGAACAAGAATAAGAAAGTAAGATAAAAAGAGCAACATAGCTTTTTAAAATCACCCAATGTCCACTCAGTGCAAAAAAAGCTTCTGAGTAAGAAGGAAAAATAGTTCTGATGTTTATGCTAGAATCCCTTTGAAATTCCTGCTAAAATCATAAATAAGGCTAAAAAAAGAAAGTATAAGTGATAATATTCTTGAGCAAAAATATTTATCTATAACGAGGGTGTATAAAAAATATTGAAAACCATGAAATCTAAAATAAACAAGCTTACAACAAAAATCTAAAGCAATGAAAGTAAGAGTTTTTAGAATAAATGATGCAATATAAAATCAGGAGTAATAATAAAAAGTGATTCATTTTGAAAATGTCGGCCTACGCTATGGAATGGGCCCTGAGGTCCTTCGTGATATTAGCTTTCATATTCCTCCTGGATCATTTCAATTTCTCACAGGTGCCTCTGGAGCAGGGAAAACGTCGCTGATGCGTCTTATGTTTTTGGCACTCAAACCCACCCGCGGTCATATTGATCTCTTTGGAACAGACACAGCATTACTCAAACGACAAGAGCTCCCTGCGCTGCGACAACGTATCGGGGTGGTTTTTCAAGATTTTCGTTTACTCGACCACATGACCACTTATGAAAATGTCTCCTTACCTTTACGCATTAAAGGACAAGAAGAAGCAACCTATCGCAGTGAAGTGGAAGATCTTCTCTGTTGGGTAGGTCTTGGAGATCATATTCATGTTTTACCACCGGTTCTTTCCGGTGGGGAAAAACAAAGGGTAGCCATTGCACGCGCACTCATTGATCAACCTGAAATTCTACTTGCCGATGAACCCACCGGAAATGTCGATCCGCCCTTGGCAAAACGCCTCCTCCGTTTGTTTATTGAATTAAACCGTTTTGGAACGGCTGTTATCATTGCCACCCATGATATTGCCTTAATGGAACAAGTTGCAGCACGGCGTATGCTTCTCCATAACGGACGGATGACGATTCATGAATAAATCTTTCCCCATTTTTACAAGCAATAAAAAAAATACAACAGCGATTATTCCCAGTGGTAATATTTCTGGAAAAGCATTAGTTGCCGTGATTGCTATTATGACATTTCTTTCAAGCCTCACCTTAATCGGTGTTGATTTGGTCCAACGTGCCGCCCAAAATTGGAGTAATCAGATTAGCTATGAAGCAACAATACAAATACGCCCCATTGACAATGTTGATATCAACAAAGCACTCCGTGATGCCGTACAATTGGTTAAAACATTTTCTGGTGTACAAGATGCAAAAATTGTTGACCAAAAAGCTACAGAAAAGTTACTGGAGCCATGGCTTGGAACAGGCTTCAATGTCAATGAACTACCCCTTCCCCGCCTCATCATTGTGACCCTGAATGGGGATGAAAAAATCAATTTTGCAGCCATTAATCACGCCATTAAAACCCAAATTCCAGGAGGTCAATTTGATGATCACCGTGTTTGGGTTCATCGTTTTGCGACCATGGCACACACCACTGTTTTCATTGGTTTTTCAATTTTAGCATTGGTTTTAGGCTCTCTTATCCTCACCATCATTTTTGCCACCCGCAATGCATTGGCAGAAAATACACATATTATCAATGTCTTATATTTCCTTGGTACTGAAACTCTTTTCATTGCTCGCCAATTTGACTGGCATTTTTTTAAAACTGCGCTGCGTGGTGCTTTATATGGTGGTCTCACAAGCATATTTCTATTTTCAGCCTTTTGTCTCTGGACGAATTATAACTTGGGAAGAGTAGAAGCTAGCCAAGTAACAGCTTTGTTTGGACATCTTTCCATAAGTTCCATCCCCTACGGAAAAATCATTTTTCTTATTATTTTCGTTTCTTTTCTTACCACCCTTACAAACCGCATGACTATTTTAGCGCAACTGAAAAAAATTGATCAATGTGAAAACGGTTTATTTTAATTTTATGACTTACAATACTTTCAACTCATTGACGCAAAACAATTTAGAACGTCCTCTTCCAAAACGGACCCACTATAATAATTGGTCTCCCTGCTTTTTATTTCGCTATTTTCCACCGACAACCCTTACTCTTTCAATCATTGTTTTAATTTTCTGGGGCGGTTTTATTATTTTTTCTGAAAAAACTGAACGACTTTCTCCCCCAACACCTCTCCCCAAAGCGGATGCCATTATCGTGCTTACAGGCGGAGAAAACCGAATAGAGACAGGACTTAATCTCTTACAAAGGGGGTTTGGTTCACGTCTCCTCATCAGTGGCGTAAACACCACAACCAATCTGAAAAGTCTCATGCACAACATGCATATTACCCCACGGCTTATCTCCTGTTGTATTGACATCGGGCATCAAGCGATTAACACCAGAGGAAATGCTAAAGAAAGCGCCGATTGGATCAAAAAACACCACTATAAAACCCTTTATATCGTCACCCATGATTACCATGTGTGGCGCTCAATGCGAGAACTTAAATATTTAATGCCTGATATCCATTTCATTGCCTATCCTGTTAAAAAGAACAATGCTGAAAGCGCAATACAACAGATCAATCAAATCCGCATTCTTATATTCCAATATATTAAAACGCTCCAAGTCTATATCAGAACCGCATTCTAATCTTTATCCTTCTGACTTTTTAAAAACCTTGCCACCCACGAACCGCTTCATACCTTTCTTTCATACCCTTCCACACGAGTTGCCTCTATAAAAACTCGACAGAGCTTACCCTCATACAACGCAGAACATCCCAATGCACGTGTCACTGTATTTGCACGTTCACCCAAAACATCTCTTACATCCCAAACATATCTCACAGCGCGGATCTGTACATGCCATCCCAATATATAAGCTCTTGTAAATAGAGCCCCCAGACAGCCATAAGATCTCCAGACTTGTCATAAAAATCTATTTACACCACTGTCTTACCCTTCATAAAAAATGCAAACCGCCCCACCCTATATTTTACCACCCCCCAAGTATTACGATAGCTCTTAAACCTCTTGGGATAATTGGTAAGAGGCATGCATTACGCCTTTCTTAAACACGAACATACCAACCTCATATGACATGCAAAGAAGT
Organism: Bartonella sp. AP88HLJMH; assembly: GCF_042195605.1. Classification (NCBI taxonomy): domain Bacteria; kingdom Pseudomonadati; phylum Pseudomonadota; class Alphaproteobacteria; order Hyphomicrobiales; family Bartonellaceae; genus Bartonella; species Bartonella sp. AP88HLJMH. Next base: position 24,882 of record NZ_JBHIOR010000003.1, on the reverse strand, counting down.
AATTTTAATAGATTTAAAATAAGAAAATTTATAATACTTAGATTTCTCATTTAACAGAGAGAACATTAAACTATCATTATAAGTCAATATATTAGTAACAATCTCTTATTCTAAAAAGCATCTTCATAAGAGCATTTTAGATCACAGATAGGAATAAGCTCAAAACGCACACCGCGACAAATACCCTACATTTTTTATCGCAATCTTTTTTGAAATCATTTCGCTCTCTAAGATCACTTTTTGTCTGGTTTCCTCTCCCAAAAAGAACGAAAATTTTTAAACTCTATTGATCTGTAAACAATAATAACTCAGCTTCTTGTCTAACGCGTTCCACCTGCTCACTTCAATATCAGAACATCTCAAAAGACAGATTTCATGAGAATTGTCATTTCCTCTCAACATCTCAAAAGGCGACGATTCTTATTAGCAACGATTTGTAAACAATCCACTTTCTCTGGACAGGTTCCACTCAGCTTCTCCATTTATATGGTTTACTCACATAAAGCTCGATAAGAAAACCCTGCCTGAGAATATTCATCACTGCCGCTAAAGCTCATGCGTCATAATTTTAGCGACCTCACTGCCTAAGGTGCTTTATCACATACAATATATTGATTTATAATGAAATTTATTACGCTTCAACTTGAATGAGAGCTCTCAATATCATCAGATTCTCTCATTTCAAATCTGTTCTCTATTGAATCAATCAAAACCATTTTCTTGCACATCACAAAGGAAGAGAGCCTGCGCAGCGTAAAACTGTACAAGAAAGACATGCCTCTTATGGACGTGTCTCAAGTGCCAAGGGCTGTCGCAATACCCACGAGCTGACAAGGTGTGTGATAGTGCCAGTTTGTTACGACACAGCGCTATTTTACCGCACAATGGATAATTTAACCTTTTCAGTTTCTCTCACTTCCAATTTTGGCAGGTTGCGCACAATTTTCATTGTTTCCAAGCTTACAGTAATAACCCGCTGAAACAATTCCAATGGATAAGCTGGATTACCCACCGTTTCAACAGCATAGCGATTGGCATCATTCACAATCCCACTCGCTTTATCCGTTTTGACAACCTGCCGCTCCATAACCCATTCAAGAGCAGGCCTGCCATTGATCACATACTCATAAGCTTCAAGAGGAATATTCTGCATCGTGATATTCGCATTATAAATCACTGTGCTTTTATCAATAGCACCACGCTTACCAGCAAATTTCATCGCTTCAACACGATAGAAACTCTTCTCATCAGAAATCACCCAAGTTCTTGGATCTCCCTGTTTATAGGTAACGGGATAGGGTTCAATCTCTTCATAATTCATATGCAAATCACCAAGCTTGCGCCCCGCTGTAACAAAAGCCCAAAAATCCTCTACCTTTTTAACTGTTGGAATACGCGGCAATTGTTTAGATAAATTATGCGCATAACGAGCACGATAATCTTCAGAATGCAAAATCCCGTAAACATAATAAAACAAATCATCCTTTGTTATCATTTCACCAGGATAAGCTGCCTTAAAATAAGCCAACCCTTCATCCGTAAGAGCATCACGCCGCTCTAAACCAGTTTCTTTACTTTCCTCTGCAAAATTTGCAAACAAATGAACCTGATCCCCCTCCTTATTTTTCAAGGACACAGCATCTTCATAAACATACCGTGGAAAACATTGATTTTTCTCCATTGCATCCAAACTGGGTAAATTCTTAGTCATCAGAACAGAAAAACCACTCCTTGCTCCTCTGCCTGTAACTTGTATTACCTTATTTTCAACCGCTTTTTCTAATGGAAATATACGCGGCATTTGTAAAACTCTATGGTTAAAAATACGATTATAATAGAGCCATTGCTGTGTAAAAGGACGATAAAGACTTTGAACTAAGCAATTACTTTCAAATTCAGAAAACTTTCCTCTTACCAATTCCTCTTTAAGACTACTGCTCCAACTGATTTTTTGGGTATCTGTATCAACAAAATCGTTCACAGCATTCGCACGCGCCTTGCGATCAGCGTGTATGTAGGCATTATTAAAACGCTCTACTTCACTGTTATAAAAAGTAATCATATTGCTCATATTTTTTGCTAAAGCTTTACGACTAAAATTATATGTCCACGCATCACGACTAGTTTGTATCCCACCAGAAAAATTTTCAAAGAGCTTTTTATCACTGCCTTTCTTATCACCTAAGGCCAGAAATTTTTTAAAATCACTGTTGCGCTGATTCAGCCAATCGCCATATTCATCTGGCGTAATCATCTGCCAGCCGTGTTCACGCTTGATACCACCAACACTACCCAACCGCTGAAGTTGAGATAATTTCTCCTTTGTCGTGAGATTATCACCAATGTCATAATAGTAAATTTCACACTGCTCAGTGACATTTGGATTTTTGATAAACACTGTCACAGCAATGCCTGTCATGCTTCCACTTCCGAAAACATTTTGTCCTTCTTGAGCAAGCCCTTTGCTCAACATATTTTTGCGAATATCACCACGTAAATTGAGAACATAAATGCTCGAAAATTCCTCATTCAAATTTTTTCTGAGACCATCCATTGCTAATTTTTCAACATAACCCGAACCAGTCACAAAACCAATAACACCACAGTCTTTTATGCGATCACTTGCCCAACGAATGGCACGAATATAACTGTCATAAAGTCCATTAACATTGCTTGCTTTAGATTGAGCGGCATAGGTTTCACGAATGCGACGATCCAATTTAGGATAGCCAATATTCTGCGCATTGTCGTTTTCACTTTTTTGTCCAGAAGAATAAGGGGGGTTGCCAACAATAACACGAATATCCAGTTCCTTCTGGTGCGCCCGACGTGTACTGTTATCCACCAGCAAATCACTGATCAGGTCTTTTTCTTGCTCATAAAGCTGGAATGTATCGGTTAAACAAATTCCCTCAAACGGAACATAATCGCCCCCCATCAGACCATGATAGGTCGTCTCAATATTAATGGCTGCAATATAATAGGCTAAAAGCACGATTTCATTGGCATGAATTTCACGACAAAATTTGTGTTTCACTTCTTCTGGCTTTATCAGGCCCGATTGTAAAAGCCGCGTGATAAAAGTACCCGTTCCAGTAAAAGGATCCATGATGTGCACACCCGGTGAGCCAAGCGTTTGCCCAAATTCTTGCTCTAAGACATCATTGACAGAGTGCAAAATAAAATCCACAACCTCGACGGGGGTATAAACAATGCCTAGTTTTTCTACAGTGCGTGGAAAAGCATAACGAAAAAACTTATCATAAAGCTCTACAATCAACCTCTGTTTTGCTTTTGGATCCGTAATGCCACTGGCTCGTAATTTTACACTTGCGTAAAATTTTTCCAGATCTTTGGATTCCTTATCAAGATTTGCCTCATCAAGCACATCAAGCATACGCTGCATAGCACGCGAGACAGGATTCTCACGTGTGAACTGATAGCCTTCAAACAACACCTGAAAGACAGGACGCGTGATAATATGCTGTGCCAACATCTCAATCGCATCAGCTTCTGTAACAGCATCATTTAAGTCATCACGCAGTTCTGCCACAAACCTGTCAAAGGCTTGACGCGCCTCAGTATTTGGCTCTGCCAGAATGCCTGTTAAGCGCGTGATATGATTCTTAGCAATTTCAGCAATATTGCTCGCCCAATCCTCCCAATAATCACGTGTCCCACATTTCTTAACGATCTTTGCCAAAATCGCACGAGAAAGTTCATCTACGCAGAAAGAAAACTCCTCGTTTACCTGCTCTGTAAGAAAGCAATCATGCTCCAGACTTCCAATTCCCGCTCGTGCAGGCTGTGAGCGAACCGGAAGATTGTCTACAACAGCCGTAACAGCCTGTAACTCAGTGCTCTGCGTGACACCAATAATCTCAATCACATTGCTGATATCTTGCCCGAGGGATGCCTTATTAATCGTCGCATCAAAACGATCATCATGCGCACGCAAAGCATTTAAAATTTGCCAGATAACCCGATATTTATCATTGTTGTTCAAAGCCTGTTCCACTGGAGTATCAGGAGGAATACCAATTGGCAAAATGACATATCCCATCTTTTTACCTTCAGAGCGACGCATCACCCGCCCAACCGCTTGCACAACATCAATCTGGCTTTTGCGTGGATTTAAAAACATGATCGCATCAAGAGCCGGAACATCCACCCCCTCAGACAAACACCGAGCATTGGTCAAAATACGACAAACATCATCCCCACTATCAGCTTTCAACCAGTCAAGTAATGCACCACGATCCTTCGCATTGAAAGTGCCATCAACATGCTCAATTTCACACTTCAGAAAATGCTCATTTTCTGTATCCTCTTTTGTATAATCAAGATATTCTCTAACAACCGCAGAAAACTCATCACGCACAAGTTCAGAACTTTTAATAGTTTTACAAAACGCTAAAGCACGATGCATAGGATATAAATCCGTACCAACATCAGCCTTCATATTTTGTTTTGTCAAAGCCTTATAACAGCCAATAATCTTTGTTGCATCATCAAGAATAAGCTCAGAATCGCTATCACTAAGGCGCTTCTGAACAGCGGAACTGACCAATTTTTCGTCCATTGCTAAGACAATAACCTTATAATCTGTTAAAAGATCATTTTGTACTGCCCATGAAAAACCCCGATAAAAAAGTGTTTTACCAAAAAGCTTTTCATCATCCATAGAAGCAAGAACAGCATTAACTTCATTCGCGCGACTTTTTGCGTTATCACCAAAAATACGTGGTGTCGCTGTCATATAAAGGCGTTTCTTGGCACGAATAACATCATTGGAATGCACCTTAACAAAATTGGATTCATCCTCGCCCACCAGCGTTGCCCCTGTTGTACGGTGCGCTTCATCACAAATGATAAGATCAAATGTTGGCAAACCATAGTTTTTCTGAGCATCAGCAATCACCTGAATAGATTGATAGGTTGCAAACACCACGGTCATCTTATCTGCAACACTCTTCGCCACCTGTTCTGCAAGTTTAGCAGCATCGGTTGTCGCCGGAAAAGCAAGATCAAACACATCAATTTCAGCAACATCATCACTATTTTTACGACGCTTTCCCACTTGTGTATCGGAACAAACAGCAAAAGATCTCAATCCGATTCCTGCATCTGTTGTCCATTCACGAACCGTCTGTGACATCAGTGCCAAGGAAGGAACAAGAAACAAAACAAACTTGCCTTCACCCGCCAAATCCTCAGCAATTTTAAGACTGGTAAATGTCTTACCAGTACCACAAGCCATAATAAGCTTCCCCCGATCTGCTTGAGCAAGCCCAGAACGCACATCACGCAATGCTTCCAATTGATGTGGACGCAACTTCTTTTTATCCTCCAAAACAACTTTGCCCTGGGCTGCAAAAGTTTCCCAACGGATCGGACTTTGTTGTATATCGGAAAGATTAATCCGTATAACAGGAATATCCTGCCCCCGTATCATTGTTTCAGCGTTATCACTCCAAGTACTTTCAGTACTATCTATAATAACACGCCGCTTGAATGGAGCTTTCCCTGATGCCGAAATAAAACTATCAATATCTGCTTTTCTAATCCGATAGGCTGCATCATAAAATTTACATTGGATTGCTGCAAATCCCTCTTCATCACGAAGCTTTGCCACAAGATCAATACCGGTATCCCGACCATCCCAAGCATTTTCACGAGCCCAATCTTTAAAGGTTTGAACCTTCTCATAACACCCAGACTGAAGAGGATCATGTATCAGATAAGCAAGAGCAAAACGCTCAAAATATGTACCTTTATCTCGTTCGGTACGCGCTTCATCACGATATGTCTGTAAAAGCGATTGCAGCGTCATGCTTCTCCCCAATGAAAAATACCTTCAACTATCGAATCTAAACCAATTCGTCAATGCCTCTTGTTCTACCCAAAAAACTTAAAAAAGCTTAAAATTGCTTGATTTTAAGACATTTCTTCTATGCTTAATTAAATCAACAAGAGAGAATCTTTTGATCTTTTTGAGTATCCCCCAAATCATATGATGCATTTATTGATGTCTATATCCCTATGGAAATAAACGGTAAGGCGTGATGATTTTGAAAATATTTTTTGCCTTTTGTTAAGAATACACAATAAAGTGCGCAATAATTTTAGGATTTAGCTTAAGAATGAGAGGAGGAAATGGATAAGACACCTGCGAACACACAAGATACCAAGGAAGAAACTCCACACACAAAACAGCGCATTTTACGAACGATCATGCATATAATTTCACTATAAATACGCAAAATATTAGTTGTGATATTCAAAATATTGATTTTTGAATATTTTTTTGTCTTTTGTTCTTTCGTAGATTAATTATTCGCTTCTTATACTTTATAGCGGGTGGTTTTAGAATTCTTTTTTATATGTACAATATATTGATTTATAATGATAATATAGCGTCATTCATATTAAATTAGAACTCTGAATAACGTAAGATTTTCTCATTTCAAATCTGTTTATCTTGAATCAATCAAAACCACCCGCTTGCACATCACAAGCGGGATGAGTGTGTGGAGAAAAACTGTACAAGAAATGACTAAAAATGGCTCTTATGAACCGTCTTAATGCAAGGTCTATCAGCAACACCCACGAGCTGGCAAATATAATGATGGTGCCGGCTTATTACTTCATAAGCGTAAAGATGGAGGTGCCCAATAGATTTACCATGAACAGCGTCGCAAAATAGGCTTGGATACCTTGAGAAATGTTTCTTTAAAACAAGAGTGTTAATGTGCAACACAATGGCGCTCCGTATCGAACTTGTAGCAGGAGGAAGAATACCATACCAACTAGACATACCATTGCTCATCACTAGCGGCCATTATGTTCTTTAGCAGCATAATTGCAGCTTGGTATTACGATGTTCTCTTACTTCATCTCACATCTGCTGAATATGAGCTTATTCTTTTTCAATAAATGAAAGCCCCTTTCATTCATACATCATTCAAAATAAGAAGCTATCCGCCTCTCAAACTTTTTGTCTTCCTCACCAAACTCATGAAATCAAACCCGCATCTCACGGTATTAGTTCTTAAGATCACGCCCCCTACCGAGTATCTGACGGCATCCTTACCCTAGAAACTCAAATGGCTTGTTTATCCTTCAGCTCAAAAATCATGAGATAAGGCAGAAAAAAGCGATGCCTTAAACAAAATATTCTAAAGAAAGCTAAGTTACTCGCATAAAGGAACAGAAAATGGCTGTGTCTTAGGTCACATTTTAAAACTTGAGCACGATCATAATTTATTTGCATAAACCTAAACACCTATAATTTGCACCACCTTCTGCAAAACTAAAAGTGAGAAATCCTCATAACCTCTTTTCCGAAAATCTTAAAAAGACTAAACGAAACCTCTTAAACTGCTCAACTATCTCGATACCAGTTCATTTTTTTGGAAGAACGGAGGTTTAAGCTGTTTTTGGCATCAACCTTCTTTTTTGTTCTTTTGTTTGTTAGCAGATATACTATTCACTTCCCCCGCCTCTTTTTAGGTTAAATCTTAAGAATCGTCGCGCAGTATATTTTATTTGTCCTCCTCTTCACATCTCAGAAGACGAGAATTTTTAACAAAATTCAGTCTGCAAGCAATCTCATTCTAACGGGTTCTATTTAATTTCTCCTTAATAGGATTTACTTCCATAAGACTCGACAAGAAAGATTTAAAATATTCATCATGCATTCTCAAAACATTTAATGCCTCAAGAAGGCTTATATGCCTTATATGCCTACCATATCTCACATGATGGGGTGCCCTATAAAACGTTCACCTCTAGTGGTACACTCCATTAATGAACAAAGCGTTTTCTAAAATAGAGCAGCAAATAATGCTAAACTTTTTCCATTCATGTTTCGCTTCATAAATGCTTCATCCAAGTGGAAAGCATCACGAACAAACATGCCCCAATTGATAAAGCTTAATCGCGTGAAAGAGCGACAACAGGGTCAAGCCGTGAAGCTTGCCGCGCTGGAGAAAAGCCAAAACATATTCCTATGAGGGTTGAAAAAGTAAGAGACATAATGATCGATTCAATAGTATAAACCAAATGAATAGGTGCCTTAAACAGAAGAAACAAGCCACCGATAGAAAGTCCAAGCAAGATCCCCAAACCACCACCAATCACACAAACCAAAATCGCTTCAATGAGAAATTGCTGTAAAATATCACTTTGCCGTGCACCAACTGCCATACGCACGCCGATTTCATTGATCCGCTCAGAAACTGTGACCAACATAATATTCATCACCCCTATACCCCCCACAACCAGGGAAATAGCTGCAATTGAAGAAATTAAAAGTGTTAAAATATTTGTACTCTCCATAACACGTTCACGGAAAAATTCAGAATTTCTAATGAAAAAATCCTCCCCGCCATGCCGCATAATGAGAAAACGTTTTATCATGGTCTCCGCTAAATATGAATCAATATCATCAGCAATCCTAACAATAATTGCACGAACTTCTGTTGTACCAAGAAAACGCGTCTGCACTGTTGTATAGGGTAAATAAAGCTGTAAAGTATTTGATGTATCTCCACTTGCATTATTTTGCGAATCAACAACACCAATAATACGCGCAGGAACATTACCCACATTCACCACCTTTCCAAGGGGGCTTTCATGGCTATGGGGGAAAAGAACAGACAATGCTTCTTTCTCGATCACGAGATCAACCGCCCGATCATGGACACTTTTTTGATCAAAAAACTGTCCTTTGAAAACTTTGAGCCCCTGTGTCTGAAAAAATTGTTCTCCCACCCCCGCAATAATGGCATTGACTTCAACTGCACCAAAACGCACTTTCGAGCTTGCTGAAATCTGTGGTGTCACACCAGAAACATAAGGTAATCCAGACAAGGCTTCTGCATCAGCTTCAACCAAACTGGTTATTTTTTCTGCTTGTGGATCAGAAAAACTTTTACCAGGAAAAATGGTTAATGTATTAGTACCCAAACTTTTAAAATTTTCCAGAATTTTCTCTCGTGTACCATTCCCTAAAGCCACCATAGCAATAATCGCCCCAATACCGATAATCACCCCAAGCATTGTTAGAAAAGTCCGCATGCGATGTGCATTCATTGCCAACAGAGCCATCACAAACGCCTCACGGAATCGCTCAACAAAAGAACGAAAAAAGCCCAGTTTTTGTTGGCCTTTTAGATTTTGTTGTTCCTGAAAAGATTTTCCACCAACTTTTGTTTTTGCAACCCTTGACCGTTTATCAGCAATAATTTCCCCATCACTGATTTCGATAATACGCTCTGCTCTTTCAGCCACCTGCATATCATGGGTTACAATGATAATGGTACGCCCCTCTTGATGAAGTTCATCCAAAATATGCAATACTTCTTGCCCACTCTTTTTGTCCAATGCACCAGTTGGTTCATCTGCAAGAATGACCTCCGCATTATTCATGAGCGCCCGAGCAATAGAAACACGTTGTTGCTGACCACCGGAAAGCTGATTTGGACGATGATTTATCCGATCACCCATGCCCAAACGCGTTAAAAGATCCTGTGCCCGCTTTTTCCTTGCTTCCACGGCACATCCCGCATAAATAGCCGGAATTTCAACATTACCAAGAGCTGTCAATTCATTCAACAAATGGTAACGCTGAAAAATAAAACCAAAATGATTACGTCGCAAAGCCGACAATTCATCCGCAGAAAGGGAAGCTGTTTCTTTACCAGAGATCCAATAACGACCAGAAGTTGGACGATCAAGACAGCCTAAAATATTCATCAAGGTCGATTTACCTGAACCGGAAGCACCTACAATTGCCACCATTTCACCACGTTTAATGGTAAGATTGATGTTTTTCAAAACGGTAACAAACGCTTCGCCCGCAGGAAATTTGCGCACAATATTTTCCAAGACGAAGACAGCATCTGCTTGATTTGTGCTCATGCTTTAACTCTCGTCTTCGCTATGCATGTGAGAAGACTCTGGCATCACTCCATCAGACGAACTGGTGACGACGACATCACCCTCGTTAAGTCCTGAAATAATCTCTGCCATAACCTTATTATTCAACCCAACGCTCACCTGTTTAGTAACCACCTTATTTTCCCCCACCAAAACAGAAACCCATGCTTTACGCTCTCTTGTCTCATCGCGTAAAGCATCACTTGGAACCAACAAGACATTCTGCGCGTGCCCTAAGATAATATGAACTTGAGCAGTCATATAGGTTCGCAAAAAATTGTCCGCATTATCAACATGTAGAATTCCATTGTAATAGATAGCCGATGATATTAAAGCACTAGAACCACTCACCATACCAGGATTAATACTCACATCAGCACGAATTGCTTCAGGAGCCGGCTCTACTTTTTCTAAAACGCCTTCATAACGACGCTGTGAATTACCTAGAACTGTAAAATAAAGTGGTTGTCCAGCTCGGACTTTAAGAACATCTGCTTCTGAGATTTGCGCCTTGATCGTCATCTTTGATAAATCACCCAAAATAACAATCGTTGGCGCCGACTGAACCGCATTCACATTCTGCCCTTCTTCCACAACTGTTGCCAAAACCGTTCCCGCTGAAGGGGCAGTGATGCGTGTATAACCTAAATTAACCTCTGCACTCTCCACATCAATTTGTGCTTGCACAATCTGCTGACGAAGTTGTTCAATTTGCGCCTCGCGTATTTTCACCTGTGTCGTAGCCTCATCGAGGTTCGCACGTGAAACCGCACGTGTTTCAATCATTTTTTTCTGACGCTCTAAATTTTTCTGTGCAAGAGAAAGATAGGCTTCTTGTTCTACCAAACTCGCATAATAATGCGATAATGCTGCTTTTTTTCTTTTTAAATCATTTTCCTGATCTGTAGGATCAATTTCTGCCAAGAGATCGCCTTCTTTCACAACACTCCCAGGGGAAACATGCATTGACACCACACGCCCTGTTGCTCGCGCACCAACAGCCACCAACCGGTAAGGACGTACAAGACCAGAAGCTAAAACACTTTCCTCAATATCCCCACGTTTCACCACCGCTGTTATATAAGTTGGAGCAGATGTTCCAAAAAAAACAGAACGTAACCATAACAACAAGAGAATGAGAAATATAGCAGTTAAAAAGAAGGAAAGTTTTTTGTGTTTTGTAATGAAATTTTTGAGTAAGTTTTTTTTCATTTCCCTACCTTTGCACGCGAACGAGGTGCATTATCAACGACTTCTGGACGCGATACATCAACAACGCCATCCCAGCCCCCCCCCAATGCTTTCATCAACGTGATATATTGCGTAACCAAAGAAACACGGCTATCTTTAAGCGCCATTTGTGCAGAATAATAAGAGCGATCAGCATTTAACAATTCAAGAAAACTGGTATTTCCATTCTCAAAAAGGTTCCGTGAAAGTTTTAAGGAATGAAGAGAAGCTTTATTCGCAACGATTAGCTTTTCTAAGCGTTGATGCTCCTTCGTTAATCTTACAAGCGCATTTTCTACATCTTCTAAAGCTTCCAACACAGCAGCTCGATAAGTAATAAAAGCTTGATCACGCTGCGCGCGCGCTACCGCAATAGAAGCCTCGACCTGACCTCCATTAAAAAGAGGAAAACGAAGACCAGGTCCAAAAGACCAGCCAATCGTTGAATTTTTCCATAATTGATCAATTGCCGTTGCTGCTGTCGAAATATTGCCTGTTAAAGTAAGTGATGGATAACGATCTGCTTCACGTTGACCAATCCGTGCTGTCGCTTGCGCATATTGACGCTCTGCCCGTCGTAAATCTGGACGTGTTAACAAAATATCGGCTGGAATTCCTGCTGGTATCGGCCAGCGTGGTTGTGGAATCTTTGCATGCTTAGCATTTTTTTGTAAAAGATCCTTCAATGCCGTAGGCACACGACCAGTTAAGACAGAAAGGCGATGAACGCTCATTGCTAAATTCGCTTCCATCTGTGATATATCTGCTTCTGTATTTGCCATTTGTGCTTGCGCATTTGAAACATCAAGCTCAGAAACATCACCAGCTGTTAATCTAGCGCGCATCAGTTCATAAGTTTTACGTTGTGATACAGCAATTTGCCGCACAATAAACAACTTTTGTTGCCAACCACGCATTTGCACATAATTTGTTGCCACATCTCCTAGTAATGTCACCATGGTAGCGCGCATATCTTCCACAGCCGCATCAAGGCCATAACGCGCCGCTTCAACCGCACGTTTATGCCCACCAAAAAAATCAAGCTCCCAGCTTGCATCAAAACCACTACTATACTGGTTGAACAATGCATCAGACTGTCCAGAACGACTACGGGTTCCTGAAATTGAATTGGACACATTTGGCAAAAGAGTTCCCACAACCTGTCCTAAACCCGCACGCGCCTCACGTACCCGAGCTTTGGCAACAGCAACATTATTATTTCCAGAAATCGCGTAATCCATTAACGCATCTAGAACAGGATCATTCAAATGCCGCCACCATCCGGCAAGCGCAACGGGCTGCCCAGCAGTCTGTGCAGATTTTTCTCCCCAAACTGCTGGAACACGAAAAGATGTTTTCTGGTAATTAGGACCAACCATACATCCTGACAAAAGCAAACACAACAAGACACTAAAAAATAATCCACGAGAAGCGCCCCATTTGAGATTTCTGATATACATCCAGTCTCCCGCATTCTTTCAGAATCATTATTTAATATTAATACTTTATTTACCTCTTATTTCAAACTTGACGTGAAAAATCAAATACAGTTTGCACAGGAATATGATCTGAAGGACGTTCCCATCCGCGCGCATCACGAAAAATCGAAAGATCTACAACAAAAGGGGCTAAATCTTGAGAAGACCAAACATGGTCAAGCCGCCGCCCATAATCGGTAAATGCCCAATCGCGAGCACGATAACTCCACCATGTGTAAAGCTTGGTAGGAACAGGAATATGCAACCGCATCAGATCAACCCATCCACCTTGACAACACAAATCCTGTAAACGCTCGGTTTCAATGGGAGTATGGCTTACAACCTTCAACAATTGCTGATGAGACCAAACATCCTCTGCCAAAGGAGCAATATTTAAATCTCCCACCAAAAGAGAAGAAAGACCATCGCCTTGATCCGCACGAATGGAGGACATTTCTTCTAAAAAATCAAGCTTATGACGAAACTTTTCATTCACATCAGCATCAGGGATATCTCCCCCAGCAGGAACATAAAAATTATGAATCCGCAAGCTTCTCCCATGGGCTTCCACAATAACTGAGATATAACGGCAATCTTGGTTTTGGCAAAAAAAACGCTTTTCTACCTTTTTAAAAGGCAAACGAGAAACAATAGCCACCCCGTTATAAGATTTTTGTCCACTCAATGCGATATGCTTATAACCCGCTGCTTCAAAAGCCTCCACTGGAAATAAAGCATCTGGACATTTTGTTTCCTGTAGACACAAAACATCTGCGGAAAAGAGTTCCAAATACTGAAAAACCTGTGCAAGACGCAAACGAATAGAATTAATATTCCAAGTCGCAATACGAAAGAACATTTGTTTTAATCCCAATGACGTAACACTCTTTCTTCATTTCTTCGAAGGAAGCGTGAACATCCCATTAGCGAACCGGACGTCTGTCCGCACATTCATAATCTGCACAGTAGTTTCCAAATTTTGTTGGTCAACAATTGTCCACTGTCGCAAAGCAGAGCCTTTAGAATCAAAAACCATCCTTATTTGCCCTGCCCCAATCGTTTTATCACGCAGAACAATCGTTACAGCCCCTGGATCTTCGCGAAATGCGAACAAGCGCCCAGAAGATACATCAATTTTATCATCCAACAAAAACTTCATTGGCGTTTGCGAAAGTTGTGAAAAGTTCCAAGTATTCAAAGCCCGATTGTTAATACCCACAAATTGGCCATCTGAAATAATCTGTAAAGGCATTTTTTTGTAAATGAAACGAATTTTCCCTGGGCGCTCTAAATAAAATGTCCCCTGAGACATTTTTCCCTTTGGACTAAACTGAATAAAATCACCTGTCATTGTTTTGATTGCCGCAAAGTGATTCACAACATTTTGCGCCTTTATCACTTTATTAGATGCTTGCGAAAAAACAGGAAAAGTTAAACACCAAAAGATAATAATTCCCACCAACCCAAAGATTCTTCTTTGCGGTAAAAAAGACGTTTTCATAAAAAATGCTCCCAAGCAATACTTAATTGACTTTATAATTCATAACTTAAGTGATCAACGACGAATAAATACCCTTCTTTATAAGATAAAGATATTGTTTGAAAAAAATATCAAAAGATTTTTAAAAGTATTCTTCTTCGACAGTCTCCAAAATTTTTCGCTTACCCATATCATTAGCTGGACTAATGATGCCTTCTTCTTCTATCCTTTCGATCAATGTGGCGGCACAGTTATAACCAATGCCTAAACGACATTGAATATAAGAAGTTGAAGCCTTACGATCACGAAGCATAATAGCAACAGCTTGACAATAGGAATCATCTGCTAAAGAAACATCCCTCTATTTCTTGCGATCTCTTTCGGTATCGTTTCCAAATAACCAGTCTGCGTTTATGTTTCCGAAATCATCAAATTTTCCTGCTTATCTGCTGATTTTCTAAACGCATAATATATTCTTTCCCACCCCTAATCTATGAAGCAACATAAATTATAGTCAATACATAATGGATTAAGGACTAAACATATTACTCGCGAACATGAAAGCTCTTTTAAGTATCAAAAATGCTTTTTTGACTTCCTTCCCACCCAAAAGAATAAAAATCTTCATCCGAACCACTCTGTAAACAGTTTGGAGTTTAGCAAATTTCACTTAGCTTCCCACCCCATATAATTCATTTATATTAAGACTCGACAGATCAGCCTTGCCCTAAATATTTAGAGCGCACTTAAAAAGACACTTAAATACCAAACCTTACATGCTTTTACCCCCCTCTACACTCGCAATGACATTATTTTATACCAAGATATTGATTTATAATAATTTATCTTTTTAACTTAAATCATAACGCCAAAGACAATAAGATTCTCTCATCACATACTCTCTCATATTGAATCAATTCAAATCATTTGCTTGCACGTTACAAGCAAGGTTGGTGTATGGATAAAAGTTATATAAGATAAAGAATCCCCTTATAAGGAGTCTCAAGTACCAAGGAGCTATCGCAAATTGAGAGCTGGTATATGAAAATGCAGAATTTCTACGATACAATAGGATAAACACTTGTTTTACAAGGTATTATAAAAAACAACTATAAAGATTTTTCAAAAGCGCTCTTCTTCAGCAGGCACTAAAATTTCTCGTTTCCCTGCGTGATTTGCTGGACTAATAATACCTTCTTCTTCCATCCTCTCAATCAATGTCGCAGCGCGGTTATAACCAATGCCTAAACGGCGTTGAATATAAGAGGTCGAAGCCTTACGATCACGAAGCACAATAGCAACAGCTTGACTATAGGGATCATCTTCTGAAGGAGAAGACAAAGAAACATCAGCACCATCCTCTTCAACTTCTTGCGTAATTGTTTCTAAATAATCCGGTCGTGCTTGCGCTTTGAGATGCGCAACAACCTGCTCCACTTCATCATCCGCAACAAAAGGCCCATGCACACGCTGAATACGTCCTCCTCCCATCATAAAGAGCATATCTCCTTGTCCCAATAATTGCTCGGCCCCCTGTTCGCCTAAAATTGTTCGGCTATCAATTTTTGAACTCACAGAAAAAGAAATACGTGTAGGAAAATTGGCTTTGATCGTCCCAGTAATAACATCGACAGAAGGACGCTGTGTCGCCATAATTACATGGATACCGGCAGCACGTGCCATTTGTGCTAAACGTTGAACCGCTCCTTCAATATCTTTACCAGCAACCATCATCAAATCAGCCATTTCATCAATAATGACAACAATATAGGGCATAGGACTAAAATCAAGTGTTTCCGTTTCATAAAGAGGCTCACCAGTCTCGCGATCAAATCCAACTTGAATTGTCCGCACCATTGTCTCTCCCTGACTTGCAGCTTCCCTAAGACGTGCATTAAACCCATCAATATTACGAACACCTAGTTTTGACATTTTACTATAGCGTTCTTCCATTTCACGAACAGCCCACTTTAAAGCAATCACGGCTTTTTTAGGATCTGTCACCACGGGTGTTAATAAATGGGGAATGCCATCATAAACCGAAAGCTCAAGCATTTTCGGGTCCACCATAATGAGACGACATTGTTCAGGTGTCATACGATAAAGCAATGATAAAATCATTGTATTGATAGCAACAGACTTTCCCGATCCTGTTGTACCAGCAACCAAAAGATGGGGCATTTTTGCTAAATCTGCAACAACAGCTTCCCCCCCGATTGTCTTACCCAAAGCAAGTCCTAGCTTGGCTTTGCTGTCAATAAATTCTTGCGCCTGCAACATTTCTCGTAAATAAACCATCTCACGCTTTGCATTGGGCAATTCTATTCCAATAACATTACGTCCTGGAACCACCGCAACACGCGCCGAAATCGCACGCATCGAGCGTGCAATATCATCTGCCAAACCAATGATACGGGAAGACTTAATGCCTGCAGCCGGTTCAAATTCATACAAAGTTACCACCGGTCCAGGACAAGCATCTATAATTTTTCCTTTGACCCCAAAATCTAACAAAACCCCTTCAAGCTCCTGAGAATTTGCTCTTAAAACAGCAGGAGAAAGTTTTGCATCCTTAACAGACGGTGGTGGAACCGAAAGATAATCTACAAGAGGAAGAACAAAACCACCCTTTGAAGAAGCTGTTAAAGACTTTCGATTTTTAACAGGAGAAACATAGGCTTTATTTTGATTTTCCTCACACTTTACTTTTTCACCTAAAAAAGTTGGCTCAATCCGATCAAATGGCTTTCCTTGCCCTTTACTCTGAAAACGCCTTTTGAAACAGAATAAACGAAAAAAACGCGCTTGTAAAAAATAAAAAAGATGCAAAAGAGCGCCACAAGTTGTCGCAAAAAAACCATGATTTTCACGATCCTCCTCTGCGGCATATTCCGTATCTTCTTCCAACTCAAAGACTGGATTAACGATTTCGTCTTTTGGAATGCTTTTTTCTTTTCTTTTCTTTGTTCGACGCCGCCATATCACATTACCAGCAAAAGCAGCGGTGAAAAAACCTAAAAGAATAAAAACAACACTGAAAAACACCGTGTAAGGAGGAGAAAGAAAAAGAGGAAAGACTGAAGAAGCAACACTTAAAACTTTATCTCCTAAAACCCCTCCCAATCCCATTGGCAATGGCCAATAAGTAAAAGAAGCAACAGGTGACATAAGGGCAAAAGCAATTAAAAAACAAATCGTTGATAGCACCCATAAAAAAAAGCGCAAAGTCAAATTGTAGATATTCTTTTGCGCCAACAAGAGAAAAGACCAAAATAACGGTGGCAACAAAACAGAAAGACTTGCCAAGCCAAAAAACTGCATAATAAAATCTGAAAAAATTGCCCCCATCCACCCCATAAGGTTTGTAACCTCATTTGTACTTGCATGGGTTAAAGATGGATCCGCAACATTCCACGTCGCCAAAGCAAACACACAAAAAATAATAAAGCCCAAAAGCCCGAGCCCAATAAATACTCCTATCTGACGTAAAAACATCTCAATAAGACGCGAACCTTGAGAATTTCGCACTTCTAATGAATCATAAGGAGAAGAACTTCGGTGCATCTATCAATTCCAAATACAAAACTTTCATATTTTAAAGAGTTATAACTCCCTCTCTCTCTAAAAAAAGCATGAAGCTTAAACTCTGTGCCGATTTGTAAACAAATAGCCTGTAAACAATCCGACTTCTTATCTAGCGCGTTCTACCTTCTAACCACTTCATATCATTCATATACCACCACCCTAAGAGACAATCCTTCATAAGGCGCACAAAAAGCTCTCCCTGAATATTTATCAAACGATCAACCAAAAAACACCTCATGTGTAAAGTGTTACATGGGTGCTATAGGCACCTTCCTAAACAAATAATATTTTTTACGCTACACCATGATAACGGCAAAATATGAATACTGTTTTAACCATCACGAATGACCACAATTTTTATCTATCATACTAACGAAATGGCCCCTTTCAGGACAAGCATACTGAAGCAACTCACACAACTAAAAAAATACACAACCATCTTTGTTTATTTTTAGTTTTCTTTTTTATCAACCAAGTGTAAAAAGAATTGAAGAAGATATTTAAAAAAGCTTATCCGATAAATCTGTAAGATGAATCACATAAATGATTAAGCAGAAAAACTCTGAAAAACCAATCTGTCATCAGATTGGCGCTAAAAAGAAACCTCGTTTTTGTAAAGCAGAGAGAAAAGTAAAGGTTAAGATATTTTAGCAATGTAAAAAGATATTCTTTTTAAAAGAAAGCAAACTATAAACAATGGAAGAAGTATTGTGTGTTCTAATCGCAATAAAAATGTACAACCCAATAAAAAAATTAAATCTCATAAAACTAAACAATGTGATCTGCTCATTGCAGGGGGGGCAGCTGTCGGTTTAACCCTAGCGATAGCACTCAAGCAAACAGCCCCTAATCTGAAAATAAAAATCGTTGATGCTGCTCCACAAGGAGATCCCGCTGCTTCTAACATACGAACCATTGCCCTTGCTGCTGCTTCTATTCGTATGTTAAAACAATTACAATGTTGGGAATCTATAAAACTCTATGCGCAACCCATTCATTCAATGATCATCACAGATACAAGCACAAATGATCCTGTCAAACCCACTCTTTTAACCTTTGAAGGCGACATTAATCCCGGCGAGCCCTTTGCTGCTATGGTAGAGCATAGAGAACTCATCAACACTTTAAAAAAACGTGTCAAAGGTCTCAATATCCCTGTTATTACAAACACCCGTGTCATTGATTTTCATCAAGAAGATCAACATACAACCGTCACTTTAAATAATGAAGAGGTTTGGCAAACAAAATTGCTTATTGCAGCTGACGGAGCCCATTCGAAATTACGCCAAAAAGCTGGTCTGAAAAATTTTTCTCATCCCTATAAACAAACAGCAATCATCTGCACAGTTGAACATGAAAAACCCCATAATGGTCAAGCAATTCAACATTTTTTACCTGCCGGTCCTTTTGCTCTTCTCCCTCTCAAAGGCAACCGATCCGCCATTGTGTGGAATGAAGATCATAAAACTGCGCAATATTATCTCAAAGCTGATACACTTATTTTTGAAACAGAACTCGAAAGACGCATTGGCCATCGATTAGGCAAACTCTCTTGGGATGGCGAACGTCAAGCTTTTCCTTTGAGTCTTTCTTTAACACGTCAATGCGTTAAACCACGTTTTGCTCTCGTTGGCGATGCCGCCCATACCATCCACCCCATTGCAGGACAAGGACTCAATTTAGGATTACGCGATAGCGCTGCGCTGGCTGAAGTGATTATTGAAACAGCACGACTAGGTCTTGACATTGGCTCCCTCACGGCTTTAGAGCGCTATCAAAGCTGGAGACGTTTTGAAATTGTCCGTATGGCTTTAAGCAATGATTGGCTTAATAAACTCTTTTCTAATGATAGCCTTCTTTTACGGATGCTCCGCGATACCGGCCTTGGAATCATTAATCAAGCACCAAAAATAAAAAAATACTTCATTCAAGAAGCTGCCGGACTCTCTCCAAATGCCCCACGTCTTCTACGCGGCTTCCCACTTTAAGCAAAAATTCATACTATTTCACTTTTTTTACAACCTTTGCCTTCCTCCTTCAAAGAACAAAAAATTCCTATCTCATCCAATCTGTTTACAAACCGGATTCCTGTCGAGTAATTTTTTCTTGACTTCCTCCTCCCATATTTCACTTAACATTAAACTCGACAAGCAAGCTACATTCTAAGAATATTCACCATACACTGAAAAAACGTTTAATATCTCAGAGAGGTTGTTGCTTTATATCACCACACCTTAAAAGAAGCCATTTCACGGCATAATAAAATAAACAAGACTTTTTAGCACACAACACTTTTATTTATAATAATAAGTTCATTGTTCTCATATTGAGTGAGAAATCTAAAGATCATAAAATACCCTTATTTCAAATCTCTCTCATGTTGAAGCAATCAAAATCATTCGCTTGCACATCACAAGCGAAAGTGTCGTATAAATAAAACAATTAAACAAAGCGACAAAAGCCTCCCTCTCTCAAGAACTAAGGACTTTAGCAATATTGGAGGCGAGTAAAGTGTATAAGGACGCCGGCTTATACTTTTTATTGAAGTAAAAATGGTGGTGTACAATGAATTTTATATGATCATAGGGGCTTTTACGTTATACTATTCATGAGAAGCGCCATAAAATAAGCTTAGTTGCATTGAAAAATTTTCTTTTAAAAAAGCGCGTAAATTGGAAACATAAATGTATTCCGTTTGGGGCATTCTGCTTCTCAGACAAACTCTTTAACTTATTGTGGAATACCACACGACTTTAGAAAAAATATTCCAATATATAACAAAGTATTCCGTACTCTATACCATCACACACAATTGTAAACCTGCATACCCCCCTATTTCACACCATAAAAGAAGATAAACCGCAATAGAAATGATCCAATCCTTTTATTTTCAAATACACTCTTTATTCATTATTCATAAACGCTCATAAATGAATTTTAATCACAAACGCTCATAAATATGTCATAAATTCTATAAAACCCATAACAGCCATAGAAATTTTCCATTTTTCTACACACTCACTCATCTCAACTAAACGAACGATAAATAAAGTAAATGCCTCATATATAATCTTACAGAAAAAAGACCAAACAAAATCTATAACATCAGGCTTGTTCTACAGAAAAGTATTTCAAAAATATAAGTATGCTAATTTATTAACATATTAATTGATAAAATTATCATTTTACATATTGAGTTAAAATCCCTATGCAATAAATTATTCTCATTTCGACCATTTTTGTAAATAAACAATAAAACTATTTATTTACATAGACTAAAAAGAGCAACGTTAATGAAACGATAAAAAGAAGTAAAATATCCCCCCTCTCTCACATGCCAAAAGCAATTACAATATTCCAATCTGGCATCATCATTATGCTTGCCAGATTATGACAACAAGACCTTTTGCATTTAAATAAATTGTTCACGCTCCCTATCATTGTATTTGGTAACTCAATACTTTAATATATTCGTTCAGTATATTTATACAATTAAATTACCCAAAAGAGCATACTTCTTGCATTTACATTCCTTGGTATTCCCTTATCTTGTAAAGATCGCACACGTGTTACGTTACTTCGAGTTCATCAAGTGTATACCCATTCTCCAACCACTCTTTAATCCACTTAGGTCTACGTCCACGCCCATTCCATAATTCCCATTGGTTATTGGGATTTCTATAATGGCGCTCTTTACTCACAAGATCAGCGATATCAATTCCATGGGCATTAGCAATTTCAAGAATTTTTCGTCGCGCATTTTGCTTTTCCTTTGCTTGCCGTTTTTTTAATTCCACATCGATTTGTGTACGCATCTCTTGTAGTTCATCAAAATTCATATTTTTGAGATCATTCACCTTAATTACTCCCCATGCAAAAAAGAATCTTTTCTTGCCATATTTTAAACACAATTATAGACAATTTCTGTCTATTTATTATCGAAATTAAAATTACGATACATATATCACTTTGACGGAGATGTGCTTTGGACCACAAAGAGCTGTTTATTGGTATATCAATTACCACCACTGCATCTTTTTTCAGTTCAATTGCTGGAACTACTAAATGCAGTGCTCAAACACCATCACACCTCTCTGACTCTCATGAATCAGTAGTCAAAAGTAAATATAAATCGTCACTCTATAAATTATGGCAATACGCAACAAAGAACAAGCCCTCTCTGTATAATGATAGTGTAGTTCATTATAACAGTAAAACCTCCCCTTACACACAACGGCTTTTTACTTCGTATAAATTTTTTTTGAAAAGATTTTTGCAACTAGAGGATTATATAAAACAAGCAGCTTCAATACAGTATCAAAGATTATTATTTTTTAAAAGCAGCGCCTTTCTTCGTGATTCGAATAATATTGGTTGGCGCAATGTGCTCTATTTTATTCCACACTTTTATCTTGTTGGTTGGATATTCGCATATATTAGAAATATTCTTAGAAGAAAACAAAGCAATAATCACAAGGAATATTCTAAGCTAAACAATCTCATTCTGCAAATTTATAAAATCAAAAGACAACGAGAAAAAGCACAACACAGAATTAGCATTTGTATTAATAAAATTCTTCGTAATAAGGTGTATTGCTAATGATTGTTCCAGATTTCACATTTTTTGCTGCTGCATACATATCCAATACGCCCCCCATAGCATTTTCAGTTATCGCCAAACAAGAAGCGCGGGACAATGTCTATGTAACAGATGATAAAGATAACTTCTTCTATCAATCATCTCAGCTTAAGGAAACAATCGCAACAGCTGAACAGAGTGAACATAATTTTAACATAATTTTAGGGCAAATTGGTGTTGGAAATGTGAAATTGTTTTCTCTTTTTGATGCATTTGATTTTTGCAGAAATCTTACAGCTGCACAAAGCGCTTTAACTTACTGCTATGAACAAACAACATCAAAGTGCGTCTTTGAAAAAGCGACTTTGCAGTCTGTGCTGAATTTTTACAATACAGAAAACTCAAGCCACACCCGTATGCAAAAAGTTACTTCATATATTGGAGTAAAAGCTGCTGTACGAGGAAATGAAGACTTGCAGGAGCCTGTAAAGCTTAAAAAAGAAGAACCAGAACAGACAACTAAAGTAGATTCTCTTTCTCTCTCTTCAAAAGGAGAAGAAGATGCATTTACACATAAAGAAAGTAGCGCCAGAGATGCTTTTTCAGCTGAAGATTTTTCTTCATCGAGAAGATCACTGAGTGATGACTGATATTTTCACGAAAACCTAGAATTTTGATAGGATATTATAATGAAAGGTAGATAAGAAAATGTTAAAGCTCTAATTAGTAAGATTGAACAAAATCTCTTCTAATTGAGGGCAAAGATAATGAAAATGATAGAACAAAACAGCGTTGATATAGCATTTAGTCAAAAAGCAGCACGTGAGATTACAGTCGTGATGCTTTCAGAAAGAGAATGGTATTTCACATTTATTTCTGATGATCCAATTACCGGAAAGCCAAATAAATATACATTACTTACACAAAGAGGAAAACTAAGAACTTGGGCTGATCCAAAATATCTCTTTAAGTTTCTTCATGAAAGAGGGGTCATTTGTGGGAGTTTTAATCTTAATCAGGATAAAGAACATGAAACAATTAAATATTCTTCACACAACAGCTCGTAATAAAATTGCTGCGTTTTCTGCAGCTTTAACTGTATTTTTTATGACCAATCCTGTATCCGCCCAAACAGCGGGTTTAGCTCCTGCAAAAAAAGCTTTAGAGGGACTCCAAACAGATTTAAAAACGATTATCCCCATTGCTGCTGCCGTGATACTTTTGTGCTTAGCAATTGGTTATGCAGGGCGCTACATCGGAAAAGACACATTTGTACGGTGGGCAATCGGTGTTGTTATCGCTGGTTCAGCAGCTGAACTTGCCAATTTATTATTTAAATCCAACGGATAAATCTATTTAAACATAAAATGTTTCTTTCATGAAATAAGAAACTTAGATTTCTGTATTTTTATTTAGCACAATAAAAACTATATCGAAAAAAGAGTTTATTTATACTAACTGTAATCTAAATTGGAATAAGCAATATGAAACAATTAAAAACTCTTCAAACAATAATTTGGAATAAAACTACTAAAGCCTCTGCAGCTTTAACTGTATTTTTTATGGCCAATCCTGTGTTAGCCCAAGCAGTAGTTTTAACTCCTGCAGACAACGCTTTAAAAGCGCTCCAAAAAGACTTGAAAGATATTATCCCCATTGCTGCTGCCGTTATACTTTTGTGCTTAGCAATTGGTTATGCAGGGCGCTATATCGGAAAAGATACATTTGTACGGTGGGCAATTGGTGTCGTTATCGCTGGTTCAGCAGCTGAGCTTGCTAATTTGTTATTTAAAAACACCTGATAAATCCTATTAAACACGAAGTATTTCTTTCATGAAAAAAGAATTTTAGACTTTAATACTTTTATTCCACATTAATTCAATGAAATTATCCCTATTTCATGGAAAAACTACTTGCGCCAAATACAATTTGATAAGGTTGAACAATATGAAACAATCAAAAATTCTTCAAACAATAATTTGGAATAAAGCTACTAAAGCCTCTGCAGCTTTAACTGTATTTTTTATGAGCAATTCTGCGTATGCTCAAGCAAAATTAACAAATGCAAAAACTGCTTTAGAGGGACTCCAAACAGACTTAAAAACGATTATCCCCATTGCTGCTGCCGTGATACTTTTGTGCTTAGCAATTGGTTATGCAGGGCGCTACATCGAAAAAGATACATTCGTACGGTGGGCAATTGGTGTCGTTATCGCTGGTTCAGCAGCTGAACTTGCCGGTTTATTATTTAAAACTGCATAAATTTTCATGAAAGAAAATTTAGATTTCAGTATTTTCATTGTATTCAATAAAAAACATATTGAAGAAAAGAGATTACTCATACCAATGTGATATAAATTGAGATAAAAATATGAAACAATTAAATATCCTTCAAAGAATAATTCATAATAAAACTATTAAAAACTTTGCAGTTTCAGCTGTATTTTTTATCGCTAATCCTGTGTTAGCCCAAGCAGTAGTTTTAGAGCCTGCAAACAAAGCTTTAACTGCACTCCAAACAGACTTAAAAACGATTATCCCCATTGCTGCTGCCGTGATACTTTTGTGCTTAGCAATTGGTTATGCAG
>NZ_JBHIOR010000002.1:0-219364 GCF_042195605.1 Bartonella sp. AP88HLJMH | reverse complement strand
TATTTTAAAATACCATCGAGATACCATCCACTATGATCAAAATAAGTGACATAAGCACCAATACCATAAGTATTGATTCCACTGTTACCCCCCCGTGCATGCGCAACACGGGCACGATCATAACTGCCAAAACCACCTATATAAAATTCTCCATTTTCCCACTCGCTTAAACCATTGATCCCCAAAACGATACCGGTCTGATCCAGTTTAAAATCTATATGCTCTGTCGCAATACTCTCTTTAGATTTAATCGCATAGGTCCATAAAGCCGTATTCTTTTTACTTTTATCTAGAATTCCTCTTCCCGCACGTACGGTTTGCATTTCATTGTGAAAAACCATCGCTAGAGCCACAGACATAGACAATACCGCATCTGTAGAGGGAGTGGTCAAAAAGTGAGAAACTGAAAGTTTCTCACTCAATTGTGGAAAAGGTTGTTCTTTATGAACTGGACGCACAATCATTTGATCGGCTAAAGATTGAGAAGAGGTTGAAACAGCAGTTTGTTGTTTTTCATCAGAAAGAGGATGAGAACTTCCTGAACCTAAGACTTCAATAACATGACTTCCAAGAGAGGAAACAGTTGGAGATACAGAAACCTGAGATTTTTGCCTTAAGTTTTGGCGGTTTTTTCTTCGACGTGGCAATTTAATAACATGCGCTTGTGGTGCTGCAATAGTTGAAAGAGAAAAAACTGATTGATTTTGATTTAAATGCCGCATAGATCTGCTTCTGTGTGACGCACTATCCATGTAAACTGCAGTCAAATACCAAATTTTTCCCTCTTCATTTTCAATATTTTTGTGTTTTAAGCCATAAGTATAAGTTCCTCCATCAACCATTACAGTTTTTGCGCCAGAAAAACTTTGTAGAGTAAAATGTGCGTCACCACTTTGATCAAAAATTAAATCAAGTCCTGCTGAAGAAGGATCAACAATTTCAATACCAGAATCTACGACACTTATTGTATGAAAACCACTCCCATTCTCAATAAAGAGGTAATCACCTTTTTCTTCTGCAAGGCTAACATTAAAGTTAAAATGTAGACTCCCTGCTAGATTATCAATGTAAAGCTGAGAGTAATATAAATCATCTTCAAAAGAGGTAAAAATGACTTTTCCTACACCGCTTAACTGCTGAATGCGTGTACTTTTGTCGTCAAACCCACGAGCAACGGAGTATAATTGAGCATCTTCTCCATTTAATTCAATGTTTTCTACTATAGTTTGTTGACCATCGTCTCCAGCATCAAGATGGAGCCCACCAAAATCCTGAACTTTTATTTCTCCTCCTAATATTGCACCAGGAGAAATCCATGAATTAGCATTACCTTCAATCGTTAGATTCTTTACAATTCCACCTGCATAGACTTCTTGAACACCACCAGTGCGTAAAATGACTGTATTTGCTTCACCTCCTGCTAAAACACGCTGCACACCCTCTGAAAAGATTTCAGCATTTACAGCTAAACTGCCGGCTTTTTCTGCAAAGTTATCATCATTAGGAAACCACTTAGCAAGAGTTTGTACTCCTCCACTCATCACTTTTGTTCCCACAGCCATCCCATCATCATATACATTCTGCTGTCCCGGCGTATCACCTTGACCATAAAGTGTCGTGTTATAAGCACTGCTCCCCACAATTCCACCATTTACATAACCATTTCCGAAAACAAGCTGCTCCCCACCATAAATTTCAGCTCTCAATGCAGAGCCTCCCCCCTCCACTTTTTGTTTTCCACCCTCGTAAATAATCGTAGATTCTGAGACCCCCTGTTCCCCTACAATCTCAGTACCACCATTTTCAATGGTTGTATTTTTACTGAAACCACCAGCTTCAACATAAAGTCTTCCTGATCCCTGAATTGTATTATTAATAGACTTCTTAAGAACACCTTGCTCTCCATCATCAGAGACATAAACTACGTTATCATCACCGAGCAAAGAGCTTTGTAGAATTCCTCCTCCTTCCCCAATGCTGTAATGAATTACATCAGAGATACTAAAATCTTTTGCCGATGTCATATTTTCTTCTTTTTCAGGAAGCTTATCTATAGGCGACTCCACATGAGGTGAAGGAATTACAGGAGCAGAAGTTATTTGTGATGTAGCCAAAGACCAAGTCTTTCCCCCATTATCATCTTTTGTCTTTAAGCCATACATGTAGGCTCCACCATCAATCGTACTCGTCTCTTCACCAGAAAAATCTGTCAGAGTAAAATGCGCATTTCCGCTTTGAACATGAATTAAATCAAGCTCCAAAACTAAATTCTGATCTTGTAGAGGAGAATTGGTAATTTCAACACCAGAATCGATAACGCTTATGGTGTGATTACCTGATCCTTTTTTGATCAGAAGATAATCACCGCGCTGTTCTGCAAAATTAGTATGCAACCTAAAATGTAAACTCCCTGAAAGATCATTGATCTCAAGTTTAGAGTAATGTGGATTAAACACGGTAGAAGTAAAAATAACACGACCATTCCCACTCAGATTCTCAATCAAAGAACTTTCACCATCTATATTAGAGGTAATCGCGTACAATTTTGTATCTCTGCCATTTAAGACAATTTTTTCTACTTCAGTACGAGATTGCTCTGCACCAGCATAAAGATAAATCCGTCCAGAATCATTAACCGTTGTCTTTCCTTCCAATGTTGCGCCACCATGTAACCACGATTGTGCTTGATCCTTAACGGTTAAATCTTTTACATAACCTCCTAAATCTATTGCCTGAAAAGCAGTCCCTTCTAAAAGAACGCCAATCGCGATTCCTCCCGCTAAAACATGTTGCTGTCCACCAGAAAAGACCTTCGTATCAAAGGCAAAACTGCTATAATGGTCTAAATCTTCTTCCACATAAAGATTTTGTACCCCTCCTTCCATGATCTTTGAGCTAAAAACCTCTCCATCATCATACACATTCTGATATCCTCGCACTCCATTCTCACCAGAAACGATAGTGTCATGAGCGCTACTCCTTACCATCTCCCCTTTGATATCAGACTTTCCTGAAACAAACTGCTCACCACCGTAAATTTTAGCCCCTTCAACTTTTCCCCCATCTTTAACCTTTTGTTTTCCCTCTCTCTTAACTGTACTATCCTGTGAAAGACCCTGTGTTCTAACAAGCTCAGTGCCGCCTCTTTGAATTGTTGTATACAAGCTAAAACCACCGTGATAAACGGAGATCTTTCCACCGTCTTTAACTGTATTACTAATCGAAGTTTCTCCAGTGCTTTCAACTTTCTCAACGTTACTATCAAAGCTAGGATCAGCAATCGTAACAATCATCCCCTTTTCAATTGTGCGTTCTGTGAGATCCTTCGATAATGAAGCTATAGCAAATGGTTGCAAGCTAAAATCAGAAAATAAAGAGGTATTTGTCTCATCAAGAGCATAATTCGCATCTAAATACCAAATTTTACCAGCCCCCTTATTGTTTCTATGTTTCAAACTATACCGATAGGTTCCGGCATCAATAGCTTTGATTTTTTCACCAAAAGTGTTTGCCAGAATAAAATGAGCATTTCCACTGCGATCAGAAATTAATTTAAGCTTTTTGTGGGAAGGGATTGTAATTTCACGCCCAGAATCAGCCACACTTATTGTGTGATAACCTGAACCACTTTCTTTAATGACAAGATAATCACTAAGATGCTTGGCAAAGTTGACATTAAAATCAAAATGTAAAGAACCTGAAAGATCATCAATATTAAGCTTAGAGTAATGCTTATTAGTCCCTAAGTACGTAAAAATAACTCTGCCACTTCCAGTTAAATTCTGGATATTAACGTGAGGTTTTTTGCTGTTATCTTCAGGAGCAATAATGTATAGTTTGCTATCTTCTCCATTTAAATTAAGATTTTCTACTTCCGTAACAGCTTCACCATTCCCAGCATAAAGATAGAGACTACCAAAATCATGAACATTTGTATCCTTATCTAATATTGCACCAGCAAAAGCCCATGACCTTGCTTGATGATTAATGGTTAGATTATCCACGTATCCAGAATCATATATATTCTGAATAGCTCTATCGTATAAAGCGACTTCACTCGCATTCCCTCCTGCAAAGATATTCTGTATACCATTTTTAAAAAGTTCGGTACTCAGTGCAAAAGCCCCCTCATTAATTGTAAAATCTTCATCTTCTATATCGGCTGTATCAGTATCTTCTGAGAAACCGTTATGAAAATTCTCTTTACCATCAAGATTCTGGACACCTCCTTTCATAACCTTTGTGTCAACAGCCATCCCCCCACTATAGACACTTTGTATTCCTAGCATTCCATCTGCAGCATGAATTTCAGTGCCATAAGCACTACTTTCCTTATCTTTACGCGACAAACCATCCCCAAGAAACCCCTTACCAAAAATAATCTGCTCACCGCCATGGATTTGAGCCCCTTCTGCATTTGCACCACTCTCAACAATTTGTTTCCCCCCTTTTTTAACAGCGGCATATTCCGAACTGCTCAAGTTTTGGACAAACTCAATCCCACCATGCTCAATTGTCGTATCCCTGCTAACACTTGCTGCATCAATGTAGAGTTTTCCCCCTTCTCTAACCGTATTATTAATGGAATAAGCTGCATCTTTATAGTTAAAGCTATTTATTTCAGAACCTTCAGAGTCACGGTTAGTAATATAGATCGTAGCACCATCGCTTATTATTGAATTTGTGAGTACTTCAAAGAATAGCTTTTCTAATCTCTTCCTTTCCTCTTCTGAAAGATCACTTCCTTCTACTGTCTGTTTATTCTCTATCTTTTTTGATCCCCCCTTTTTTTCTTTTAGTCCCCTCACTTCTGATAACAACTTTCTTGTCTCTTCTAGGTGTTCACTGATACTTACTGGTGTTAATAACTTTTCTCTTGGTGTAGCTACTCCATATGCACTCGCAATCTTGACAAAAAAACCACTGGCCATTACCGCACAAAAACTTAATTTCAATTTGCGTTGCATTATTTACACTCCATAATTTTAAATTTAAATTCTCCCATTTAGAAAAAAGTGCATAGATCAAAACAACACAACGTAATTGCTCAACCTCATGTCTTTTAAGATAGCAAAGCATTCGATGGATTAAGCTCTGACAGATCAAATATACACCATGTGTTTTAAAATGCATGCACAACTAAAAGATTTAATTTTTTAGATACACTTTAAAAGTGTTATAATTGCATCCATGAAAAATATTTTTAATATTTTGAGACACTAAACACTGATCTACGAATAAGATTGATCCCTTAATAGATAAAAATGGCATTAAACTTTAAAGGAAACAGCAATGTGAATGAGAGCTGCGTTTATGGCCACCTATTGCCATCTTCTACAGCATTTAAAGCAGTGTCTTTATTTTATTCAATATGGATAATATATAGAGCACTTATTCATACCCATCAGTCCATAATCATTGTTCTAATATATAACGAAGTGTCATAATATTGACTCGACACCGATTTGAAATTTCTATAGTTATAGTCAGTTAACTCGTCATTTGATTTGTCATATACTAAAAGGGACATTCTATTCATGTCTATAAACTCAGAAATGAAAGCTACAAGCAACAGAAACTCCCCTCGTCGGATTTTATTTGCAAGCCTTATTGGCCCAACAATTGAATTCTTTGATTTTTATGTCTTTGGCACTGCCGCAGCTCTTATATTTCCTCATGTGTTTTTTCCAACACAAAATGATCAAATTGCTATTTTACAATCTTTCCTAATATTTGGAGCAGCCTTTTTTGCCCGCCCTTTTGGATCAGTTGTTTTTGGACATTTTGGAGATAAGATTGGAAGAAAAGCAACACTTATCGCTTCTCTTCTCACAATGGGTCTTTCAACAGTCATTATTGGTTTTCTTCCTACTTATGAAATAGCTGGGTGGTTTGCCCCTTTCCTCTTAACCTTGTGCCGTATTGGACAGGGAATTGGATTAGGAGGAGAATGGGGAGGAGCTGTTTTGCTCGCTACAGAAAATGCCCCTCCAGAAAAGCGCGGCTGGTATGCAATGTTTCCCCAATTAGGCGTTTCAATAGGTTTGTTTTTATCTATTGCTGTTTATTTGGGTCTGCTGCATTTCCTTGATCGTGAAGAACTTTTAGCCTGGGGATGGCGTATTCCTTTTATTGCTTCAGTTGTTTTTATGATTATAGGATTATGGGTCCGTCTTTCAATCAATGAAACTGTTCAATTCAAAAAAACTCTTGAAAGTAAAAAACATGTCAAAGTTCCTATCATAGATGTCTTTTTAAAATGTCCACGAATCCTATTTCTTGGAATATTTTCTGGTATGGCAACTTTTGTTTTGTTTTACTTGGTTACTACATATTTGTTAAGCTATTCAACAAACCATTTGCAATTGCCATTTCATCAAGCTCTTCAAATCGAAATTGTCGGTGCTATTTTTTGTGGGATTTTTACTGTCATCACGGGAAGACTCGCTGACCGTATTAGACGTAGAACTTTGATGATTTGGATTACAATCATCACCGGTATTTATTCTTTCGCAATTCCTTATTTCTTAAATTCTGGAGTTATAGGAGTCCTTGCAATGTCTGTTATCGGTTTGTCTCTCATGGGAATGATATACAGTCCTCTTGGTGCTGTTTTGGCTTCACCATACCCAACAGCAATTCGATATACCGGTTCTTCTATTACTTTCAATTTATCTGCTATTGTAGGAGCATCTCTCGCGCCTTATATTGCAGAATATCTGGTGCAACATTTCGATACATCTTATATCGGTTATTATTTGCTTCTTGCTTCTTTTATTTCACTGATTTGCTTCGTCGGATTTACAGATGATGAAATATCCAACTAAAATATAATAACGAAGAATAAAATAAGGACTGGCGGCAAAAATGCTGCCAGTTTCGTTTTTAAAGATAGGGGTTGAGGTATTTTCCACCACAATATTCCTGCAAACAAGGCACTCAAAAAGAAAAATAAAAAATCTGCAATATTGCTTATATAAGAAACAGCAAACATTTCTGATAAGATATGCGTTGTCCCCAACCATGAAACGCAAAAGAAGGCCAACATCACAGCCCATAAAACAAGCAAAATTCGATCAATGATCATCATTATGGCGTTTCGTTTTTTTAATTATAGTCCATATATTTAACATGCCTAAAAGAAAAATCACAATAAAAACCCAACGCCCTCCCCCTGAGCCTTCCGTAATAAAAAGTGCAGGATTTACTATTCCCAGTAATCCTATAAAAATCAGAACAATAGATACAAGACGCATTAAACCTGTTTTTCCCAGCGATAATCTTCAGTCTGTTGCCAATACGTTAAATTATGATTTTCCATTTTATATTTTTTCCACTGTGCACGAACGAGATTCAACTGCTCTTCACTTCTACCATCAAATATCACGACAAGCCGTTGATAAGCATCAATATCCGAACAAACAGCTCCCTCTATGAGAAAACGAATTTTTGAATCATTCGGATTTTCTTGTCCTGTCGTAAGAAATACAGGCTGAAAGTTTGGATATTGATCACACTCCGTTCCATGTCCAATAAATGATTCATCAGTATAAACCCATAAATGTATATCTATAGAATCGCGTTGTTCTTTACTCACACACTGTATTGTTACTTTACCAAAACGAGCCAATGCACGCTCCACAAGCGTCGGCAAAATATCCTTCAGCGTTGACTGCGTCAAATGATAGAATAAAATATCCAATCTCTTAAGCTTTCATCATTCTTTATAAAAAAGCTAACATCTTTTTAAAAAAACTTCTATATCCCTAATACAAAGGAAACGGTTCAAGATATAAACCCTCTTTTTTGATTGAGATGCATTATCTTTTTGCACGTGTCTTTAAAAGACAAAAATTTTTATCTTCAACGTTAATAAAAAAGTTTTTTAAGTTATTTTCTAGATTCTTCTAGATTCTTTGTAGACTATAGTTGAAAATAAAATATAATGTATGGAAAATTTAAAGAGGACCTCATAGGCAATTTTATATTATTTATTTGGTAAAAATATCCAATTCATGAAAGGATATTTTTACAAACTTTATTACATTTTAACCGAAAGCAGTAAGAATATTTGCTATCGAATTAAAAACTGAGGATTTTCCCCAATTTATGCGTATTATTGAGTTCTACATCCTGAAACGTGTCCTTGTTTTGTTTAGTTCTGTCATGATTGCAGCAGTGGGCGTTAGTTGGACTATACAAATTCTTGCACGGATAAACTTTCTCACAACAAGTAAACAAACACTCCTCACAGTCTTACAATTTTCACTCTCATTGGTTCCTTCTGTTATTTTTGTTGTCATTCCGTTTGCATTAGTGATCGCAATTACAACCATCCTCTCAGCAATGCATCAAGACTCAGAACTTGCTGTCATCAATGCCTCTGGTTTTCCTAAAAGTACTGTTTGGAAACCTATCCTTCTTCTTGCTATTGTTGCATCCTGTACCTCCTTTTCTATAGCTAATTTTGTTGTTCCTCAAGCGCGTCTTCATATGCGACAAATGCTAGCAAGCGCTCATTTTGATCTTATTAATCTATTCATTAGTGAAGGGAGCTTCCAAAAACTCACCAATAACCTTTACATAGAAATTGGCGAACGAAATCCAAATGGAACACTTGAACGCCTTTTCATTGCCGACCAGCGTGATCCTAAGACTGATCTTTTTTATTATGCAACAGACGCATCCATTGTGAGCAATAAAAACGGCAGTTTTCTGGTTCTCAATAACGGTGAAATAGAAAGAGTCAATCATCAAAATAACAGTGTTTCAATCGTGCAATTTAGCTCATATACTTTTAGCCTAGGAGAGTTTATCCCCAGTGATAAAACACCTACTCTTTATCCAAAAGATCGGTCTCTTTCTTATTTACAAAACCCTGACCCAAAAGATCCCTACTATCAACGAAAACCACTCCAATATAAAGCTGAATTTCACCGCAGATTAACACAATGGCTCTACCCTATTGTTTTTTCACTTATTGCATTAGCAGCGGCAGGGGATGTACGCTCCCATCGACAAGCTCATCATTCCGCAAATCTCTCGGCAATTGCCCTCTCTTTTCTGGTGTATTGGATAGGATATTTTTTCGCAGAAAAAGCAAAAAGCGATCTTGCATACGTTCCTCTCCTTTATATTATACCTATAGGAACAAGTGCATTTGTCTTTTTTATGCTTTTAACGAATCATAAAATTGGGCTTCCCACAAAAGTTAATGAGATACTTCAAATCGCTTTTCAAAAAATAATGAACAAATTTGAACATCGAAAATCTCAAGATTCCTCGGATGAAATATCATGATTGGGTGGACACTTGGACGATATTTTTTTATACGTTATCTTAAAATAACTTGTTATTTCTGGGGAAGCATTTTTGTTCTTGCTCTTTTAATCGATTTCACAGAGAA
The DNA here is from genome assembly GCF_042195605.1 of Bartonella sp. AP88HLJMH. Classification (NCBI taxonomy): domain Bacteria; kingdom Pseudomonadati; phylum Pseudomonadota; class Alphaproteobacteria; order Hyphomicrobiales; family Bartonellaceae; genus Bartonella; species Bartonella sp. AP88HLJMH. Next base: position 209,958 of record NZ_JBHIOR010000002.1, on the reverse strand, counting down.
TTCCGGTAGGCTATCTTCCCTTCCGCATTATACAGCAAAAGATGCATTTTTCCTCTCTGCTTTACGCATCCCTTTTATCATGCAACAACTTATCCCTTTCATTGCACTCTTTTCTGCAATGGCAACGCTTATCTCGCTCAACAAAAAACTTGAACTTGTAGTGACTCGTTCAATCGGTGTTTCTGCATGGCAATTTCTTATGCCAGCTTGTTTTGGAGCTTTTCTTTTGGGATTATTTTCAATTCTTCTCATTAATCCACTTGCTGCATGGGGATTTTCTCAAGCAGAAAAAAAGATGACTGAATGGCGCAATCACAATGTACTAACACCTCTTCACAATACAAGTATCCACTGGTTAACACAACATACAAATTTAGGCAGAACAACCATTGGTGCTAAATCTATCACCGATCAAGGACTTTCTCTTCTCGATGCCACCTTTGTACAATACAATGACAATGCAACCGTTAAAAATTGGATTAACGCCCCAAAAGCAACCTTGACTAATGGATTTTGGCTATTAACAAATGGAACAATCTATAAAATAGGGCATCCTCCTGAAAAATTTACCGTGTTGCAAATAAAAACCAATCTAAAACCTGAATTTTTAACGGAACGTTTAGTGAATCCCGCAACTATTCCATTTTACCAATTGCCAAAAAAAATTATGATTGCACGTTCATTTGGCTATTCTGCTCATAATTTTGATATGTATTTCCAATCTTTGATTGCATTACCGGCATTGCTTGTGGCAATGACCCTCATTGCAGCAACTGTATCTTTAAATTTTACACGTTTTGGGCAATCTAGAATGTTGATTCTTGGTGGCGTAATAGCTGGGTTTATGCTTTATGTTATTTCCGTACTTGTTCAAGCTTTCGGTAATGCTGGATATATTCCACCAATTATTGCAGCTTGGACACCCGTTGTTATTGCGTTATTCTTAGGAATCTCTTTTTTACTTCATAAAGAGGATGGCTAAGTGAAAGCATTAACACTTAAAAAAACTATTTTAACAAAATTAAGTGCTCTCGCTTTTAAAAGTGTTGTGGGGGTTATTTTAGGAAGTGCTTTGTCTTATTGTGCGCACGCTCAAAGCCTTCAATCTCCTTCTCAAAGTCGCATTCAAAATCTGGAACCTCCTCTTTTGCTCTCTGCGGATGAACTCATCTACAATCGTGATGAAAACACTGTTTCTGCACACGGTAATGTCCAAATCGAATATGATGGCAATAAAGTTGTCGCTCAAAAAATTATTTACAATCAAAAAACAGGACGGCTTATAGCACAAGGGAACGTTGAAATTACTCAAAAGGATGGTAATAAAATTTATTCCAACCAAATTGATATGACCAAAGATCTTGGCGAGGGTTTTGTAAACGCCCTACGTATTGATACAGCCAACAATGTTCACTTTTCAGCCCAAAATGCTACACGCAAACACAATCACATAACAGTCTTTGAAAATGCAACCTATACAGCCTGTGAACCTTGCTCTTATAAACCAGATCGAGATGTCCTATGGAAAATTAAAGCAAGAAAGATCATATGGAATAATAGCGTCAAAAAAATTCGGTTTGAAAATAGCAGTTTTGAAGTTTTTGGTGTACCGATTATAAAATTTCCAAATTTTGAGATCTATGATCCAACTGTCAGGCGTGCTAGCGGTCTGCTTACTCCTCATTTTTTTTATACTGATTATCTCGGTATGGGGATAAAGAATTCTTATTTCTGGAATCTCGCCCCCCATTATGATTTTACCCTTTCTTCTACGGTTTATACCCAACAAGGGCTTTTAACCGAAGGGGAATGGCGTCAGCGTTTAAAAACGGGCCGTTATAACATTCGCTTTGCTCATATATATCAAATGAAACCGCATAGATTTGATAATGATACGATTGATTCCCAACATAAAAACCGTTATATGCTGGCGACAAAGGGGGATTTTCGTATTAACTCACACTGGACTTATGGATGGGATATTCTTGCACAATCAGATCAGCATTTTAGTCGTGCCTATAAACTTGAAAACTATAACAATCCTACACAACTTTCTCAGATCTATCTGAATGGTCTTGCAGGAAAAAATTATTTTGATATGCGTTTTTATCATTTTAAAGTTCAAGATTCAATACTGAATGATCCTCATTATGAACGTCACTCTCGACAAGCGTGGGTCTTACCACGCATCGATTATTTTTTCACACCAGATGAACCCATTTATAATGGAGAGCTTACCTTCCATAGTAATATGCAATCAGTTTATCGTCGCCATGCTGACTTCAGTTCACCCGACCAGAACGGAAACCCTCTCAACACAGTAAAACTTTCTGGTATGGCTGGAAATAGTTTGCGTTTAACAAACGAGCTTCAGTGGAAAAAGCGCTTCAACACGCACAACGGACTCATCTTAACCCCTCTTCTCTCTCTACGAGCTGATATCATTACAACCAATGCAAGCGAAAATCACACAGATTCTATAGAAAACAATGCCTTATCCGCAATTCATGGTTCAGCAATTCGTGGCATGGCAACAGCAGGGTTGGAACTACGTTATCCCTTCCTCATTACAGCTGATCATTCTACACATATTATAGAACCAACTGCACAAATTTTTATACGCAATAATGAACAATATATTGGACAAATTCCTAATGAAGATGCTCAAAGCTTTGTCTTTGATGCAACCACTCTCTTTCAACGAGACAAATTTTCTGGTTATGATCGTGTAGAAGGTGGTACAAGAGCCAATATAGGTATAAGATATTCTGGAAGCCTTAATGATAATTGGTCTCTTTATGGTCTCATTGGACAATCCTTCCATCTAGCAGGAAAGAATTCTTTTGCAGAAAAGGACTTTATCAATGTCGGTACTCATTCTAGCTTAGAGGCAAAACGTTCAGACTATGTTGCAATGTTTGGTACAACCCATAAAAGTGGTTTTTCCTTAGAAACGCGTGGACGCTTTGACAAAAAAACAGGAAAAATCCGCCGTAGTGAAATCGAAGCATCACAAAAATGGCAAAATTTTTGGGTGGCTCTACAATATGCCTATATCGCAAAGCAACCAGACTATGAATATTCTCAAGAGCGCCAAGAAATTTCTTTTCAAACAGGACTTAAATTAGCAGATTATTGGTCCATTAATAGCAACGCCGGTTATGATTTAGTATCTGGTACATTTATAAAGCGAGGAATTAGCTTGAGTTATATGGATGAATGTTTCGGGTTAACATTCGGTTATCAACAGGTAACGAATCCAGGCAGGAAAGCACCCTTGCAAAACTTTAATTTCTCTCTTTCATTGCGTACGATTGCAGATATCGGAAAAAAGATAGATTAATTTATAAAGGGAATGTATCAGTCATTTAACTTATCATTGTTTTTATGAAAGAAAGCGTGTATTTTAAGTTGTTGATGAGAATTAATAAACAATGCGAAAGCCTATTTACATGAATAAATTGAAAAAGCGTTTTCTTGCTTTATTTTATATTGCATCTTTGAGCGTAAGTAGCCTGCTAATAAATGGATTTTTGATTCCGACAGTCTTTGCGCAGACTTCTATTGTTGTTACAGTTAATGGCAACCCCATCACAAATTATGATATACAAAGACGCCTTGCTTTTCTCAGGCTACAACAAAAGCAAGGCAATTTGGTGGCACAGGCTAAAAAAGAGCTTATTGATGAAAAGCTAAAAAATATTGAAATAAAACGTCGTAATATTGAAGTAAGCAATGATGAAGTTGATAGAGCTTTTGAGAATTTTGCGACACAAAATAATATGACGATTGATCAGCTCAACCAGATTCTGATCCAAACTGAGATCACAGTGCAACACTTTAAAGATTACATCCGTGGACAAATAGGATGGGGGCGTCTTGTTAGCGCACGCTATCAAGCTGAAACAGGTATGATTAGCGAACAAGAAGCTGTACGCAGAATATTAAAAAATGGTGGTGTAAAACCTTCAACCAACGAATATACATTACAGCGAATTGTTTTTGTCATTCCTGCACATCGTCGTTCAGAGATCTTTGAAAGACGTCAAAGAGAAGCAAGTAATTTTCGCGCACATTTCCGTGGATGTGCCAATGCTCACAATCAAGCAAGAGGTATTTTAGACGTTACTATCCGCCACTTAGGAAAGTTTCTGGAGCCACAACTTCCTAATGCATGGGAACAAGCTATTCTTGAAACGCCTGCTGGAAAAATGACAAAATTACAAGAAACATCTGATGGAATCGAAGCAATTGCTGTCTGCAAAATAAAAAGAGTTTCTGATGATTATGTCGCTCGACTGATATTTTCTCTTCAAGATAGTAAAAAAAGAAGCCCGCAAAAACTTGAAGAATTAAGCGACAAATATTTAGGAGAACTGCGCCGAGTGGCACGCATTCAAAATTCATAATGGCTGCTCTTATTGTTAGCGGTGGTGATCCTGCCGGAATTGGTCCTGAAATAGTACTAAAAGCGTGGAATTTGCGTGTTACGCGCCAAATTCCACCTTTTGTACTTCTTGCTGATCCAGATGTTATTCGTTCGCGCGCTCGTTTTTTACAGATTGATGTTGAGGTGCAATCTGTTTTAATCAATAATCCTGCAAAAAATTTTCAAAGCGCTCTTCCTATCATACCGTTAAAAAACAAACAAAGTGATCAATTAGGTATACCTTCATCGAAAAATACAGCTGGAATTATTGAAGCAATTAAACGCTGTGTTCAATTGATTCAAAATGGCCATGCATGTGCACTTATCACTTGTCCTATTGCAAAAAAGAGTCTTTATGATGCCGGTTTTCAATTTCCAGGTCATACAGAATTTTTAGCCGATTTAGCCCATAAAGCTTTTCATAAATGTTATCATCCAGTTATGATGTTAGCAGGACCTCGATTAAAAACAGTACCAATAACTGTTCATATTCCATTTAAAAATGTTCCTTCACAGCTTACCCGTGATTTAATTATTCAAACGGTACTTATTACTGAATATGACTTAAAAACAAGGTTTAAAATAACATCACCCCGACTAGCTGTTGCTGGTCTTAATCCTCATGCTGGAGAAGGAGGTGCGATGGGAAAAGAAGATATTGAAGTTATCACTCCTGTTATTGAATATCTTAAAAAGAAAGGACTCAATATTGCAGGCCCGCTGCCTGCCGACACAATGTTCCATGAATGCGCAAGAAAAGCATATGACGTTGCCATTTGTATGTATCATGATCAAGCCCTTATCCCTGTTAAGACATTAGACTTTGATAGCACTGTTAATGTCACGTTAGGTCTACCTTTTATTCGCACGTCTCCAGATCACGGAACTGCTTTTGACATTGCTGATAAAGGGATAGCCTCTCCCGAAAGCTTTATTGCTGCTCTTAAACTTGCAAATCAACTTGCAAAAAATAGTTTAAACCCATGCCAATAGATAATCTCCCTCCTCTGCGTGAGGTCATTGATATATATGGATTACAAGCGCATAAATCTTTGGGGCAGAATTTTCTTTTTGATCTTAATTTAACATCTAAAATTGCTCATCAAGCAGGCAATATAGAAGGAAAACCTGTTCTTGAAATTGGTCCTGGTCCTGGAGGTCTCACACGTGCCTTGCTAGCAAAGGGTGCCATTGTAACAGCAATAGAACGCGATGAGCGCTGCATACCGGCTCTCTTAGAAATAGAAAAACACTATCCTAAAAAATTAAAAGTTATTTGTAATGATGCACTGAAGCAAGATTTCTCAAAACTCTTTGAAACAAGCCCTGTAAAACCGCGCATTATTGCAAATCTTCCCTATAATATTGGGACACAACTCTTATTAAATTGGCTTTTGACTGAACCATGGCCTCCTTTTTATGAATCAATGACATTGATGTTTCAACGTGAAGTTGCCAAACGGATTACAGCTAAACCTCAATCTACTCATTATGGACGTCTTAGTGTCTTAACTGGCTGGCGTACCACTGCTAAAATTGCTTTTGATGTCCCCCCTCAAGCCTTCATACCAATACCTAAAGTAACGTCTTCCGTTGTTCATATTATTCCGCGAATACAACCTCTTTCCTGCTCTGCACAAAAACTAAGTCTCGTCACAAAAACCGCCTTTGGGCAAAGACGAAAAATGCTTCGTCAAAATCTCAAAATACTTGGAGGTGAAGAGCTATTAGAAAAAGCTGGAATTGATGGAACGCGCCGTGCTGAAACGCTCTCGATTTCTGAATTTGTAACTTTAGCGCATCTAGTGCTCTAAAAAATGCACTTTGTGTTATAAAACCTTTTTTAATCACAACATTTATCGATTTTTTCAGCAATAAGCCCATCAACAAAAGAGCCAAGATAAGAACAACGCTCACGTTTTACGGTTTCAGCTAAATAAATTGATTTAATAAAAGATAAAGACTGATCTAAATCTTCGTTAATCACAACATAATCATAAGAAAGCCAATGCTTTAACTCCGTTCGTGCATTTTCCAATCGCAAATTGACAGTATCTTGACTATCTTCTGCTCGACGATGTAAACGCGAAACAAGCTCTTTCATTGATGGTGGAAGAATAAAAACAGATACAGTGTCTCCTAGCATCTTTTTTTGCAGCTGCTCGGTACCTTGATAATCAATATCAAATAACATATCTTGGCCAGCATTCAATGCGCTTTCAACAGTTTCACGTAAAGTGCCATAATAATTTCCGTGAACTTCTGCCCACTCAATAAATTCATCCCTATCACGCTTATATTCAAACTCTTCTTTTGAAATAAAGTAATAATGCAGCCCATCTACTTCACTAGGACGCCTTTTCCTTGTAGTCATACTTACGGAAAGCTCTAATTGTCCCTCTTTTAGAAGTAATCGAGAAATTGTTGATTTACCAGCACCTGAAGGCGAAGAGAGAATAAATAAAAAACCGCGGCGTTGATTCATTTTTATAGTACTCAATTTACTTTCAAAGACTGTCATTACATCACTCTACTTTGTTCATAAATGTTTCTCCAAAATTTGAATTATACATTATCTCAACCTCTCTCCTAATCAATGTGTTTTCTTAGCAATTCTCAATGTTATTCTGCTCTTTTTTGAGATAAGGTATTAGCAGTATATTCACTTCTTTCTTAAATATTTTTATCCATACGCCAACCCCACTTGTGACAGACAAGAAAATGATTTTTTATCATTCTCATAAAAAGTTTAAATAGAAAAATTTTACTATATTTGGGATTCTCATTTACGATGCAAAAAGATGTGTTATCACTATAAATTCAATGTTTTGCCTTTAATTCTCGCCACTTGCGAACATTCATATTATGTTCCTCTAAAGTTCGAGAAAAAACATGCCCTCCTGAACCATCAGCAACAAAATAAAGTGCATCACTGCTTGGTGGATGTGCCACCGCTTTTAAAGAATCTCGACCTGGATTTGCAATAGCCGTTGGGGGCAAACCATTAATTTTATAAGTATTATATGGTGTTTCCTTCTCAAGATCTGAACGATAAATTGCACGACCGGATGGTTTTCCTTTTCCTCCGAAGAGACCATAAATTACTGTTGGATCTGATTGAAGACGCATATGCTTTGTAAGGCGGTTATAAAATACCGCAGCAACCATTGGTCTTTCTGCTGCAATTCCCGTTTCTTTCTCAACAATTGAGGCTAATATAACAAATTCATCAATTGATTTAATGGGTAAATCAGGTGAACGCGTATCCCATATAGCATGAATTAATTTTGTCTGTCCTTCACGCAACCTGTTTACAATCTCTTTACGCGTTGTTCCCCGAATAAAACGAACAGTATCCGTCATTAAATAACCTTCTGGAGGCAAAATTTTTGGAAGGTCTCCAATCAAAATTTCATTCGCAGCTAATCGATCGAAAACTTGCTGAACCGTTAAACCTTCAGGTACTGTAAATGTATACTCTATAGATTTTCCTTTCACAAGAATATCCATAATATCCTGCATCGAAGCATGAGCTGGAATTAAATATTCACCAGCCTTCAGATGCGTTGTTTTTTGGTGATAACCAACCCCATAAACAAAAATATCTGATGATCGAATGAAACCGCGTTTTTCTAGCAATGAAGCAATTTCACGAATTCCGGTACCAGGATGGATAAGAACAATTTGTTCTTCCTCAATTTTTCCCTTTTCTTCAAAAATACTTTTTCCAATATAAAGAGGAATACTTATGGCAAAAAGAATAATCACAATCAGCATAAGAAAAAAATGACCGAGAATGACCAACGGATTACGGACGATAGATGATTTCTTTCGTTTTTTATGTATTAACATGTCATAACTATCTGCTAAATGATTCGAAGAGGAATCACTTACGTCCTTTAATGATTTTCCATTTTTCACATCGGACATAACCCCTCAATAGCGATTAAGGATAATATTATAATTTCTTATTCACCTTATAATAAAGTAGAAAACTCAAAAGCAAAAATTAAATAAAAATACTTATTATCCCCTAAAACGTCGCATCACCAACGATGCATTTGTCCCACCAAATCCAAAAGAATTAGAAAGAATCGTATCAATCTTTCGTTCACGCGGTTTGTGTGGTACAAGATCGATTTTTGTTTCAATCGATGGATTGTCAAGATTAAGTGTCGCTGGGGCTATATTATCCCGTATAGCTAAAATAGAAAAAATAGCCTCAGCAGCACCGGCTGCACCAAGTAAATGCCCGATAGATGATTTCGTTGATGACATAGAAACTTGTGGTGCATAACTCCCTAAAACACGCTCAACAGCCGCTAGCTCTATGGAATCAGCCATCGTAGATGTACCATGAGCATTAATATAATCAAGTTCACTTATATTCACTTGTGCACGCTTAAGAGCAGCTATCATACTACGCTGAGCCCCTTCACCACTTTCTGAAGGCGCTGTAATGTGGTAAGCGTCACCAGATAAACCATAGCCAATAACCTCAGCATAAATACGCGCTCCTCGTTTTTTGGCATGTTCCAGCTCTTCTAAAACAACAACAGCTGCTCCTTCCCCCATCACAAAACCATCACGATCAGTATCATAAGGACGTGACGCCCGTTCAGGATCATCATTGCGACAAGTAGAAAGAGCTCTACAAGCTGCAAAACCTGCAAGAGATATCCGATTTATCGGAGATTCAGTCCCCCCTGCCACCATGACATCTGCATCACCAAACATAATCAAACGTGCCGCATCACCAATTGCATGCGCCCCTGTTGAACAAGCCGTTACAACAGAATGATTAGGCCCCCGTAAACCATATTGAATAGACACATAACCAGAAGCAAGATTAATCAAACGACCTGGAATAAAAAAAGGAGAAACACGACGTGGGCCCTTATCACGAAGCGTATAACCAGCTTCAACAATACCCTCAACTCCCCCAATTCCCGAACCAATTAACACGCCTGTACAAATCTGATCTTCATCACTCTTAGGAAACCATTCGGCATCTGCAAGCGCTTGGTTAGCAGCAGCCATTGCATAAACAATAAATGCATCAACTTTACGTTGCTCTTTAGGTTCCATATACAAATCAGCATTATAAGTCCCCTCTGTTCCATCCCCTAAGGGGATACGCGCAGCAATCTGGCATGGCAAATCTGACACATCAAACTCTGTGATACGTCGGACACCACTTCTTCCTTCAAGAAGTCGCTTCCAACTATATTCAATATTACCAGCTAATGGAGATACCAATCCTAAACCAGTAACAACAACACGTCTCATAACTTCTAACCTTGAACTAAACTTCACCTCTCAAAGCTCTCTTTTCAAAAGAGCTCCGAAGAATATAGGCAAAAGCAATTTATGCCTTTGCCCTTTAGTAATCACGCAGAAGCTTTATCAATGAACTTGACTGCATCGCCAACTGTGAAAATCGTTTCAGCAGCTTCATCTGGAATTTCTACCCCAAACTCTTCTTCAAAAGCCATAACGAGTTCAACCGTATCAAGGCTATCAGCCCCTAGATCATCGATAAAGCTTGCATTTTCTACAACTTTATCAGCATTAACCCCAAGATGTTCCACGATAATTTTCTTAACGCGCTCTACTGTATCACTCATGTTGAAATCCTCGAATTTATATTTCCTATAATTTGGTTAACTATATCGGTTCATCTAATCAAGCAATAGATGCATTACTTTAAAAGATTTTAGTAATGATTTAAAACATCCTGTGGATATCCCCTACAAAATGAACCAATCTGACATTCCGACATCAATTGATCAACGACCATATTAAAGAAATAGATGCATCTATCCATTTCAATCGTTACTATCTAAAATAATACAACTCATAAATCAATGTGGAATAAAATAAATACTCAAATCATTGCCATTCCACCATTGATATGGAGTGTTTGACCTGTCGTATAGGCTGCTTCATCGCTTGCTAAATAAACAGCAGCAGCGGCTATTTCTTGCCCACTTCCCATACGTTTCATCGGAATCGCAGCCATAATGGCTTCTTTTTGCTTTTCATTAAGCTTGTCTGTCATTGCGGATTTAATAAATCCTGGAGCAATACAATTGACAGTGATGTTTCGCGAAGCAATTTCTTGTGCCAATGCTTTAGAAAAACCTATCAAGCCTGCTTTTGCAGCACAATAATTCGTTTGTCCAGGGTTTCCCACAACACCAACAACAGATGTAATGTTAATAATCCTTCCATACCGGCGGCGCATCATAGAATGTATTAATTCACGCGTCAAAAGAGAAGCAGCTGTTAGGTTAACTTCTAAAACATCATCCCAGTCTTTATCTTGCATACGCACAAAAAGACCATCCCTAGTGATTCCCGCATTGTTAACCAAAATATCGACGCCATCCATTTCTCTTTCTGCAACTTCAGCCAATTGTTTAATCGATTGGCGTTCAGAAAGATTAGCGGGGAATACAAAAACATTCTGCCCTAATTCTGCCGCCACTTCTCTAAGCTTTTCTTCGCGTGTTCCATGAAGTCCAACAATGGCTCCTTGTGCATGAAAGCAGCGTGCAATTGCCTCACCAATTCCTCCCGAAGCCCCCGTTACAAGAGCTTTACGTCCTGTTAATCTAAACATTTTTTAACTCCTTATAGATTAAACGCCGAGCATACCTAGCGCTGATTCTATTTCATCAACTGTTCCAATGGTTACCCCCTTTATATCTTTGTTAATACGACGCGTTAAACCTGTTAATACTTTTCCAGAACCAACTTCAAAAAGCGTATCAACTCCATTAGCAGCGATCCATTCTATTGTTTCACGCCATCGCACCCTCCCAGTCACTTGTTGGACAAGAAGAGTAGTAATACGCTCTGGATTGCTCTCAGGTGCAACAGAAACATTGGCAATCAAAGGAACAATAGGGGACATTTTGTTAACAGTCAAAAGTGCTTTCTTCATGGCATCAGCAGCAGGTTGCATTAAAGATGAATGAAAAGGTGCAGAAACAGGAAGAAGAAGTGCACGTTTTGCACCTTTTGTTGATGCAATCTCTACCGCTGCCTCAACTGCTTTTGCTTTACCGGAAATAACAATTTGCCCACCACCATTATCATTAGCAATCTGACATAGTCCTTCTCCAGAAACAGTTTCACAAATTTCTTCCACAATGTGCTCTTCTAAACCAATTAATGCAGCCATAGAACCTTCACCAACCGCGACAGCAGCCTGCATAGCATTGCCACGAATACGCAAAAGTCTTGCCGTATCTGTGAGAGTAAATGTACCAGCAGCACAAAGAGCCGAATATTCGCCTAAAGAATGACCAGCAACAAACCTTACCTTTTCTTCTATACGAAGCCCTAATTGTTTCATCACACGAATGACAGCCATAGATACAGCCATTAATGCCGGTTGTGCATTTGCTGTTAACGTTAAAACATCTGCTGGTCCTTCAAAAATGATCTTTGATAATTTCTCACCCAAAGCATCATCAACTTCCTCGAAAACCATCCGTGCGACAATAAATTGCTCTGCAAGCGCTTTCCCCATACCAACAAGTTGACTCCCCTGCCCTGGAAAAATAAAAGCTGCACCCATTTATCAACTCCTAAAACTGTACAATTAAATTATTTTCTTTTGACCTTATTCATCCGCACAAATCAATATAAAGCCCTTTATTTAAAACGAATACCACACCTAAAATTATATTTTAAGGGCGGAATTTGATATAAAAACTTAGGAAAATAGGGTGCTATAAACTGAATAACACCCAAACTTATGAGACTTCCTAAAAGTGCACCTGCTAAAATATCAAAGGGATAATGTACACCCACAAAGATGCGCGCCCAACAGATCAAACACAAAAATACGGTGGCAAATTTAAAAGTAACTTTGTATCGGTAAAAATAAAAGTTAGCTGCATAAGATGCAATGGTCAAGGCATGATTACTAGGAAAAGAAGCTGTTGCACGATGTTGAATAAGCGGTGTCGTCAGCCCTACCACGAATGGGCGAGGATGAAAATAAAAAAGAGAAATGAGATAACCTATGAAAAGAGATGCACAAATACTCATGCAAATGCTTAGCACAACACACCGTTCCCTCTCCCCACCACAAAACCACAACGCACAAAGATGGAGAGGAATAATATAAATTAAAAACTTTGCACAAAAAATACTAAACAAAACTACAATCGACCAAGCTTGATGATTGCCGACAAACATTTCAAAGAGTGTAACATCAATCTGGTTTAAAAAGTCCATTTTTCCCTCCTTTGCCTTTATATTACAGTATTATCTTTTTGTAGAAGAAGGAAATATATCAAGATTTAACAAATCAATTTTTTTATGTGCATAAACTTGCTATTTTAAAAGATAACCTGTAGATATGAAATATTCGTTGCCGGCACTTTAGCTGGAGGTTGAACGGAGGGCTGTAAAATATCAGTAGGAAATACAATGTTTCCGGCCTCCCGTATCTCCGCTCTGAGATGTCTCGAATTGTAAACGCGTCCTTTCTTCTTTGGATTTCCAAAAAAGACAAGTCGCAGAGGCTTTGCGCTAAAACCGGTGAAATTTAATTGAAGAAAGGCAAAACAATGGCTCTTTATGAACATATGTTCCTTGCCCGACAAGACATTGCACCGCAGCAAGTTGATGAACTTTTGAGTCTCTACAAAGGTGTCATTGAAGCGCATGGTGGAAAAGTTGGGCGTATAGAAAATTGGGGACTTCGTCCTCTTGCTTACCGTATTCGTAAAAACCGTAAAGCTTATTATGTCTTAGTCAATATTGATGCACCAGCTTCAGCAATTGCTGAAGTGGAGCGTCAGATGCGCATCAATGAAGATATTTTGCGTTATATGACCATTCGCGTAGAAAAACACGAAAAAGAAAAATCTGCTATGCTCTCACACCTTGATCGCAATAGTCACATTGGACATGATGAAGAGCGTCCTCGTTTTCCACGTCGTCAACGTGAAAATACTATAGAAGGGGTAGAATGATGACTGATACTAATCAAAACTCTGCACGTCGCCCCTTTCATCGTCGTCGTAAAACATGTCCTTTTTCAGGGACCAATGCTCCCAAAATTGATTATAAAGACATCAAGTTGTTACAACGTTATATTTCCGAACGTGGGAAAATTGTTCCTTCACGGATTACTGCTGTTAGTCAGAAAAAACAGCGTGAATTAGCTAATGCTATCAAACGTGCTCGCTTTTTAGGCTTACTTCCGTACGTTATAAAGTAAGCAATCAATACGCTATGCAACTGGAGAGTTTCTCCAGTTGCTTTTCTTATATGGTTAAAAAATAGCTTGTTGTATCCTATGTTAAGCTATTAAATGTCAAAGTTGGGGTATTGACACGCCTCTAACTGCAGAAAGCAGGACAGCAATAAATGAAAAAAAATCGTACTTATGAGATATTAACCGGTATTTTGGCAGGATTATTTGCTGTTGTGATAGGACTGGCAATCATCAGTGTTGCAAATATCGCGCCCTTTTTTTCTCTTCTTCTTGGCTGCTTTCTTTCATTGCCAATTTTTATTGTTGCGTTCGGTCAAGGAACATTAGCCAGTCTCATCGCCCTCATAAGTGCTACTGTTGTTCTTATCATAACCACTAATACCTATATTGCTCTTGGCTTTATGTTCTTATTTTTCCTTCCTGCTGTCTATGCTTCTTGGCTTCTTGGGCTTGCACGACCAGCGCAAAAAGAAAACGAACTGATATGGTATCCATTATCATCGGTTATTTTTCATTTAACTAATTTTATCGCTCTTATAGCAACTTTCATTGGGCTCTATGTTCAAACACGTCCTTCCACACCCATCGTTGCAAAAAAAATCACCGAAAACATAGCACAAACTCTGCAACAAACACAGTCAATAAAAGAAGCCGATATACGCGCTTTTAATGAGCTTTTAATGACGCATACAGCAACTTTTACTGCTTTTTCTTTGACTATTTATAGTTTGGTTTTTCTCATTGGTAACCTTTACTTTTCCATGATAGCAGCACAACATATGAAATGGCTGAAAAGACCCCGTGATGATTGGAGCCAAACTCTCCGCCTTCCAATTTCTGGAATTATTATTTTTATTATTGTTTGCATAGCATCGATGATTGAGTTGAGCGCTTCTCTTAACTTGAGTACCCGTGTCTTTAGTACTGCATACATTGTCATCATATTAATTAGCGGTCTAGCATATCTTCACAATATTACAAAAGGGGTAAACGGTCGGATTATTATACTTTCTCTTGTTTATATTGCTATTTTTACAGTCGTTTTTACTCCACCTATTGTTTTCATGATGCTTTTGATGGGAATTTGGGCTGCTATTCAATACAATTTTCAATCACGCAAAAAACTCCACTAAATTTATTTGTTCGAAAGGAAAAACTATGGATATTATTTTACTTGAGCGCATTCCTCGTCTTGGTCAGATGGGTGATATTGTCTCAGTTAAAGATGGTTATGCGCGTAATTTTCTCTTGCCTCAAGGTAAAGCTTTACGCGCAAATGAAGCTAATAAAAAACATTTTGAGGTACAACGTGCACAACTTGAAGCACGTAATCTTGAACGCAAAAGCGAAGCGCAAAAAATTGCTGAAAAACTTGATGGACAATCATTCATTGTTGTTCGTTCTGCTGGTGAAACAGGACAACTTTATGGTTCTGTGTCAACACGTGATATTGCTGAAATCATAACAGATGAAGGCTTTTCTATTGGAAGAAATCAAATCGAACTTAATCATCCAATAAAAATGATCGGTCTTCACACTATCACTCTTAGCTTACATCCAGAGGTTCAAATTTCTGTGATTATTAATGTTGCGCGTTCTACCAGTGAAGCACAACGCCAAGCAGAAGGTGAAACCCTCACTTCGGCTAAAGAAATATATAATATTCAAGAAGAATTATTAGAAGAAAGTCAGGAAGAATTATTGGCAGAAGAAATTAATGACAACGATATAAACAGTTCTCATCAAGAAGCTTAATTGCTATTTTTGCTTTCTGTTTTATATTTTTTATTCCATTTTAAATATCGCTCATAAAATACTCACACTTTAAAAGTGAGTATTTTATGGCTATCGTACATAAAGAACCTAATTTTTATGAAAGAATTAGAAATATATTATTTAAAGGCATTACATGCCGAGAATGATAATATCACTAAGAGTGAAATGTCTTTTTTTTTCCAGCATATAAAGCAAAAATAATTTAAAGTTCTACCCTTAAGGCTAAAGTTTGTATGAGCGTTAAGTTGATTATATCCTCACATGATCTGAAATAATTTCAGTTATAAAAAAATAATTCTACTTACACAGATATTGGAATTTTAAGGTTAAGTAACTTAAAAATACTTAAATTTAGAGTAGTAAAACTTCCACTTTAAAATCACATATTATAAAATAAAATAGATAGACGTTATATAAATAATACATAAATGATAAATGAGGAACGAAAAGAGAGTTTTAAAAAATTATATAATTTTAACTTAAAATGAAGATTTGTAGCTCTATTCTTTTAATTATACGATTTTCAATTTATCGCCTAAAGTAGCTAGACTTAGAATTTTAGTGGAAAAATATTATGGAAGAAACTAACGTTGTTAATGTCAGCTCTTCAAAGAAAGAGGATTCTCCTTCTTTTCGGCAACTTCCGCATAATATTGAAGCTGAACAGGCATTGCTTGGTGCCATCTTTATCAACAATGATTCTCTTGACCGCGTTTCAGATTTTCTAAAACCAGAACATTTTTTTGAACCATTGCATCAAAAAATTTATCATGTTTTATCTCACCTTATTAAAATAGGAAAACGTGTAGATCCAGTTACAATCAAGCCCTATATCCAAATGGAAGAAAAAATTGGAGATATTACTGTATACCAATATGTTGTTCGCTTAGCCACAGAGGCAGTCACTATTATTAACGCTGAAGATTATGGACGCGTCATTTACGATCTCTTTATCCGACGGTCTTTGATTAACCTTGGAACTCAAGTTGTCAATACAGCCTTTGATGCTCCTGTAGAACTCACGCCTACCCAACAAATTGAAACTGTTGAAAATCAGTTATTTGAGCTAGCAGAAAAAGGGAAATATGGAGGTGGATTTGAAAATTTTAATGAGGCTATTAAAAAAGCTATCGATATGGCAAGTGCTGCGAAAAAGCGCTCTTCACAATTATCAGGGATAGCCACCCATATTAAAACACTTGATGAAAAAATGGGAGGATTACAAGCATCTGACTTAATTATCCTTGCGGGCCGCCCTGGTATGGGTAAAACCTCACTGGCTACCAATATTGCCTTTAATATTGCTAATGCTTATAATCGTAATGCCAATATCCAAGAAAATGAAGGCGGCATTGTGGGATTCTTCTCACTTGAGATGTCATCCGAACAGCTTGCAACCCGTATTATTTCTGAACAAACAGAAGTCTCTTCTTCTGATATTCGGCGTGGCAATATTTCAGATGAACAATTTTCAAAAATTATTCGTGCGGTGAACCAACTACAAAAGGCACCACTTTATATTGATCAAACTGGGGGAATATCAATTACGCAATTAGCTGCTCGTGCGCGGCGTCTCAAGCGGCAACATGGTTTAGATATCTTGTTTATTGACTATATCCAACTCATGACAAGCAGTTCAAAGCGTTCATCAGAAAATCGTGTTCAAGAGATCACAGAAATTACCACAGGATTAAAAGCATTAGCAAAAGAATTGAATATTCCTATTATCGCTCTCTCTCAACTTTCTCGTCAAGTAGAAAATAGAACAGATAAACGTCCACAGCTCTCAGATTTACGTGAATCTGGTTCAATTGAGCAAGATGCCGACATCGTTCTGTTTGTCTATCGCGAAGAATATTATCTCAAAAATGAAGAACCAAAACTAGGTAGCTTGGAACATACGAAATGGCAAGAAATAATGGATAAAGCTTTTGGAAAAGCTGACGTTATTATTGCAAAACAGCGCCATGGGCCGACAGGAATCGTTCCCCTTGCCTTTCAATCTGACTTCACACGCTTTAGTGATCTGGCCGATAGTAATTATCTTCCAGAGCAAATTGGTTAAATCAACATGACGCGTAATCGTATTCAATTTATCTGTCAAAATTGTGAAACCATTCTTCTCATTAAAAAATGTAGTTCTTATCAAGAATGAAATTTCTTACAAAGAATCATTTTTCAATGATTCTAGCCGCCGTATTTGCTATTTAATAACATTCTTCTTGCATGAAATGATAACACATCTCTTAATGTTGTAAGTGGGGTACATATATTAAAATCCATAGCTAATCTAAATCTTTCTATATTGTTCCTTCTTTAAAAAAACTCCTTCTCACAAGACACTCATTTTCTTGTTTTTAAATTCAAAAATAATTGCTGCTGTTGTGCAAGGCTGACTATTATGTAGAATATCAGAAACTTTCCTCTTTATAGGACAACCTCTAACCTTTTAACAAAAATATTTTCTAATCTATCTGAAAAATTACCCTAATTACCGCAATATAAAAAACAAGCAGTGTTTTAAATAATACAGCACAGAGAAAATTCTACAACATGCAAAATATTCTTGATATAAAATTGCATAAAAACTGATATCTAACAAAAGGAAAGTGTATAATTATGCTAGAAAAAAAAGAAGACTGCGATAGTAGATTTGACAGTCTTGATGACGCTATCAAAAGAGTTGTTGATATAGCAAGTGCTGCAAAAAAGCGCTCTTCGCAAATATCAGGGATAGCGACTCATATTCAAACACTTGATGAAAAAATGGGAGGATTACAACCATCCGACTTAATTATCCTTGCGGGACGTCCTGGTATGGGTAAAACTTCACTTGCTACCAATATTGCCTTTAATATTGCCAATGCTTATAATTATAATGGTAATATCCAAGAAAATGAAGGCGGCATTGTGGGATTCTTCTCACTTGAAATGTCCTCAGAGCAGCTTGCAACACGTATTATTTCTGAACAAACGGAAGTCTCTTCTTCTGATATTCGACGTGGTCATATTTCAGATGAACAATTTTCAAAAATTATTCGTACGGTAAATCATCTCCAAAAGGCACCCCTTTATATTGATCAAACTGGAGGAATATCAGTTTCACAACTGGCTGCCCGTGCTCGACGTCTCAAGCAAAAACATGGTTTGGATGTCTTAATTATTGATTATATCCAACTCATGACAAGTGATTTAAAATACACATCTGAATATCGTATTCAAGAAATCACTGCAGAATTAAAAGCCTTAGCGAAAGAATTAAATATCCCTATTATTGCTCTTTCACAACTTTCACATCAAGTTGAAAACAGAACAGATAAACGCCCAAAACTTTCAGATTTAGGTGGATTTGGTTCTATTGAGCAAGATGCCGATATCGTTTTATTTGTCTATCGTGAAGAATATTACCTCAAAAATGAAGAACCAAAGTTCGGTAGCCTTGAACATATGAAATGGCAAGAAATAATGGATAAAGTTTGTGGAAAAGCTGACGTTATTATTGCAAAACAGCGCCATGGGCCGACAGGAATCGTGCCCCTTGCCTTTCAATCTGATTTCACACGCTTTAGTGATCTGGCCGATAGCAATTACCTTCCAGAGCAAATTGGTTAAATCGACATGGCGCGTAATCGTATTCAATTTATCTGTCAAAATTGCGGAACCATCCATTCCCGTTGGGCAGGAAAATGTAGCGCTTGTGGGGAATGGAATTCCCTTATCGAAGAAACTATAAATAGCGGCATAGGAAGTGGTCCTAAGCAAAATGCTCGTAAAGGACGCATTGTCACACTCACATCTCTTTCTGGAAATATCGAAGATGCTCCACGTATTCATTCTGGTATTGCTGAACTTGATCGTGTTACCGGTGGGGGCTTTGTCCGTGGATCAGCACTCCTTGTTGGAGGTGATCCGGGTATTGGTAAATCAACATTGCTGACACAAACAGCCGCTGCTTTATCACGTAAAGGATATAATGTCATCTATGTTTCAGGTGAAGAGGCTATTGCGCAAATTTGTCTGCGCGCACAAAGGCTTGAAGCTAACAATACAGAAGTGAAACTTGCTGCTGAAACCAATGTTGAAGATATTCTGGCAACCTTAAGCGAACATAAAAACCTTGATATGGTGATTATCGATTCGATTCAAACCCTATGGTCAGATACAGCAGATTCAGCACCTGGCACTGTCACACAAGTACGTATCGGTGCTCAGGCAATGATCCGCTTTGCCAAGAAAACAGGAGCCGCCGTTGTTCTTGTTGGGCATGTTACAAAAGATGGACAAATTGCTGGTCCTCGAGTCGTTGAACATATGGTTGATGGCGTTCTCTATTTTGAGGGTGAAGGAGGACATCATTATCGCATTCTTAGAACTGTAAAAAATCGCTTCGGACCAACAGATGAAATTGGTGTCTTTGAAATGTCTGATAAAGGATTACGCGAAGTGATAAATCCATCTGAATTATTTTTAGGGGAACGTAATGAAAAAGCACCAGGCGCTGCTGTTTTTGCAGGAATGGAAGGGACACGCCCGATACTCGTAGAAATTCAAGCGCTTGTTGCTCCTTCTTCCCTTGGGACACCAAGACGTGCGGTTGTCGGATGGGATGGAAATCGCCTTTCTATGATTCTTGCCGTTTTAGAAGCTCATTGTGGCATTCGTTTTGGACAGCATGATGTCTATCTGAACGTGGCAGGTGGATATCGCATATCAGAACCTGCTGCTGATTTAGCTGTAGCCGCTGCTTTGGTATCTTCTCTTGCCAATATCGCATTGCCAACGGATTATGTATATTTTGGTGAAGTCAGTCTTTCAGGAGCTACCCGCGCTGTTGCACATTCAGCACAGCGCATCAATGAAGCAAAAAAACTCGGCTTTCAAGGAGCCTTTCACCCCACAACAACAACCGAAATGATGAAGTCGCTCAACTTTCAACAAAAAACTTTCTCCGACCTTCCCGAACTCGTTGCTACTCTTACCGTAAGTAAAAAATGATCTGCACCACAGATATGATAATATAGAAAAAACTCTATAAAATACAAAAGATCCTTGCTATAAGAACAAAAAATGGCATAACAAAAAATATATTTGCACACAGACTTAAAAGAACACAACTTTATGTATAAGGAACAAACAAATGATCATAACAATCCTTGATGGAATTGTCGTAGTAATCATCCTGTTGTCCGCTTTTCTTGCTATGCTTCGAGGATTTTCACGTGAAGTGTTATCGTTGATTTCTTGGGCAGTTGCAGCTGTTACGACACTGTTTTTATTCAAACCTGTCTTACCTTTCTTTGAACAATATCTCTCTAATAAAATGATTGCATTGATCACAACATTGGTCACAATTTTTATTATTGTTCTCATTATTACTTCAATTATTACAATGAAGATCTCTGATTTTATTATTGATAGTCGAATTGGTATCCTTGACCGTGCTATTGGTTTTATTTTTGGAGCACTTCGTGGTTTACTTATCATGGTCATCGGTATGTTACTGCTTAATGCACTGATTAAACCCGAGCTTCAAGCGAATTGGTTAAAAAATGCAAAAACAAGGCCTATTTTAGATTCATTAGGACAAAAAGTTTGGGAAATACTCCCCAAAGATATTGGATCTGTTCTCGAAAAGACGGAAAATTTGTTTAAAGACAGCAATAAACATACGTATGAGCAACACTCTCATGAAAAGATAATTTTCAAAAAATAGAGAATAGTTTTTCATGAGGAAAGAGAACTAAATGATGTAAAATGTGATATTAATGATTCCTCCATATCACAACTGAAAGAATATGATGATAAAAAGCGATGTTTTCTGTCAAGAATTTTCATTAGATGATGATACCCTTCATGAAGAATGTGGAGTTTTTGGTATTCTTGGGCATGAAGATGCTGCAACATTAACAGCTCTTGGACTCCACGCACTTCAGCATCGTGGGCAAGAAGCAGCTGGGATTGTTTCTTACCATAATAAAATATTTCATCAAGAAAAGCATTTAGGTCTTGTTGGCGATCACTATACAAACCCTGCAACACTTGCCCGCTTACCAGGAAATCGTGCTATTGGACATACCCGTTATTCAACAACTGGAGAAGTGGCATTACGCAATGTTCAACCCCTTTTTGCTGAATTGAAAGTTGGAGGTATTGCTATTGCGCATAATGGTAATCTTACCAATGGTCTCACATTACGCCGTGAACTCATCGCTTCTGGTGCTATCTGTCAATCAACGTCAGATTCAGAAGTTTTTCTCCATCTTATCGCCCGCTCACGTTATGAATCGTCCTCTGATCGTTTTGTTGATGCGATTCGGCAAGTAGAAGGTGGGTATGCTATGTTAGCGCTCACACGTACAAAGCTTATTGCGGCACGCGATCCAACAGGAATTAGACCTCTCGTGATGGGGGAACTTGATGGTAAGCCTATCTTTTGTTCTGAAACTTGTGCTCTTGATATTATTGGAGCAAAATATGTCCGTGATGTTAAAAATGGAGAAATCATCATATGTGAAATACAAAAAAATGGGGAAATTACGAAAAAAATTATAAAACCAGAAAATGAGACACCAGAAAAGCTTTGTTTATTTGAATATGTTTATTTTGCCCGCCCGGACTCAATCGTTGGAGGGCGTAGTGTTTATACAACACGTAAAAATATGGGAATTCGTTTAGCACAAGAAGCCCCCTGTAAGGGTGATGTTGTAGTTCCTGTTCCTGACGGAGGAACACCTGCCGCAATTGGCTATGCACAAGAAATTGGAATTCCCTTCGAGCTTGGTATTATTCGTAATCACTATGTTGGCCGCACTTTTATCGAACCAACACAACAAATTCGCGCTTTTGGCGTCAAGTTAAAACATTCGGCAAACCGTCCTGTGATTGAAGGAAAACGTGTTATTCTGGTTGATGACTCTATTGTGCGTGGAACAACATCCCTTAAAATTGTACGAATGCTTCGCGATGCAGGAGCAAAAGAAGTTCATATGCGCATTTCTAGCCCTATGATTTTTTATCCTGACTTTTATGGTATTGATACACCTAAAGCTGAAAACCTTTTAGCAAATCAATATCCAGATTTAAAATCTATGTGTGATTTTATTGGAGCGGATTCATTAGAATTTCTTTCAACGGATGGATTATATCTTGCTGTAGCAGGGGAAAAACGGAATAACGCCGATCCACAATTTACTGACCATTATTTTACTGGATATTATCCTACGCATCTGGTTGATCAAGAAAATCTCTCCAAAATTCATCAATCATCTGTTCTTAAAACAAGAGATTAATGATGACAAAACGTGACTTTAGTCTCCATGGGCGTGTTGCACTTGTTACTGGCGCATCAAGAGGGATTGGCTATTATTTGGCACTCGAGCTTGCTGCACGCGGCGCTCATATTATTGCTCTTGCACGAACAGTCAGTGGACTTACTGAATTAGATAATCAAATCCGAGAAAAAGGAGCTCATGCAACCCTTGTTCCCCTTGACTTGCATCATATGGAAAACATCGATACCCTTGCTATCTCAATTGCCAAACGCTGGAAAAAACTTGATATTATCGTTGCAAACGCAGGAATTCTTGGAACACTCTCACCAATAGCGCATATAGAAAACACGGTATTTGAAGATGTTTTTCAAATAAATCTTTTCAGCCAATGGCGCTTAATGAAAGCCGTTGAGCCTTTATTACGTGAATCTGATGCTGGACGAGCCATCCTGTTATCCTCAAGCGTTGCGCATGCTGCGCGCCCTTTCTGGGGAGCTTATGCAGCCTCTAAAGCGGCTTTAGAGGTGATTGCCCGCTGTTGGGCAGAAGAACTCAAACAAACCCCTATTAAGATTAATTGTGTCAACCCGGGTGCCACACGCACTGCCATGCGCGCTGAAGCTATGCCCGGTGAAGATCCACAAACTCTTCCTTCACCACAAGAGGTTGCAAAAAAGATAGTCCATTTGTTATCACCTGATTTAAAGGAAACTGGAAAACTCTTTAATGTCCATAAAAATCGGTTTGTAGATTATCATGTACCTGATTGATCATCATATGAGAAGTAAATCGTTTGACTCTCTCTTTTTCCTGTGCTTTTCGACAGAAGAATGAAGCACTTTATAATTCTTGGATAGCTTTAGCATCAGCCTTTTTCTCTTCTAAAGTAGCACGTTTATTATAAGCGATAAAACTACAAGGGAGAAAAATCATATAGCTAACAGCTGTAATCAATAAAGTTTCCCATGTGTAAGTCGCAAGAAAACCGACATAAATAACAATGACCAACATGCAAGGTATAACGATATCGCGCCTTAAATTTTGATCAATTGTTTTTGCATTCCATACCGGTAAACGACTAATCAAAAGAAAAGCAATAATTACAGTATAAAGACTAAAAAATAATGCCCACCCCCAATTGGGGACCAAACCAAGAGTGCCTAAATAGGTAGGCAATAAAAGTAATAATGCTCCTGCTGGTGCTGGAACACCAACAAAATAACTTCTCTGCCACTTAGGTATATTGGGGTTATCTAACATCACATTAAAACGTGCTAATCGCAAACAACAAGCAACACAATAAACAAGGGCAGCAACCCACCCAATATGATTCGCTTGATTCAAGATAAAAGAATAAACAATGAGTGCAGGGGTAACACCAAAATTTATAACATCAGCAAGAGAATCCATCTGTGCCCCAAAAGATGAACTACCATCTATTAAACGGGCAATGCGACCATCAGCACCATCTAAAACTGCGGCCAAAAGCACCATTAAAATAGCAGCTTCATAGCGATGTTCAAAAGCCAAACGAATACTGCTCATCCCTGCACAAATTGCTAAAATAGTAATGATATTGGGAATGACATACCGCATTGATGTAGGTGAACGTCGCCGATTTGCACCTTCATCATGCTGCCCCTCAGGATTGAATGAAGAAAATGGCGAAAAATTTTTCATTGTGAGTCCTAATCGTATCTGAAGTCCGTTGTGGCACTCTTATCATCAAAAGAACCCAAAACTGTTTCTCCAGCAATTGCTGTCTGTCCAACTGCAACACGCAATTTCATTTCAGTTGGTATATAAACATCAAGGCGAGAACCAAAACGAATCAATCCAAATCGCTCACCAGTCATAACGGCATCGTTTTCTTTTGACCAGCAAACAATCCGGCGCGCAACCATTCCCGCTATTTGTACGACACCAATTTTACCATGTTTGCTATCAATTACCACCCCATTACGCTCATTAAACTGACTAGCTTTATCAAAGTCAGCATTGGTAAATCGACCTGGATGATAAACGATAGACTCTACTGTACCACTGATAGGAATACGATTAATATGGCATGAAAAAACATCCATAAAAATGGAAATACGGATCATTTCATCTTTCCCTAATCCTAATTCTTCAGGTGGAACACATGATTCCACAAATGAAATACGCCCATCTGCAGGCGACATAACCCAATTTGAATTCAAAGGGATCACACGATCTGGATCACGGAAAAAGTATACACACCACACCGTGAGAACGAGACCAAACCAAAACAACGGACTCCATATCCAACCAAGAATGAGCGAAATAACAAAAAACGCTACAATAAAAGGATAACCTTCTTTATGAACCGTTACAAAGCTATTATGGAAAGATTGCAGAATACTCATATAATTTCCTATTCATCGTAA
Organism: Bartonella sp. AP88HLJMH; assembly: GCF_042195605.1. Lineage (NCBI taxonomy): Bacteria > Pseudomonadati > Pseudomonadota > Alphaproteobacteria > Hyphomicrobiales > Bartonellaceae > Bartonella > Bartonella sp. AP88HLJMH. Next base: position 184,833 of record NZ_JBHIOR010000002.1, on the reverse strand, counting down.
ACTTAAACAAGCAACAAAGCTTTTTGTTCCTCTTGTGTCTTTTTATGTATTTAATCAATCACTCCATATAAAGATATAGATTACATTTTGCTCTATTTATTTTTTACGATTAACAACACTCGTCTCATCTTCTTCACGCATTTTACGTAATTTTTCTTCTGCTTGCGATGCTTCAAGCTGCTTATTCCACATTGAAGCATAGAGACCTTTCTTGCGTAAAAGCTCTGTATGCGTCCCATTTTCAATAATACGACCACTTTTAAGAACTAAAATTTCATCCGCATTGATAACAGTAGAAAGACGGTGCGCAATAATCAATGTTGTACGTCCACGGCTTACAATATCCAATGCTTGTTGAATTTCCTGTTCCGTCGCCGTATCAAGAGCCGCCGTTGCTTCATCTAGAATAAGAAGTGGAGGAGCTTTTAAAAGTGTCCGAGCAATAGCCACGCGTTGTTTTTCACCACCTGATAATTTGAGACCTCGCTCTCCTACCATAGACTGAAAACCTTCCGGTAAAATTTCAATAAATTTTGATATTTGTGCCATTTCAGCAGCTTTGCGCATCTCTTCATCTGTAGCACTTGGACGCCCATAGCAAATATTATAGGCAATTGTATCATTAAATAACACCGTATCTTGTGGGACCATGCCAATCGCTTCACGCAAACTCTTTTGTGTTACGTCACGAATATCCTGCCCATCAATTGTGATAGAGCCTGCATCAACATCATAAAACCGAAAAAGCAACCGAGAAATAGTAGATTTACCGGCACCTGATGGACCGACAATAGCGACTGTTTTTCCTCCAGGAACTTCAAAATCAATATCTCTGAGAATCTGACGTCTCGAATCATAGGAAAACTTTACCTGATGAAAACAAATGGTCCCATCGCTTATCTCTAACGGTTTAGCATCCGATTTATCAACGATCTCTTTCTGAACATCTAAAAGATCAAACATTGCTTCAATATCCGTTAAACCTTGTCGAATATCACGATACATTGAACCAATAAAATTTAGTGGAATGGAAAGTTGCATTAAAAGCGCATTAATAAAAACAAAATCTCCTAAAGTTTGTGTCTTATAAAAAACTTCATAAGCTGACATCAGCATCATGATCGTCATTCCAATACCAAAGATAAGAGTCTGACCAAAATTAAGCCAGCTTAAAGATGTCCAAATCTTTGTTGCGGCTTTTTCATAACCTACCATAGAAGCATCAAAACGATCGGCTTCTAGAGTTTCATTACCAAAATATTTGACCGTTTCAAAATTCAAAAGAGAATCAACAGCGCGAGTATTCGCCTCAGTATCCGCTGTATTCATTTTTTGCCGAATACGAATACGCCAATCACTCGCCTTAATGGTAAACAAGATATATAATCCAACCGTTGCAACAACGATGAGAAGATAATGCCACCCATAACTTATGTAAAATACCAGTGCCGTTAATATAAATTCTAAAACTGTCGGTACTGTACTAAGAATTGAAAATCTTACGATCGCTTCAATTCCTTTTGTTCCACGCTCAATCACACGAGAAAGCCCACCTGTTCGGCGTTCCAAATGAAATCGCAAAGATAACTCATGCATATGTACAAAGGTTTTATAAGCTAATTGACGAACAGCATATTGACCAACAGTGGCAAACAGGGAATCGCGTAATTGATTTAATCCAGCCTGCATAATACGCGCGACATTGTATGCCAAAACGAGCATGATGGGAATAATCCAACTGGATGGGAACCATTCAGGTAGCTGAAAGCTTGAATCAAGCACATTCGTAGAATATTTAAATAAATACGGTACAGATATGAGAACGAGCTTAGCCAAAACAAGATAAAATATTGCCCATAGCACACGCATTTTTAGATCACGCCGACCTACCGGCCACATATAGGGCCATAAATTGTAAAGTGTGTGCAGAGTCTTCCCTGTATCTGATGATACAGTTTTTGTCATTTCATTGCGTTTCATAAAGTCCTTACTTCTCTATCATCCGCACAAACAGGCAAAATACCCTCTGTGGTTATTTATAGATTCATCTCTTCATTACGGCTTCCAATAAGCTATACCTACCTGTTTTTTGAAGTTAGACTGTTTTTGAAAAAGGAACAAGAAATAATCCACTATACAATTTATTATTTGGATCTGTATTTTCATACCACTCTGCCGCAAATAAATTCTCAGACTTTACACGCTTTTTTTTCAGTTCTGCATGAAGCCACTTTCTTGTTTTACCAATCTCTTTCAGCCCCTTATCAAGAATTTCACCATTTTGTATTAAAATGATAGACTTCTTTCCTTCTTCCTTTTTAATAACGGAACAATCGCCATTGGTTTCTAAACGAACGAAAGCAGCTTCATGTAAACTACAGCCTTTAATGCGCAACATTGTAATCAGATCATTCACACTGATACCTAATTTTTTAATCTTATCCACTTGAAATACTCCATCTAAAACCAATGCAATATGTCGTCCTGCAATGAGACGACGAAAAAAAACTGAATAGCGCATCAGAAAATTAAGAGATGTGACTAAAGTCTGCCAAATAAATAAGACAATCAACAATTGAATACTGCTAACATCCGGACTATAAATAACGCCTCCAATAATACTTCCCATGACAAAATTACTTACCAAATCAACTGGCGTCATTTGACTAAGACTACCACGACCTGTGGTTCTTAAAATCAAGAGGAAAGCGATAAGTCCTACAACTAGTTTTAGTGCAACATACCCATAATGATATAAAAATTCCATCATATTCTCCTTTTTTATGGAGCTGCTGGAATAGAGACATTAGTGTCGCTTTAGTGTCGCTTTATTTCCCACACAGTTATGCGCTCACCACTCTGCGGATCCTTACTGTCTTTTAAAAGAACCCCCTCGGCTGCAAGCTCATCACGAATTGTATCCGCAGCTTCCCACTCTTTATTATGGATAAGTCTTAGTCTTTCGGCAATGCGCTGATCAATAAATTTTGTATCAAGGAAAGTTTTTCTCATAAATAATGGGCAATCTATTTCTTTAATCCATTCTTGTCTTAACAGTCCTAATAAATTCATCCCATTCAGAAGAGCCAAAGCATTTCCTTCTTTATAAAATTTTCGCAAAAGAGTCAGTGCTTTTGGAGTATTAAGATCATCACTAAGTGCATCTATCAAAGTATCATCAATTGCTTCATTGTTTTTCATCTCACTCTTTTTGCTGCGAAGCCATTCATACCAACGATACAGTTCGCTGCTCGATTGTATTAAACGCTGAGCTGTCCAATTTAATGGTTCACGATAATGTGTTTGCAACATCGAAAAACGCGCAGACAAACCAGCCCAATTTTGCTTCATTTCATCGGCTAAAATACCATTAAACTCCCCAAAATTATTCTCTAAAACAGAACGAATAGTTATGAAATTGCCAAAGCTTTTCGACATCTTTTTGCCTTCAACTTGTAAAAAACCATTATGCATCCAAAAATTAGCCATTCGCTCCGTCCCAAAAGCTGAACAACTTTGTGCAATCTCATTTTCATGATGAGGAAAAATTAAATCAATTCCACCACCATGGATATCAAAAACATTGGCGGTCGGATCATCACAGGTTAAACCACCGCCATAGGGCGCTAATAACTTTGCCATTGACATTGCAGAACATTCAATATGCCAACCTGGACGACCTAAAACAGGAATTCCGCCCGGTGATTCCCAACCTGGTTCTCCTTCCACAGAAGGCTTCCACAAAACAAAATCCATCTCTTCCCTTTTATAAGCAGCAACATCGATACGCGCCCCCGCCCTCATTTCATCTAAAGAACGATTTGCAAATGCCCCATAATGGGGAGGATTTTTTATGCTACTTACAGAAAATAATATATGATTTTCGGCTTCATAAGCGTGCCCCTTTTCAAGCAACCTTTCAATTAAAGAGCGCATCTCCTCTAAATGCTCAGTGGCGCGTGGCTGACTGGTTGGCAACAGACAACCAAGTGCTATGGTATCTTGTTGAAACTGAGAATATGTACGTTCTGTTAAGTGACGAATAGCCTCATTCAATGATACGTTTGGATATTCGCTAGCTGCTCGTGCATTAATTTTATCATCGACATCTGTAATATTACGTGCATATAGAACATGCTCATTGCCATAAACATGACGCAATAAGCGAAATAAAATATCAAAAACAATAACAGGACGTGCATTTCCTATATGCGCATAATCATAAATTGTCGGTCCACAAACATAAAGGCGTACTCTTGTCGCATCTATTGGTGTAAATTTTTCTTTTTTACGTGTTAGCGTATTATAAAATCGCAACTCTTTCATTTATTGACTCCATGGACGATATTATGCACCGATCCTTTTAGATGTATCTTATCTCAAATCATTGTATTACGCGGTTTAAGCTAAAAACTTGTATCTTATAGTAAATTCTTCTTACCATTTTCCCATTGTATTTACGGCTGTATTCATCGTTTATCATAAAAACAATCTATTTTATTTGATTGGACAAAAGCGTTCTATCATTAGAGATGCGTTCTCTCCTTAAAGAAAATGAGCTTAGAAAAAAATCTATAGGCAATACAATATAAATCTATGTGAAAAATAGATAGCTTGCAGGCAGAAAATCTTAAATTTTTAACCACACAAAGCTTCGTCAGTATTTTCAATATTCCACAATGGGTTCCTTACTGCCTCTTACGCCCTATATTTTATAATCAATAATTGAGAATAATGTAGCAATTAACTTTATTTTTTTACACCGTTCTCATGACAAAATTATTTTATCTTTACAGATTTTTATTCAAAGAAAGCAATAAAAATAATGCGGTATAGATTGATGAACATCATTATTTTAATATTTCTTGTCATTTCAATGCCAACCTTTGCACAACAATCTCCACCTTATGAAAAAAAATTACTCCGACTAGCAGAAATTTTGGGATCATTGCATTCTCTCCAAAATCTTTGCGAGCCTCCAACAAACCAATGGTATGACTATATGAATGCACTGATTGAAGCAGAACGCCCCATTCCACAAAGACGTGCTTATTTTTATGAAGCGTTTAATGAAGCGTATCGTGCTTTCTCAGAAAATTATCATCATTGTACACAAGCAGCCATTGAAGCCAACCAAAGATACATTGAGGAAGGAAGAATTTTATCTGAAAACCTCCTCATGCATTATAAATAATTAATCTATACAAAAAGTAGCTCTCTCAATCTTAGCGATATCAATGATACTCCTTTCACAAATGCGGGGAGCAATAAACCAGCTCTGAAAATAGAGAGACGTTTAAAGAATAATGTCTTGATACGCTTTTATTCATATGCGCCTTTTTCCCCATACAAAACTGTTCTTTGGCTTCCTCCCCACACTTTAACGGACAAAGATTTTTAACTAAATTTGCTCTGTAAATAATCTAGGTTCTTGTTGAACAAGGTTTCTCTTGGCTTCTAACACATGTAATTTGCTGCATAGTTTCTACAAACAAGCCTAAGAATATTCACCTCGCATTAAAAAAACACTTATGTACCAAAGAGGCTGACATACCCTATATCACCACTCTAAAAGATGGTATTTTACGGCATACTTATAATTTTAATTTGTTTACACCAAAGTTTCCATAAATTTAACAGGCTCTCCTTGTGAAGGTGTAACAATTTCACCTTCCCACATAACGCGCATACCACGGATAATAGTCCCAACAGGCCAACCTTTAACTTTTTGACCATCATAAGGTGTCCAACCGGTACGCGAACCAATTAAGCTATTCGTAATAATTTCTTCTCGCTTAAGATCAACAATGGTTAAATCAGCATCAAACCCAACAGCAATGCGCCCTTTACAACTTATACCAAAAATACGACTAGGGCCATGTGAAGTGAGATCAACAAAACGTTCAAGAGATATTTTTCCTGCATTCACATATGTCAACATAATTGCTGCTGTTGTTTGCACGCCTGTCATACCTGAAGGTGAAGAGGGATAAGGTTGAAGTTTTTCTTCAAGAGTATGAGGCGCATGATCTGAACCTAAGACATCAATAATTCCTTGTTGAACACCGTACCAAAGAGCGTCACGGTGGCGCGGCTCACGAATAGGCGGATTCATCTGAATTAATGTACCAAACTTCTTATAATCATCAGCCGTGAGCGTCAAATGATGTTGTGTCACTTCAATTGTTGCAACATCCTTATGTTTTTTTAGAAAATCAATTTCTTCTTCTGTCGAAAGATGTAACACATGAATCCGAGCCTTCGTCTCATGAGCAATTTTTACCAAACGCTGCGTACATTTTAATGCCGCAACTTCATCACGCCAAATCGGATGTGACGATGCATCCCCTTCAATACGCAATATTTTACGCTCTTTGAGCCTCGCCTCATCTTCAGAATGAAAAGCCGCACGACGGCGTGTATTCTTCAAAATAAGGCGTACACTTTCATCATCATCAACCAAAAGATCACCGGTAGAGGACCCCATAAAGACTTTAATTCCAGCCGCACCAGGAAGTCTTTCTAATTCAGATAGTTCATGAGCATTTTCACGCGTTCCTCCAACCCAAAATGCAAAATCACAATGCATTCGATGAAATGCGCGTTGAACCTTATCGCTTAATGTTTCTTCTGATGTTGTCAATGGATTGGTATTAGGCATTTCAAAAACTGCCGTAACACCCCCTAACACAGCAGAATACGAGCCACTTTCCAAATCCTCCTTATATTCATTTCCTGGCTCACGAAAATGCACTTGGCTATCAATAATTCCTGGTAAAATATGAAGCCCCGTACAATCAATGACCTCACTAGCCGATGCACATGTAAGGTCGCCTATTTCAGCAATACGACCATTTGTAATACCAATATCACGCTTGCTTCTTCCATCATGATTCACAAGTGTTGCACCTTTAAAAATTGTATCAAATGTTTTAAACATAACCACGCTCCTTACATATTGCTCACTTATCGATTATGTAACTTTGAGCAGAAAGGCAAGAACCATGATTGAAAAACAAAATGCCATTTGCTTAAAAAACCGCGGACTTATTCAAATTACAGGCGAAGAAGCAACAGATTTTCTACAATCCCTGATCACGACAGATGTAAAAAAAATCAGTCCACAGGAACTTTTCCCTGGAGCCCTTTTATCCCCACAAGGAAAGGTTCTTGCTGATTTTCTTATCGGAAAAAAAGAAGATGGTTACCTGATTGATATCAGGATGCCTTTAGCTGATACGCTCCATAAGCGTCTGTTGCTCTATAAGCTGCGCAAAAAAGTAGAAATTACACAACCATTCCAAGAGCTTGTTACAGTTTCTTTGAATAATGAATCAGATGCTTTAAATTTTGATTCAAGTTTTGTTGATAAACGCTTCCCACAAAAAGAAGAAATAATACGAATCTATGGCAAAAAACCTTTTTTAACTTCAGAATATCATGACACATGGAATCAATTGCGTATCCGTTATGCAATTGCGGAAAGTGATCAAGACTATGAAATTGGCAAAGTCTTTCCTCATGATATTAATTACGATCAAATCAATGGACTTGCATTCAATAAAGGATGTTATATTGGACAAGAAATTGTTTCACGAATGCACCACCGCCGTGCAGCACGTCGCCGTATTTTTATTGTAAAAGGCCAGTGTAAATTAACCCCTCAATCTAGCATTGAAGCAGGAACAAAAGCGCTTGGCTACTTGGGAACATGTGTAGAAAATGAGGCTCTTGCTTTAATGCGTATTGACCATGTCAAAGATGCTATGGATCATAACATCCCCTTTACTGTAAAAAACATTCCTGTCACTATAAGCATTGCTGAAAATATGAATTTTACCTTTCCTGAAAATACTATAGAAAACACTCATGGCTAAAGCTGAATTATTAAAAAATGGAGAAGCCCGCGCTTGGCAAAGAATGCTCTCTGGAAGGCGACTTGATCTTCTCAACCCTTCTCCTTTTGATGTTGAAATTGAAGATATTGCCCATGGACTTGCTCGCGTAGCACGTTGGAACGGTCAAACACGAGGAGAGCATGCCTATTCTGTTGCACAACATTCACTTTTGGTTGAACAAATATTTCAAAAACTTTTTCCACAATCGGGAAGCAACGAATGTCTTTATGCCCTTCTTCATGATGCTCCAGAATATGTCATCGGCGATATGATTTCCCCTTTTAAAGCTGTCATAGGAAAACAATATGAACGCGTTGAAAAGCGCATCCAAGATGCTATCCACATGCGCTTTTCTCTTCCCGTTGATCTTTCTCAAAAACTTTTAAAAAAAATTAAACAAGCCGACCGTATTGCTGCCTATTATGAAGCGATTACGCTTGCTGGATTTAATACAGAAGAAGCCTTTCGCTATTTTGGCTCTCCCAATAATATTCTACCCGATGATCTTAATTTATCCCCCTATTCTACCCAACACATTGAAAACGCATTTTTAACGCGCTTTAATGACTTGGATGTCCAAAGATTATAGCCCCTTCGCATTGTTGATTCCTTGTCATTACAGAATCATCACACTGACTTATAATAATAATTCATTGTTTTTTCATTTTGAATGAGAGCTCCTAATATCGTAAGCTTCACTCATTTCAAATCTGTTTATATTGAATCAATCAAAATCATTCTCTTGCACACCACAAGCGGGTCTGGCGTGTGGGTAAAATTTTTTAAAGAAAGAGTTAAAATGCTTCTTATGAACCATCTCAAGTGCTAAGCGCTGTCGCAGCATTGAAAATTGGCAAAGTGTGTGATGATGCCGGCTTGCTCTCTTATGAAGCGTAAAGACGGGAGTACTCTATAAATTTTATACACTTCATAAGGGACTTACCACTATACTATTCACGAACGCCGTCGCGAAATAGGTTGAGTACCTTAAGAAAGCTTTCTTTAAAAAAGCACGTGAATTAGCGACCCAATGGCGTTCTGTTTTGCATGAGAGGCGTGACTTCATTAAAGAAATGGAAAAAATCACAGTTCAAATTGCATACAAAATATATTAAAAATGCACATTCATTATCAAAATAACAAATGTTCTCTTGTCAAACCTTTCATCTTAAACTGAAGTTTATTTTAGTTTATAAACTTCATTATCCGCTGGGAAAGCACGAGATGTGACATCCTCTGCATAATTCTTTATTGCAGTTTCCATCGCTTGTTCAAGGTCTCCATAACGGCGTACAAATTTTGGCACATGAGAACCATAGCCCAACATATCTTCCATAACCAATACTTGCCCATCACATTGATTGGACGCCCCTATACCGATCGTAGGGATAGAAAGCTTATCTGTCAGTTTCACCGCTAAAGGTTCAACCATTGCTTCTAAAACAACAGCAAAAGCACCTGCCTCTTCAATCGCTGCTCCATCTGCTTCAATTCTTTGCCAATCATTCTCCTTGCGTCCTTGTGTTTTAAAACCACCAAAACGATTCATTGCTTGGGGTGTAAGACCAATGTGCCCCATCACTGGAATGCCACGTTTACACAAAAAATCTACTGTTTCGGCTATATAAACGCCCCCTTCAAGCTTAACTGCACCACACCCCGTTTGTGCAAGAATGCGCGATGCATTTAAAAAAGCTTGCTCTGGACTTTCCTCATAAGAACCAAAAGGCATATCAATAACAACAAGAGCTTTTTGAGATCCACGCACCACGGCTTTCCCGTGTGAAATCATCATATCTAAATTAACAGGAAGCGTTGTCTCAAACCCATACACAACCATCCCAACGCTATCACCAACCAAAAGGATATCGCAATATGGATCAGCAATCCGCGCAGTATAAGCTTGATAAGCTGTTAAAGAAACAATTGGCTGTTGTCCCTTTCGTGCACGTATTTCGGAAGATGTTATACGCTTTACGGTTTTATGTACACTCATTTTCCACCCTTCTCTTGCAATATATATTGATCAATCAGCCTTATCTCACCAAAGCGGACAGTAAGAAGTAAAACTGCTGGTTTATTCAATGTTCCTTTAACCACGCATAAAGTTTCCATATCCCGTAAATCTATCGCTTCAATGATTGCACGCGTTTCTTGTTGTAAAATATCACGAACAGTTTTGCATAATTTATCAACCGACCGTTCACCTTCATGATAAAGCTTTTCAGCAGCTTTTCCACTTTCAGGAATAATTTTGGCAGCTTTACGATCTTCTAATGTTAAAAGCTGATTGCGTGAAGAACACGCTACACCATCTGACTCCCGTAGAATAGGAACTCCAACGATTTCAATAGGAAAAGCCAAATCTTCAACCATACGCCGAATAATTAAAATTTGTTGAAAATCTTTTTCCCCAAAAAAAGCCTTATCTGGTTGGACAATGTTAAAAAGTTTAGCAACAACGCTTGTTACACCACAAAAATGCCCCGGACGTAATTTTCCCATCAAAATACGTGATAATTTTTTCACTTGTACAATTGTATCATTCCCCAGTGGCCACATTTCATCGACAGAAGGAGCAAAAACACATTCAACACCTGCTTCTTTTAACAAAGCACAATCGCCCTTCAAATCTCTTGGATATTGAGAAAAATCTTCATGAGGTCCAAATTGCTTTGGATTGACAAAAATAGAAACCACTACGCGATCACACATTGCTCTTGCATACTGTACTAATGCAAGATGTCCATCATGCAATGCCCCCATTGTTGGAACAAAACCAATCGAAAAACCTAAACGTCGTTCCTCTGAAGTATATTGGCGGACTTCAGCAATTGTCTTTAAAATTCTCATTTTCCCATTCAATTATCATCAGATCAACCAATTAATGCCTGTACACCAAATTGACGCTCAAACAATTGTATCAAATTCATGCGCACTGACGGCTGCTTTATATCTCGTGGCTCCCAGACATGACGCATAAGAAAAAAACCCGTCAGTATAAAACCATTTATTATGTCACTAAAATCAGCAGGACGAGTCGTTCTTTGTACAAGAAACTGTGGTAGAATGAGAAGCTTTTTTTTCCAAGGTTCCCCTGCTTCTTCACAGACAGCCCGTCCAGATTTTGGTGATACGTAATGAAGCCTTTCCTGACGACCTGTTGCAGCACAACAAGATAAATCAAGACCAAAACCAAGTTCTTCAAGAAGCCGCATTTCAAAACGTACAAGCAATTCTGCATTTACAAATGGTTCATCAAAATTCTGCATAAAAAGGTGTAAAATATCATATAAAATGGGGTGCGGATCACGTTCGGGAAGAAGCCGCAAATGAAAAGCTATCAATTGCAAAGTATAAAGTGCTTCTGGTAGACAGATTAATCGTGCCGCATGTAAATCAAGAGCTTCAAGCCGAAAAAGTCCCAAATGTTCGTCTAAACGAGCCCACCATTCAGCCTCCACAAAATTTCCAGGTTGAAGAAGAGCTGCCATGCGACGCGAGCGCCCCCCTTTTACCACTCCCATATAACGACCATGTTCACGTGTCATAATCTCAAGAATAACACTTGTTTCACCATATTGGCGTGTACCAAGTATAACGGCTTGTTCTTTCCACTTCATTTTACTTTAATTATTTTTAAAAATCTCATTTTAAAAAATCCAATCCCATTTCACGATAACGTTCTGGATCGGTATCCCAATTATCGCGCACTTTCACAAAGAGAAAAAGATGCACCTTTTGATCCATAATTTCCATGAGTTCTTTACGTGCTGCTTGACCAATCGCTTTAATTGTATCGCCTTTTGCTCCTAAGACAATTTTTTTCTGACTCTCACGCTCGACATAAATAACTTGATTAATTTTAACGGAACCATCTGAACGCTCTTCCCAGTTTTCTGTTTCAACCGTTGAGGAATAAGGAAGTTCATCATGAAGACGAAGAAAAAGTTTTTCACGCGTAATTTCAGCAGCAAGATGACGCATAGGCATATCAGAAATTTGATCTTCCGGATAATACCATGGCCCTTCCTGCATCATGTTACTCAACGCATGAAGTAAATCCTTGCAACCAGAACCGTTTAGAGCAGAAATCATAAATGTTTGCGCAAACTTTACACGTTCATTTATTTTAGTGGTTAACGCTAGAAGAGATGATTTAACAACTGTATCAACCTTATTAAGAACAAGAACTTTTTCTTGTTTCATATTGTTTACAATATCTAACATCATATCAACTTCATCCGAAAGACCACTTTGAGCGTCAATTAAAACGAGTAGAACATCAGCGCTCTTAGCCCCTCCCCAAGCAGCAGAGACCATGGCTCGTTCTAAGCGCTTATGGGGACGAAAAACACCCGGTGTATCGACCAACACAATTTGCACATCATCATGAATGACAATACCGCGGATTAAAGTTCGTGTTGTTTGTACCTTATGTGTTACAATTGAAACCTTTGTTCCAACCAATTGATTAACCAGTGTCGATTTACCGGCATTAGGCATCCCAATAAGCACAACAAACCCAGAACGCGTTTTCATAACGTCACTCATGATCATTTTTTCCCACTGTTTTCCATACACCCTCTCGTCGCAAAATTTTTTCAGCTGCCATTCTTTCAGCATATCTTTTGGAGCTTCCCTGCCCAATCTCTGAAGCAAACCCAGAAATACTGACCTCTACAATAAAAACAGGATCGTGATCTGGACCTGAACGTTTTATAACCTGATAATGTGGTTGTGCATTGCCTTGGATATGCGCCCATTCCTGTAATTCTGTCTTGGCATCACGTCGACCAGCATCCATTTTCTTTGCCCGACTTTGCCAATATTTTTGAATAAAAGGGCGAACGCTTTCCAATCCTCCATCGAGATATATTACGGCAATCAAAGCTTCCACGACATCTGCATGCATGTTGATAAGTCGACGCCCCTCAAAATTTTTCATCTCAAAACCAACACGGATCATATCAGGAAGTCTCATTTCACGCGCAATATCAGCACATGTCTGTGCATTGACCAGATGATTTAAACGGACTGATAATTCACCTTCACTTGCCTGAGGAAAAAGTTGATACAGCATCTCTGCAATCAAAAGCCCTAAAATCCGATCCCCTAGAAACTCTAGTCGTTCATAATTCCCCTGTTCCGAATCTTGTACACTCGAGTGTGTTAATGCCTTCTTTAACCTCTCTTCATCTTTAAAACGATGCCCCGTCAGCTTGAAAAGCTGATCAATCATGAGACGTTTCATCGTTGTTTCCTTGCTTGATAAGCGGCAAATCATGAACCGTATTTATGAAAGAAAACAAACGTTTCCAACGCACATCAAATGGCCAGCGCCAAATCTGCCAAGCACTTGAACCATTACTGATAGAAAAGAAAATCACGCTCGCGCGACCAATAAGATTTTCTTCTGGAACATAGCCTACATCTAAACGACTATCATCTGAATTGTCGCGGTTATCTCCCATCATAAAGTAATGTCCTTGAGGAACTTCAAAGACTTCTGTATCATCAACTTTCGGGATGAAAGCTAAATCAAGTGTATCATAACTGACACCGTTAGGCATTGTCTCGCGATAAACCTCAACAGGATAGTTAACCTCTGTTATATCAGAATTATCAATCTCCCCCATAAAGTGACGTGAAACAGCCTCATCATTAATATAAAGGACACTTTGACGGACTTGTATACGATCACCTGGTAGCCCAACAACGCGTTTTATATAATCAATCTTCGGATTACTTGGTAAGCGAAAAACGACCACATCTCCACGTTGAGGTTGAGATGCCCAAATCCGTCCAGAAAAAAGAGGAGGAGAAAAGGGGATGGAAAAACGAGAATACCCATATGCATACTTAGAAACAAACAGATAATCTCCCACCAACAAAGTAGGACGCATTGAACCGGAAGGAATACTAAACGGCTGGAAAAAAAGTGTCCGAATAAACGCTGCTAAAAGCAAAGCCTGTATTAAAACAGAAATAAATTCACGAAGCCCACCTTTTTTTTCTTTTTTATGCACTTTATCTTTTTGGATCATCACCAACTGCCTTCTCATCACAGATATAATTTTTTTCATCATAATATTCAAATAACAAAAGCACAATCTCTCATGCCATCTATCCACGTGGAAGTGCTTCGATAATAATAAATGCCTGTGCCCAAGGAAAATCATCTGTTATACTAAGATGAATAACTGCATCATGATGAGGAGGTAATAACTTTTGAAGTTGCACTTGCGCACGATTTGTTAATTGCATTATTGGTTTACCAGATGGCAAATTAACTACCCCCATGTCTTTCCAATTGATACCACAAGCGATTCCCGTTCCTAAGGCTTTAGCACATGCTTCTTTAGCAGCAAATCTTTTTGCATAGGAAGAGGAGCTTTTTTTGAGATTTTCAGATCTATTTCTTTCAATATCCGTAAAAATACGTTCGATAAAACGCTCACCATAACGAACCAACATTTTCTCAATACGTCGTATATCAACCAGATCATTTCCAAGACCAATAATCATAAGATATTACCCGATCTTTCTTACGATGAGCGCTTCTTTAAACGCCTTTTTTTATAATCTTTTGATATCGCTTTTGTTTAAAACGAACCGTTGCTCTGTAAACAGCTATATAAGATAAACCACCAAAAACAATACCTAAAAGAGTTCCCCCTAAAATCATAGGACTCATAATTGTGTCCCATGCGCCTTTAAAGAGGAGAGAGAGATTTGACAATGTCAAACCATTAAATAGAGCACGAATTTGCGAAAGAGAAATCTCTTTGACATCGCTAAAAAGTGATAAACAAAAATACCCTACTTTATAATCAGCCATGACAATCAATAAAAATGTGAGTGGATTAGAAAAAATTGTCCCAATGATTGCGGCAGCAAAGTTTGCACGCAAAAGCCAAGAAAAAAATATTGCCAAAATAATATGCAGCCCAAAGAAAGGGGAACAAGCTAAAAAAACGCCAACAGCAACCCCTAATGCTACTTCATGCGGTGTTGCTGATATACGCAAAATACGTTTATGTATGTAGCAAAATGAGCGAGAAAATGAACGACGTGGCCATAACCAAAGTCGAATACGCGTTACAAAATCTATTGGTTCTCGACGACGAAAAAGCATATGACTCTCAATATACATCTTTTGATGATGAAATAATCTATATCATCCAAATTAATCTTTTTAAGCTTTTGCACAAAAAAAATAGAACGACAATTAAATATTTCGACTGCCTGGTTTAATCGCGGGAAGAACAGAAAGCTCTGCAGGAAGTGCATCACTAGCATAAGAGGTTATCTCGTATTCAGCAAGCGCAATCAATGGAACTCCAACATTGACCTTACCACCAGAACGATCAAGGATACATGCACTGGCCAATACCTCTGCTCCTGCTGCAACAAGCGCTTCAACAGTCTCACGAATGGAAAGACCCGTTGTTACAATATCTTCAACAATAACAACCCGTGCACCCTTCTTGATTTCAAAACGACGCAATTCAAAGATGCCATTTACACGCTCTACCCAAAGAGAAGGAACACCAAGGTGACGTGAAGTTTCATAGGAAGGAATAAGACCACCAATTGCGGGACCAACAACATAGTCAATTTTTCCCTCGATAGATTTTTTGATTTTTTTAGCCAATCCACGACATAACTTTTCCGTCAAGTTAGCATGCATGAATACTTTCGCTTTTTGCATATAAGTCGCACTATGGCGCCCCGATGTTAAAATAAAATGCCCTTCTAGAATAGCATCTGCTTGTCTAAAAATATCAATGACATCTTGTGTATTCATTGCACAATCTTTCTTTTTATCCATGAACCCGCCGTACTGTACTTACTGAACCTGCCTTTTTTAACTGAGAAAAAATACGATTCAAATGTTTTAAATCCCACACTTCCAAATCAATCATAATTTCTGTAAAATCTGGTGCTGTACGGATAAAAGATAAATTTTGGATATTGGCATCGTTAGCAGAAATTATTTGTGTAATTTCAGCCAAAGAACCAGGACTATTTACAACCAAAATATTCATCCGTGCAGGAAAACGTTCATTCATTTGGGCATCAATATCCCAGCGAACATCAATCCATCGTTCTGGCTGATCATCATACGCCATCAAAGCTGAAGACTGTATTGGATAAATAACGATCCCAGCTCCTGGCTGCATAATACCAACAATCCGATCTCCAGGTACTGCTCCTTCCGGTGAAAAACGTACGGGTATATCTCCACGGGTTCCTCTAATAGGCAATGCTTTAGATTGATGATTCTCGACCTTTGCATTCTTTTCATTTTCTGGAACTTTAAAAATCATACCTTGAGCATTTTCAATATTAAACCAACCTTCTTCCCCAGGCTTAAAAGATGACTTTTGTACCACACGGTGATCTTGATAATCAGGATAAACCGCTTTAATCACATCAGCGGAAAACAGCTCTCCACGCCCAACAGCAGCCAATACATCCTCTACATCTTTACGTGCTAAACGTGGCAAAACTTTCTTCAAAAGATCTTTTGAAAATTGCTTTCCCATATATTCAAATGAACGCTCGAGAATACGATATCCTAAACCCGAATATTGTTTACGTACCGCTGCACGACTTGCTCGTCGAATAGCTGAACGTGCTTTACCCGTGACAACAAGAAATTCCCATGCTGCTGGCGGAATTTGAGCGTGTGAGCGAATAATATCAACCTCATCACCATTTTTTAATTTGGTCATTAAAGGCATAATACGACCATTGATTTTTACACCCACACAAGAATCACCGATGTCTGTATGGACGGCATAAGCAAAATCAATAGGCGTAGCTCCTTTAGGAAAAGCAATTAATCGACCTTTCGGCGTAAAACAAAAAACTTGGTCTTGAAAAAGCTCAAGTTTTGTATGTTCTAAAAACTCTTCTGGATTATCTCCATCAGACAAAGATTGTATCGTTTGACGCAACCATGCATAGGCATTCGTTTCACTTGATAACTTCACAGTCGAATAATTGGAACCATGCTCTTTATAGATGGAATGAGCAGCAACCCCATATTCAGCAACTTCATCCATAGCAGCCGTTCTAATTTGCAACTCAACACGTTGTCTTGAAGGGCCAACAATTGTTGTATGAATAGAACGATAATCATTTTGCTTTGGTATAGAGATATAATCTTTGAAACGACCAGGAACCATTGGCCATGTCGTATGAATGACACCAAGAGCACGATAACAATCATTCACGGACTCAACAATCACACGAAATCCAAAAATATCCGATAATTGTTCAAAAGATAATGCTTTACTTTCCATTTTGCGAAAGACTGAATAAGATTTTTTCTGACGGCTTTTAACATCTGCTTTAATGCCATGCTCGAAAAAAAGTTTTGTCAATTCATTTTCAATTGTGGAAAGCAAATCACGGTTGTGTTTCAATAATTCAGAAAGTCGATTGGTAATCGTACGATAACCTTCTGGATTTAAATAAAAGAAAGAGAGATCCTCTAATTCCTCACGCATATCCTGCATACCCATACGACCTGCAAGTGGCGCATAGATATCCATCGTCTCCTCAGCAATTCGCCGACGTTTATCATCACGCATAACACCAAGGGTACGCATATTATGAAGACGATCAGCAAGTTTGACTAAAAGAACACGAACATCATCAGAAATAGCAATAAGAAGTTTACGAAGATTTTCTGCTTGTACGGCTTTCTTTGATACAAGATCAAGCTTATTAAGCTTTGTAAGCCCTTCAACCAACTTCCCAATTTCAGAACCAAAAAGCTGATCAATTTCTGCTCGTGTAGCGCTTGTATCTTCAATTGTATCATGCAAAAGAGCAACAGCAATCGTTGCCTCGTCCAACCGCATATCTGTCAAAATAGCAGCAACTTCTAAAGGATGAGAAAAATAAAGATCACCTGATGCACGCTTTTGATGTGCATGCTTTTTCATTGCATAATCATAGGCCCTGTTTAAAAGAGCCTCATCTACGTCAGACTTGTAACGTTGAACACGTCCAACAAGCTCACACTGACGCATCATACGAGCATATCCTTTATCTTTTCACACCTCTAATCTTTATTGAACATGTCCTATCAATAAAAGACAAGAAAAATAATTGCTCCTTACATGACAAGGTATCTTTACTCCTGTAACATAAATTGCTGCAATTAATAATCGTCACTTTTTTCTGGAACAACCAAACCTTCAATACCCGCTAAAAGCTCTTCTTCTGACATATGATCAAATGAAGTACCTTCTTCTTGCGACGACGTATTAAAAACACTTTCAGCTTCACCTGAATGGGTAATAAATTCACTTGCTATTTCTGGCTCATCTACTTCCACATGCTTTTGCAACGAATGAATAAGGTCTTCCTTTAAATCAGCAGGCGACAATGTTTCTTCTGCTATTTCACGCAAAGCAACAACTGGATTTTTATCATTATCACGATCAACCGTAATCTGCGCTCCTTGTGAAATCTGACGCGCCCGATGACCTGCTAAAAGTACCAATTCAAAGCGGTTGTCAACTTTATCAATACAATCTTCTACCGTTACGCGGGCCATTTATGCCTCTTTCTCAAATAAAAAAATTTAATAGCGGATAAAGGAGTATATACAATAATCAAAATAAAACACAAGAAAAACAACACAAACTTTTATATTTTTTGATTAAAGAACTTATTTAAAAAAATTCTTGGAAAATTTATAAAAATGTATAACCTATTCATGCTCGTTATCAAAATTTCTTTTAAAAGCATTCCAATAGATTGACTTCAAACGAAGGGAGGTCTTTCTTGACAAAATACTTGTCTGGAGTCCTTATCCTTTTAAAAGGAATACCTGCTGTTTAAACCCTTTGCAATAACAGCAGCCTTATACATACTTTTTATGATAATATCTTTATCTAAAGAGACAACTTTTTTTCTTTGAACATCATGTGTATTGCACTCTTATTCATCGAATAAATTACTGAAAGATGACCTCTCTTTACACAATAATGAGCAATAAGTTTATATTAAACTTTCTTCTAAAAAAGTTTATTTATACTCATTATAGATTGTTTATCAAAACATAACCCGTCATATACGCTATATAAAGACTCAAAAAAATAGAAAAACGATTGATGCCTAACACCATGAATAGCCAATTAACATCACTTTGCCCAGAACCACCCAAAAATTGCAATTTATGTCCTAGGCTTCATCAATTTATCGCTGGCTGGCGTGTAAAAGAACCAAGTTGGTATAACGCACCGGTGCGCCCATTCTTTCCTTATAAAGGGCCAGATACAACACGCCTTCTTATTGTTGGGCTTGCTCCTGGATTACGCGGAGCAAATCGAACTGGACGTCCATTTACTGGTGATTATGCTGGGCACTTACTTTATTCAACTTTAAAAAAGTTTGGTTTTGCCCAAGGAACCTTTGAAGAAAGAGCAGACGATACTCTTGAACTTATTGATGCAGCAATTGTTAACTCTGTTCGTTGTGTTCCACCAGAAAATAAACCCACCGGTGCAGAAATTAACACGTGCCGCTATTTCTTCTCACCTCTTTTAACAAATCTTCCCAAACTTAAAGCCGTTATTACCTTAGGCACCATTGCGCACCATTCAACGATACGTGCCCTTAATGCAAAAGTTTTAGCTCACCCTTTTGGACACGGCGAAATCAATAACATCGGCAGATTACGCATCTTTTCGAGCTATCACTGTTCTCGTTATAATACAAATACTGGACGTTTGACAGACGCCATGTTTCATCAAATCTTTCAAGCAGCAAAAACATACTTAGATCAATGCTAAAACTGTTTTAAACAGCGCTATGAATAAAGAATATCTAGATCGCATCCATTAGCCATACCTTTTTAAAAGTCTTGCTTTCTCACGTCCCCAATCACGTTTTTTTTCCGTTTCGCGCTTATCATGAAGCTTTTTCCCCCGCGCTAGAGCGATCTCCAACTTAACGCGCCCTCGTTCATTAAAATAAAGTTTGAGAGGAACAAGTGTCATTCCTTCACGAGACGTTGCATTAAAAAAACGTGCCATCTCACGTTTTGAAAGTAATAATTTGCGCAAACGTCGTGGTTCATGATTAAAACGATTAGCCTGCGTATATTCAGGAATATAGCTGTTTACTAACCATAATTCCCCATTCTCAAAACTCGCATAGCTTTCAGCAATATTGGCATGATTAGAACGTAAGGACTTCACTTCCGCTCCCTGAAGGACAAGACCAGCCTCGAGATTATTAAGGATTTCAAAATTAAAACGTGCTTTACGATTGTCAGCAATTATTTTCCGTACGGGCGCGTTCTTTTTTTTATTCATGGCTTTGTCAATATCATTTTATGCTTTTAAAAGACCAGCATGACTGAGGGCTGCATCAATAATCTTCTTTGTTCTTTCTGTTAATGGAACAATAGGAGAACGCACAGTATCACCACAAAATCCTAATTTTGCAGCAGCATATTTAATACCTGCTGGACTAGGTTCAATAAACAGAGCACGATTAAGAGGCATCAAGCGATCATTTAATTCTCGTGCTGTTTTATAATCACCACGAAAACAAGCGGCTTGAAGCTCTGCACAAAGCTTTGGAGCAACATTAGAGGAAACTGAAATACACCCCATACCTCCATGTGCATTAAAACCTAACGCCGTACAATCATCACCGGAAAGCTGCACAAAATCTTTTCCACACTTTTCACCTTGTTCACTAACGCGCTCAATTCTGCTCGTTGCATCCTTAACACCAATGATATTGTTAAAATCTTGATAAAGGTCTTTCATCGTTTCTACAGCCATATCGATAATAGAACGACCAGGAATATTATAAATTATAATCGGAATAGAAACAGCTTTGGCAATGGAAGAAAAATGCTTGTATAAACCAGATTGATTTGGTCTATTATAATAGGGAGTGACAACCAAAACTGCATCTGCACCAGCTTTTTGCGCGTATTGTGCAAGCTCTACAGCCTCGCTTGTGCTATTTGATCCCGCTCCAGCAACAACAGGAACACGCTTTGCAACCTGCTCAACACACAATTCTATAATCCGCTTATGTTCTTCATGACTTAACGTTGCTGATTCACCTGTTGTCCCAACAGGGCTTACACCGTTAATCCCTTGTGTGATCTGCCATTCAACAAAATCACAAAACGCCTTCTCATCAATCGCGCCCTTGTTATCAAACGGTGTGATAAGCGCAGTTATAGCTCCCTTGAGCATGATAAACTCCCTATAATGTTTGCTTTTATTTTTTTATAATCGCCTTTTATAAATTTTAAATAGAGCATAATCTTGCTCTATCATTGAAGCAAGATGAATTTCAAAAAAAGCCCCCATAAGATGAAAATGTCCCTCCTTAAATGTTGAACATTTCTTTAAAATAAGCCGTCTATATTAACGCGTTTTTCATGCTTGTGTTCTATAAATCCTTAAGTTTTTACAAAAAGCAAGGTCTCAAGGTCTTTTCTCTATGCGTGTATTTTCCACCTCTCTTTTCGTATCAACCTTTACTACACTTATACTGGCAATAAGAATTTTATTTTCAAGTGCATACGCGCAAACACCCCTTTTGCAAGGGAAAGTACCAATCCCTTTGGTTCGCCCTACTCCCTTTACCGCAAAAGAAGCTCAAGAATCTCTTCAACAGATACACACTACATCACACAATACTGCTACACTTCAGCAACTGAAAACTGGGCTAGATGCACTAGCAAACAACAATATTGCAAAAACAATAAATCTTCGTAATTCAATGGAAAAACATAGCCTTGATCGTCATATTTTGACATGGGCGCTGGGGGTGTCAAACCAAGCTAATATACCCAGTTCTGAAATATTTAATGCAATCAACATGCTAAAAGGATGGCCCGGTATAGAAACGATGCAACGCAATGCTGAACGTGCTTTTCTTAACGAAACCAACGTCACACGCGCAATCATCCAAAAATTTTCTCATCACCCGCCCCAAACAGCACAAGGGATGGCTCTCTTCGCTAAAGCACTTATCGCAACGGGACAAACCACTCGTGCTCAACACGTTATTGCGCCATGGTGGCATAAAACACAGCTTAATGCAAAAGAAGAAGTATTTGTTCTTAAAAATGCAAACGCTGCATTAAAACCTATTGATCATTTGAGACGCATGCAGTTTATGCTCTATGCACATCGTTTTGATTCAGCAGCACGCGTTGCAAAATTAGCCCATGCTCAATCTCTTTTTAATGCTTTTGTGGCCGTTGAAAAAAATGATCCTAGAGCTACACAAAAATTAAAAGCTGTAGAGAGATCATGGCAAAAAGATCCTCTTTTTCAGTTTGCTCGAATACGCCATCTTCGACGAACAGAGCAATATGATGCAGCAGCAGCACTCATGATGAAAACATCAAAAGATGCATTCCGCCTTATGAACCCTCATTCATTGTGGAAAGAACAACGCGCCCTTTCTCGTGAAATGCTCGATTTAAACAAACCAAAAATTGCTTATCAACTTGTTGCAATGCACACTGGTATAACATCTGCATTAGCCGTCGATGCTGAGTTTCATGCAGGGTGGTATGCACTACGGTTTCTTCATAACCCTAAATTGGCAATGCAGCATTTTTCACGTATTCCTCAACTCTCTTCTTTACCTTTTTATGCATCACGTGGATATTACTGGATGGGACGAACAGCAGAAACGCTAGAAGAACATCAAAATGCCCAGCAATACTTTCATCGCGCAGCTCATTTTGGTGCAACTTACTATGGTCAATTAGCCGCTGCACGACTCAACCAAAAAAAGCTTAAAGT
Organism: Bartonella sp. AP88HLJMH; assembly: GCF_042195605.1. Taxonomy (NCBI): domain Bacteria; kingdom Pseudomonadati; phylum Pseudomonadota; class Alphaproteobacteria; order Hyphomicrobiales; family Bartonellaceae; genus Bartonella; species Bartonella sp. AP88HLJMH. The sequence goes on along the minus strand of NZ_JBHIOR010000002.1, from coordinate 162,119 downwards.
TTTCTTTCCCAAACCAACAACCGCTGAGCGACAACATTTTAGTGCACGAAAAGCGATCAAAGCAATTCAACGTCTTGAAGCAGCCGGCTATGCTGATTTTGCTAAAATTTTTTATAGAGAGCTCGGAAAAAAAATAGAAAGCCCCGGTGAATTAGCTCTTCTGGCTGTTATGGCAGAAAAAAATGGAGACTATTATACCAGCCTCAAAATTGGAAAAATGGCTGTTTTTCAGGGGAAAAATGTCGGTGCACTCTCTCATCCTCTGGGAGCTATACCAGCTTCTGCTCATATTTCTGTAGAAGAAAAATCGCTTATCTATGCCATTGCACGCCAAGAAAGCGAATTTAATCCAACAGCCATATCAAAAGCAGGTGCACAAGGTATACTCCAATTGCTTCCTACAACAGCAAAAGCACTGGCAAAAAAATACTCAATCGCATGGTCTCCTAAAAAATTTAGCAGTGATGCTCATTATAATGCAACATTAGGTGCTCATTTTCTCAATGAACAATTAGAACGTTTTAATGGATCCTATATACTAACTCTTATTGGCTATAATGCGGGTCCCCGTCGAGTCAATGAATGGATAAAACGTTATGGCGATCCTCGAGGTCAATCTCTCGATAACGTCATTGATTGGATTGAACGTATTCCTTATACAGAAACACGTAATTACGTGATGCGTGTCATGGAAAATTATGGTGTCTACAAAGCAAGACTCACTGGGAAAATAGATATAAAAACCGACTTGCTTTCTGGTCGACGGAAATAATATGCCTTAACTTCCCAAATAGCATTTGAAAGCGTTGATAAGAAGTGTTTTTATTCCTTTTTAAATAGTACCATACCCACTTTCTTAGGACGTATAAGAAAGTAATTTTAATTGATTCAGTATTAATAAATTCGAAATGATGAATTATCATTATAAATCAACAGGTAGTACAAATAATTCCTTTCTTCTCAACATAGACGACAATATCATAGAGATTACAAATATAAGAGAAGAGTGAAACAAATAGCTCATCCTTTTACTGTTGCTTATTAGTCAATATTCAAATCTTGTGAAACAGCATCTTTTAAGACTATTTTTCCTGCTTATAACATTTCTATACCAAATAAGAGCACGTTATTATATATATCGTTTGGATTATCTCTGATAACAGAAAGACAGACTCATTGAGTTAGAAAGCCTTAAAGACAAACAATTCTCTTCTGCCCCTTCCCTTTTCATTCGGTTCTACGACTTTTAAATATGTCAATATCTTTTAATGATGAAGATGAAGCTTTGCTTTTTTTTCTTATTTTTACATATAAGCTCACATCCTTCACACAAAACAGAGCATCCCAAAATAGTATGTTTTTCTTATTTATATTATTGTTTTATTTTAATGTTTCTAAGTCCATTTCACAACGGTGTATCTGAAAAGTACTTACGAAAATCCTCTCATGAATGGTATAAAAATCGATTAGACCTTTAATTAATAAAAGCTATAGCTCTATCATCCCTTAACTCCCAATGTTGCAAAAGCCCTTTCATTTAGAGCACTCATAAGAAGTATATTCACTGCTTTTTAGAAGTTTTTTATCCATGCTCCTCCTCAACTTGTATCATAAGTAAGCGGATGGTTTTGATTGATTCAACATCAAAAAAATTCGAATAAATTATATTTGAACTTTCATTAAAATTATAAATCAATATATTATAAGAAAAGCGCCCCGCATAAAAAATCAGCTAAATATTAGGGATACTCTAATTGTTTTATTCACTTTTGATGGTGGTGGTGGTGGAAAAGAACCAACGCGTCGAAGGGCTGCCATCGCTAATCGATCAAGTTCCGGGTCACCAGCAGAGACTGCTACACGACTAGAAAAAATACTCCCCTGCTCATGCACCATAAATTCTAACTTCACCGTTCCTTTTGTACGATTGGTGCGCTGTCCCACAATATAATTTTTTTGCCTTTCTAATTGTGACTGTACCTTTGCTAACCACTCCATTAACAACATATCTTCAAGCCCTGCTGTCCCGCCGCCCTTGTTGATGGAAGAAGAACGTACCGCCTTTGCATTGGAGCGCTTTACTACAGCCTTTGGCATCGGTATTGTTTTTTTGATAAACGCTTTATGCTCCACTTTTTGAGGTAGGGGTTCTTCCAAAGGCTTTAAGTCATCTTGTTCTACTATATGCTGAGGTTCTTCCGATTGAATTTCATCCACGGATTCCAATCCTTCTGACTCCTGCTCTAGGAGATCAGACTGTAATACTTCTTGCTCTGTATTAATATCCGACTCTCTATGAATATCTGGCAAGTCTGTATCAACATCCGGATATACAGTTTCTTGCATAAAAGTCAGCATAATCTCCGACGAGAGCAAACCATTACTTATACCAGTACTTTGAAAATAAAACTGTGCTGCCAATAATACATGCAAAAAGAAAGCCCCAATAAATGCACCAATCCAAAGAGTTAATAATTGTTTCGTATTTGCAAAATTCATCGTTTCTTCTGCCACTATTTTAAGCTTAATATTGGTGTTCAATCTCATTAAAACAGGCTATTTTGAAATTGCAACTTTTTTCTTGACTGATTTTGTCATGTTTAATATGGTCTTCTAATGATTTTGTGCCGTTGTCAAAATCATTCCTACTTGGCTGGCAAGTTTTAATCAGTGAGTCCAGCCTTTTTGTATTAAAAAATTTCAAAACAGAGAGGGGATGTTTAAAAGGGTTATGATGTGTTATGCAAATAAGACGAAAAAATATCTATAAAAGCTGTGTAATTTTAAGTGCATTATCGGTCTGTATACCTTCATTTGTTTTTGCACAAAATAAAGATGGAAGTGCTGTCACTGAACTCAAACCAATCCTTATTAAAGGAAAAAAAATAGAAGATGCTTCAAATTCAATAACCATTCTGACTGATCGTAAGACCAACAAGAATATTGATGAAAGACAAATAACTGATGTTTATGATGTGAGTCGTCTTAATCCTTCCGTATCCTATAACTCAGAAAATAACAGTTTCGTTATTCGGGGTTTAGATGCAAACCGTGTTCTTACGACAATGGATGGTATTTCTCTTCCATGGTTTAATGATATATTCCGTGGTGGAGGTGGAAACACAACTTTTGATTTCAATGCTCTTTCTACGTTTGATACTATTCAGGGATCAGATTCTAGTCTTTATGGTTCTGGTGCCTTAGGGGGAATCATTGCGTTGCGTACCCTTGATCCTGAAGACCTGATCGTGGAAGAAAAGAATTGGGGAAGCCTTATAAAAGGTGGTTATAATTCTGTTGATAACAGCTGGCGCATCGATCAAGCTTTTGCTGTGCGTAATTACCGGACATTTTTACTTTTTCAAGGATCTTATGTAGAAGGTCATGAGCGCAAAAATATGGGAACAGTAGAAGGGTATGAGGAACGCACGCGCAAAAACCCTTCTCACTTTGATAAAAATAACTTGCTTTTTAAAATTCATCAATATTTGAGTGATAATCACCGCCTTGGTTTTACCGCAGAGCGTTTTGGTCATAATAGTAACACACATGAATTAAATTCGTCTAAAAGATACGCTCCAGGTTCCGTTTATGAGCAGGATAATAAACTTCGTGAGCGCTTTTCTCTTTCTTATAATTATAATGGTAATGGTGATGCAGTTCTTGATGCGTTTAATGGGCAGCTTTATTGGCAAAGGCAATCAAGTCGTTACGTTATGACAGGTGTTCGTGTTTCGGCTCCCAAAGGGGATTATTTGAGAGATAATTTCTTGCGTAATATCAATTATGGTTTCAATGCTGATGCCCTTAAAAAAGTGGATTTTGGCACTATAAACCATACGTTAAAGTTTGTAATGAATGTTTCGTCATCTAAATTTCATCACTATTTGTTAGGTAAAGACAATTGTCATATAAAAGAATACGCTCGGGGATGTCTTTTTGTTCCTGCTAATCGATCAGATTCACCAGACACAAATGGTTACAATTTAGGTTTTGTTTTTGAAGATGAAATTGGGTTGGCTGATGATCGTTTTCGTGTAACACCGGGAATCCGGTATGATTGGTACAAATATGTTCCTCAGAAAACACCTTCTTATGAGAAAGCACTGATTTCTGATAAATTCCCTCCAGAAAGAAGTGGTTCACGCTTTTCTCCTAAATTACGCGTGGAGTGGGATGTTCGTAATCAAGTAACGCTCTATGCTCAGTGGGCACAGGCTTTTCGTGCACCACGTATTTCAGAACTTTACGTCTCTTATATCAAACCTTCTGCTTATTACGTGAAAGGGAATCCTGATCTTCAACCAGAAACAAGCAATGGGTATGATGTTGGTCTACGGTATGGAAATGTAAATTTCGGTGGTTCCTTCAATGCCTTTTTCAATCAATATAAGAATTTCATAGATACTGAGGATAGAGGGCCATCAGAGGAATTTAGATTTGCGCGTCGGCATTACATGAATCGTTTTCACGTGCAAATTTTTGGTGTTGAGACAAAAGCTCATTTAGTTCTTAAAAATGGTTTTCATACCAATGTTGCTCTTGCTTATTCACAAGGAAAAGATCTTGATAAAAAGGAGTATCTTAACTCAATTCCTCCTTTGAAAGCAGTTATCGGATTAGGATATGCAAAAGAGGTTTGGGGAAGCGATATTATCCTTACTTTGGCAGCTAAACGTGACAAAGTAGCCGGAGAATCTGATTACCAAAAAATTCCAGGATATCATGTCGTTGATATGACAGGGTGGTGGAAACCATTCGGTGAAACGGGACCTATTCTAAGAGCCGGTGTTTATAATCTTTTCAATACAAAATATTGGAATGTATCTGAACTTCCTTCAGGTAAAAGTTCAACACCAAAAGATTATTATAGCCAGCCTGGTCGTAACTTTAAGGTGTCGTTTGTACAAAAGTTTTAGTCACTTCTGTTAATTATTCGGTCAATAAAATCGTATTGATAAAAGGATTAATTATTGTGTTTCTATTTTCAACGTCTTTAAAATTACAAAGATTTGGTAGAAAAGTTTTAATTCTTTCTGTTTTATCGTTTTTTGATTGCTCAGCTGTTGGCGATAGAGTGTTATTTTGTGATAGATTGAACTCTTAAAAGAATTTAATTTATTGCCTTGGAATTGTAAAATTTGAAAGTTAGTTTTTGAGTTAAGTAACATAAGGTAAATTCATGGCACATACAGCTGAAATGATTCTTCGTTTGCGTGAAGAAAAAAAAGAAATGCGAAACCGCGATTTTGCGGTTTCGATTGGTATATCTGAAGCGGAGCTTATTGCGGCTTATTGTACCATTGGAAAAGCAAAAAGGCTACAAACTGATGTTGCTACTCTCTTGGAAAATGCACCTCGACTTGGAACCGTCATGGTCTTAACTCGCAATGAATATGCTGTTCACGAAATAACGGGACGCTTTGAAAAAATTGTTCAAAACGAACATATTCCTATCACACTTGGTGAAATTGATTTGCGTATTTTTACAAAACAATGGAAGTTCGGTTTTGAATATGATGTCGTTATTCTTGGAAAACCTACAAAAAGTCTGCAATTCTTTGATCAACATGGCGTTGCTATTTTAAAGGTCTATTCTAAAGATATGACAAATATGGACGAGTGGAATAAACTTGTTGAAAAGCTCCTTCTTGAAGATCAGTCTCCTGTTCTTAACATTCTTCCCGTTTCTCTCCCAGCCCAATGTGACATAACAGAATTGGATATTGAGAGTTTTCGGGATCGTTGGCGGAAAATGACAGATGTACACCAACTTCACAAAATTATTTCCGAATTTAAAATTAATCGACATCATGCTGTAAAATATGTTGGTAATGAATTTGCCGATGAATTACAGGTAAATGCTGTTGAAATAATGCTTAACCAAGTCGCACAACAAGAACTGCCAATCATGTGTTTTGTTGGGAATAAAGGGTGTATTCAAATTTTTAGTGGGACTGTAAAAAATATTAAGCAAATGGGACCTTGGCTTAATGTTCTTGATCCAAGATTTGACCTTCATTTACTCACGTCTGGGATTGCTAGAGTATGGCATGTTCGCAAACCTACCCGTGATGGTTATGTCAGTTCACTTGAAGTTTTCGATAAAGATGATGAGATGGTTATTCAATTTTTTGGCGTACGCAAGGAGGGTCAAAAAGAACGTGAAGATTGGCGTTCTTTATTGAATAGTTTGCCATCATGCCAAGAAAACAGCAGTAACTAAGATAAGATAAGATAAGGTTAGACATGTTCATATCTCTTTTACATAGGTTATCAAACCTTTTTCTTACGTGTTTACTGCTCTCTCTTACTTGTTTTTCTAAACAAGTAATTGCTGAACCTGCAACGCGTTTTCCTGAAAATGCTCGAATTGTTTCTATCGGCGGAGCACTTACAGAAATTGTCTATGCATTGGGAGCCCAAGATCAACTTGTCGCCCGTGATAGTACAAGCGTCTACCCACAAGAAGCGCTCAAGCTTCCTGTGCTTGGATATATGCGTGCTCTTTCACCTGAGGGGGTTTTATCACTTGCTCCAGAGGGTATATTGCTTGTTGAAGGAAGTGGTCCCGCTTCAACAATTGATATTCTCAAAAAAACATCAATACCTCTGGTGATCATACCAGAAGACTACTCCCGTGAAAATGTGATAGAAAAGATTCGCCTCGTTGGTCAAGCCATTCATCGGGAAGTGCAAGCCGCGGCGTTAATTGAGAAATTGAAGCGTAATTTTTTAGACAACGATGCGCGTTTGGCGAAAGTAACAACACCAAAGCGTGTTCTTTTTGTTTTCTCTGTGCAAAATGGACGCGTCATGGCATCTGGAACAGGTACTGCAGCTGATAGTATGATCAAACTTTCAGGCGCTATCAATGCTATCACCGATTATAAAGGATATAAACTTCTCAACGGCGAAGCATTATTGAAATCAGATCCTGATGTTATTTTGCTTGTAAAACATGGTGCAAGATCAACCAGCATTGATAAGATTTTAGCCATACCGGCAGTTCAAGCAACAACTGCAGCGAAAAATCATGCCATAAAACAGATGGATGCTATGTATTTTTTGGGATTTGGTCCACGTACTGCAGACGCATCAAGAGAGCTTATTGAGATACTTTATGGTGCACATCAAAACGGTAAGAGCTGATAAAAATGGCAGACGGTACATCCAGGATGCATTTACCTAAAGAAAAAGAAGGTAAAAAAATAAACCGTTCAAAACAGGGGAAGATTTTATTATTAAGCTTAATAATATTCCTTATTTTCAGTATTTTTGGTGGGCTCTTGAATGGTGCAGCAAAGGTTTCTTTCGTTGATCTCCTCCATGTGATGCTTACACAAGATTTTTCGGTAAGTAGTAAAACGCGTGATTACCTCGTGCTCATCGACATAAGGCTTCCCCGTGTTATCTTGGGATTATTGATTGGAGCAGCTTTAGCTGTCTCCGGTGTTCTTATGCAAGGGCTTTTTCGTAATCCTCTTGCAGATCCCGGAATTGTAGGTGTATCAGCAGGTGCTGGACTTGGAGCAGTCTTAGCAATTGTTGTCGGCATTGCTTTTCCTGTTTCTTTTGCACCTTTTCTAGAGCCTTATAAAGTTATCATAGGTGCTTTTTTTGGTGGACTTTTATCAACGATTATTCTCTACATAATAGCAACGCATAACAGCTTTACCTCTATTGCAACCATGCTGCTTGCAGGTATTGCTCTTGGTGCATTAAGCAGTGCTGTTGTCGGAACATTGATTTTTGTCGCAAATGACCAACAACTGCGTGATATCACTTTTTGGAGTCTGGGCTCTCTTGCGGGCGCTACATGGTTGAAAGTATGGCTTGTTCTCCCTTTTATCGTTATTGGTCTTCTTTTCTCTCCCTTTTTATCACGAGCACTTAATGCCCTTGCTCTTGGAGAAGCTGTTGCTGGCCATATTGGTTTCCATATTCAACGCGTCAAAAATATTGCTATTCCCCTTGTTGCTCTTATGTGCGGTAGTGCTGTTGCTGTCAGTGGTGGTATTGGTTTTATTGGTATTATTGTTCCTCATATTTTACGTCAGCTCATAGGTCCTGATCATCGCTATCTCATTCCTTGCTCTGCTCTCTTGGGAGCAGCATTACTTATTTTTGCTGATATGTTTGCACGCTTAATTGTTGCCCCCGCAGAATTGCCGATTGGGATTGTAACAGCACTTTTTGGTGCACCTTTCTTTCTATGGATCCTTATATGCAAACGAGGAACAGACTTTTCATGATTGAAGCGACAAATATTTGTGTTCAGCGCGGAAAGAAGCAGATTCTTAAACACATTAATCTTCAAGCTAAAAGTGGTGCTTTTACCATTATTATTGGTCCTAATGGATCAGGAAAAAGTACTTTTATCAAAGCTCTGAGTGGTGAAATTCCTTACAGTGGAAAAATAACCTTAAATGGTTATAATGTATGCCAAACAAAAACTCATGTAATGGCAAAAATGCGCGCTGTACTACCACAATCAACAACGCTCGTATTTCCATTCTTAGTCCATGAAGTTGTAGGGCTTGGCCTTTCTGTAAACCAATTTAGCATTGCCAAAGCCGAATTGCAAAATCTTATCCAGAAAGCTTTAGAGTGCGTTGACCTTTCTGATTATGGCAACCTGTATTATCACCAATTATCAGGTGGAGAACAAGCTAGAGTACAACTTGCCCGTGTACTTTGCCAAGTCTGGAAACCTGTTCATAATGGGATTCCTCGCTGGATGATATTAGATGAACCTATTGCTAGCCTCGATATTCAACATCAAATCATCGTTATGGATATTGCTAAACAATTTGCTCATTCTGGTGGCGGCGTTCTTGCTGTTCTTCATGACCTCAATCTCGCGGCACATTATGCAGATAACATGATCTTGCTCAAGGAAGGTGAGATTTATTGCGAAGGAAATGCAACTAATGTGTTGACAACACAAAATCTCCGCGATGTTTATCATTGTTCTTTAAACGTTTCTGAATTACCTAAAGAAGATATCCCTTTTATACTCCCTCAAACGACATCCTCCTATGAAATTAGATCTCTAGGCTATCGGCTTCAATCTAAAAACTAAAGTCCATAGCAAAATAAAACACGCAAATATTCAAGAATCTTTTTTATTTTCATATGAACTCCTTTTTGTCATCTGTCATAAAAAAAGAAGACCAATTACCCTAAAGATATTTTTGGAAAAAAATACCAGTTTAAAATCTTTTAAGATTTTACGTAACTAAAAACATGTGAAGTTTTGTTTTGTTATCAAACTGTTATATCATACAAATTTATACAACATAAACATGCGTTTTCCCACTCTTTCTATCACTTTTATCTTTATAAAAATGATTCAAGAAATACATATAAATGCCTTTGTTATAATAACGGGTGTATTATTATATCTTCTAAGGACCATATAGAAATCAAGTACCTTTCTCCCCTGCATAAAAGATTTATTTGTAGCTTTAATGGTAATGTTTTCTTTATAATACATATACTTTAGCTTATTTGTATAAATAAATATTGATTTACAATGATATTTTTACTTTTCTCTCTCTATTAAAAAATTGTTTATTGGCATATCACAAAGAATTAACCTATTGAATAAAAACTTTAAAATAAACTCAATAACGCTTTTTGTAAGCCCCCTAATGCAAAAACAATGCGGAATATAGGGATGAGGAGAGAGTATAGAAATAGCGTTTGTCTTCTGCTTCATAAGCATAATGATGATTCCACTCAAAGGGGAACTATCATTTACAGATAAAGCCTCCTACCATGGCAATGCAAAGAAATGAAATCGACAACAAGGTGAGAAATATCTTTATAAGATGAATTAACTCATACAGGGGTATGCTATTTTTGCACAAAAAACGCTAAAAATATTGTACTTTTTTATGCCTCAGGTTGAATAATTTTATTACCTTCCCCTATCAAAACACCTTATGAAAAAATATATCTCCAGATCTCTTCACGGCACAGTTTAAATGATTTTTACACATTTTCCCTATGTTATCATATAATTATAAAATAAATTATATCCTTAACTCTTTCTTTCAATCATTTTAAAATTGTTTTTTGACGCTCTCAAGTATTCTATTAACAATATAGATTTCCTTTTCATATGCATAGAAAATAACGCGGAATTGCTCCGCGTTAACAAAATTATCAAGGTGTATAGATTATTATTACTTAAACATACTCATGATTTTATAGCATAGACAACGGTTGTATTAACAGGGCGCGTTTCTGCCTCACCCGTATGGGAAAGAGTTACCTTGTGTGTATGTGCACCAGCAGAAGCTGTTCTCCCTTTCAGGGTCGTATTATAAGTATAATGATTCGGGAGTCTCCCAATATCACCAACGGGCCATCCTACCCCTTGATACTCAAAATTATGCGCATGCTCGCCTGCGTTTTCAATACTCCCAATATGCGTATGTGATTTTATGCTATCTTGTTGTTCATCTGCAAACTTTCTACCACCATCTAAACCCCGACCACTATCAAAGCCGCGTAAAAACATGCCTCTAAAATCAGGAACTTTAAAAGTTTTATTGCTGTCTTTTCCCCATTTATCACCTATTGCCTCGAATAACTGCGGATAATCTTCACGCTTATAGGCCTTACCATCACATAAAAGCCAACCATTTGGCACATTTTGCATAGCAAATGTTGCAATGAATCCAGAGGGGAAACTTTCTATCTTTGGTGGTGTAGGGTTTAATAAATACCAACCCTCATGCTCTTTTATTAAAACACCATTATTGTATACCATTTCATAAATGCCATCTGTTTGAAATTCTCCACCTTCTAATGGTATAATCCCCGCATCAGTGGCTTTATAGATAAGCTTTTCTCCTATATTATTAACAGTTATTGTTGTCACGCCAATATTTACACCACAAGCTTTAAAACGTATGACGATATCATTGTTGTATTTCTTTATAGGCGAAACTGTCTTTAAGGTAATTAATGTTGTTTTATCTTCCAAATTTACTATAAAGCTTGAATTAATAGATCCACCATTATCTGCAAGATATTCGCGCACGCGCTGCATCATCGCCCTTGCACTATCATTAACAGAACTAGGCGGCTGTCCTTCTGCCCAATTAATGATACTATCTGAATAAGCATTTTCATCAGCCTTTAGAGACCAATCATAGATATTAGACATTTTAAATCCCCCATTATTTTCATAGTTTTTCTAACAACTTCTCGTTCTGTGCACTAAAATGTGCTGCCGCTGTTTATTGGTACATCATAACCACTGCACCATCCTTATTTACGCATTTTATCTCTCTTCACTCCTTCCAATTTTATAACCTAAATTCACCAGACGCTTTTCATAACATTAGTATTAATGCTTTCTCTTCTAATGTATAATGTAACCACCTCATCTGATGTTACTTAATATCTTGTTTTGTTGCTTTGCTGTTGTTATATAATTATTTTTTCAATCTTGCATCTTGTTGCAAAATTTATAAATACTTCCAAAATTTTTCTTATTATGGATTTCATATAACCATTACTGAATGTAATAACTTATCATCCACATAGAAAGTTTCTGACTTAAACATTATCTTTTTTTATTTTTTTCAATAGTTTAAATCTATCTCGTCGATATTTTATACCATATATTTTAAACAAAGAAATTCTATCTTTTGGCTATCATTTGTATTAAAACTTTAAAAATTAGCTTCAAATTTTTTGCATGCTTCATTATGTTTTTATTCACATGCAGATACTTTGTTCTATTTTATTCAATTGATTTCTGAAATTGTGTCACAAGATTAGCACCAATGTTTTTTTGAATAAGCTTTTGTTCAATCTAAATGTATCACAGAGAATATATTCAATATGGACATTTGCTCCACACTTTCATTAAACTGGAAATAAAATACTTTGAAATATTAAATATCACACACCTTCACAAAATTTGAAGGTTGTATCCGATCCGGAAAAAATTAAAAAGCATAACCCAGCCCCTCCCCCAATTTTTATGAACAATATCCTTGTTTATTAAACGCCCCATAACCAACTTTTCCCCTCCCACACTTAGCACATCCCCCTCTATATATTATTATATGTATATTTTTTTTGCAAGAACAATAAATCATTCTAAACAACATCTTGCAATTATTGGTGTTCTTCTTAATTCAAGGCAATATTAAAAAGCATTCTCTAAACTGTTTTGCTAACTCATCTGCTTCATCAATCCAAACAAAAAATACGCTCCATCAATTTTACACTTGCTATACCCTTAACTATCAAAGAAAACACCTTACAAAATCTTGCATAAGTAGCCAGACAATTGGACTATCCATGGCTTGTTTTTTCCAAATAGAATATCCCCTCCACTCATTACCGACTTTATTTTCAGTGTTCTCTGCACCTTTAACTTCTATCTTCCCTTTAAAATACACATCATTTATTAGCTACACCCTTTACACGCCTTTACCAGCTCTAGATGGGATTATTCTTTACTGTTTTTGAAGCTATTGCTATATTTTCTAATGTAAGAAATATTTTCTTTAGGTAATAAAAAAACCAGTAATTTCAGACGTTATAGATGTATAACGCTATACATAATCTTACCATACATGAATGAAATGTGATCTACTTTACAAAAGATATAATACGTATTGATATGAATATATTGATGAATCCACAAAATAAACACACAAAAAGAAAGATGGAAATATGAGTTTTGGAGATCTTATCGTATGTAGTATATTAGGATTTTTGTTTACAATCTTTTCATTGGGGCGGGATGCTTAAAATCGTTACAGTAGAATGGAAAAAAGAATATTTTAGGTGTTCTTTTCTATTCCTTCCAGCATTTTCTTCGTTATTTAGCGCAGTCGCACTACTTAAATATGTTTTTTTGAACAAGACCTAAAAAACAAGCTGTTTTTATATCCTTCATAATGTGCATAACGAGTTTTATGATGTGAGTGGGACAATGCAAAGCGATTATAAAATGCTATGGTACTCCAAATAAAGAATTCTCTGATGCATTTATCGATGAAGACCTTATTGGCGCATTTGCCTATCTATGGAGTGTACCAATCATCACTGGCTGTATAGCTGCAGCTTTTATATGGCTACCATTTATAACACTGTTAATAACAGTAATATTAGTGGGAATTTGGTTACTCTTCCTCATAATTCCCTACTTATTCAAAAATTGTTTTTCCGCAAATTTATTCAATTTTTATCTTGTTTTATAATAATAATAAGATAATTACATTATAAGTAGTAAGTTTTTCTTGCATATAACACATAATTAGTTATTTTTTATCTGTAAATATTGTTGCACGATATCATATGGCTCTTAAATGAATTTACGTATACTTTTGTGCTAAGATACATCCTTTTGCTTTCCTTTCTCTTCCAACTATTTAAAAGTGTTGATGAAATCTTCATATGAAAAGCCAACGTCCATTTTTATCGTTATTTTTTTATTCATCTTCACAATTTTCAAAAGATTCAAGGCAATATTATTTTTATAATAAAGATTAGGTATTGTTTCACGCTTTTGTTTATCGCATTCTTAATGGGAACATCCCCCTCATCAAGAATAAAGTACCCCAAACAAAATATAATGATATTGCATATTACGCACTTTTTAAGAAATATTGCTCAAAATATACTCCTTTTATTTTACGACAGCGCACGTCAATAATAAAATAGTAAGCCATTATAGATCATCAGCTTTAAGCTTTTGAAGATACAAGTGGAACCCATCATACATTTTGTTGGCCCCCACGTTTTGACAGCCTCACTCTTAGAATGTTCATTAAATGACATTTGGCTTCCTTTCTTCAAGTGTTTTGCCCCATACGCCCCCACTTATGACGTGCAAGGAAGTGATTTTATATGAAAAGATATATGATGAGAGAATCTTATGGTATTCTGAGTTATTATTTTAATATGAAAAAAATATCAATCAGAGCCATAAACTATCTAATTTTTCCCTGATAATCCGTTTTTAACTTTATTCTGGTTTATAAAAGCTTCAATATCATAGTTTATCACTTCATAATATCTATTTACACTCTTAAAAACACACCAAAATCGTTTAAAATATATTTTTATGATTGACAATATAGATATTTAAGCCAACCATATTCGTATTAACAAAAATACTTCAAGTGGGAGGAGGTATAAAAATATTAGAATAGATATTGTATTATTTTTTCAAAATAACTTTTCTTGAGCTGTATTGGGTTTTCTTTGCTACAAAGCAATACTATCCCTATTCATCTGAATGCTCGTGATTGATAATTTGAATACATCTCCATTAACATCGTAACTCCATTAACATCGCAACCTATTTTTGAACTCCGTGTCTATAAGGAAAAAGTTTGTGCAGAAAAATACTCCATCAATCAGTTGTAGCCCCTTTCCCGCTTCACGCAAAATTTATCAACAGAGCCTTCTCTTTTCTGATGTGCGCGTACCATTGCGTGAAATTTCACTGACTGATGGCAGTGGTGAAAAACCTTTAAACGTCTACGATACTTCTGGCCCCTACACAGATAAAGATATGATCATTGATATTACAAAAGGTTTGCCGGCAATTAGCTTGCCTTGGCTCTCTAAGCGGGATGATACTGAAACTTATCCTGCACGATTAGTTAAACCTGAAGATAATGGATTGACTTCTGATAAAAACCTTACACCAGCCTTTAAACAAAAACGTCCTATTTTACGAGCAAAAAATGGCAAAGCAATTACACAAATGGCTTATGCGCGCGCAGGCATTATTACCGAAGAAATGGAATATGTGGCTATACGAGAAAATGAAGGATTAGCAGTAAAAGAACGGCAGAATGTACCATCAAATGAAACATTTTCTGGATCAATACCAGAAATTTATACTGCCGAATTTGTTCGCAATGAAATTGCTTGTGGACGCGCCATTATTCCACAAAACATTAATCATCCAGAGTGCGAACCCATGATTATTGGGCGTAATTTCCGTGTTAAAATTAATGCCAATATTGGCAATTCAGCAGTAACGTCATCTATGGAAGAAGAAGTTGATAAAATGGTTTGGGCCATTCGCTGGGGAGCAGATACAGTTATGGATCTCTCAACAGGTCGAAATATTCATAATATTCGTGAATGGATTATCCGAAATTCTCCTGTGCCCATCGGAACAGTTCCTCTTTATCAAGCACTCGAAAAAGTACAGGGTATTGCCGAAAACTTAACATGGGATATTTTCCGTGATACCCTTATTGAGCAAGCAGAGCAAGGGGTTGATTATTTTACCATTCACGCAGGATTAAGATTACCATTTATTCCTATGACCATTGATCGTGTAACAGGTATTGTTTCACGAGGCGGTTCTATTATGGCAAAATGGTGTCTCCATCATCACAAAGAAAGCTTTCTCTATGAACATTTTGATGAAATTTGTGATATTGCAAAAACATATGATATCTCTCTTTCATTAGGAGATGGGTTACGCCCTGGCTCTATTGCCGATGCCAATGATGAGGCCCAATTTGCAGAGCTTAAAACCTTGGGAGAATTGACAAAAATTGCTTGGAAAAAGGATGTACAGGTTATGATTGAAGGTCCTGGGCATGTCCCAATGCACAAAATTAAAGAAAATATGGAGCAACAATTAGATCTTTGTCATGAGGCGCCTTTTTATACTTTGGGACCTCTTACAACGGACATTGCTCCTGGTTATGACCATATTACATCAGCAATTGGTGCCGCTATGATTGGATGGTTTGGAACTGCTATGTTGTGTTATGTAACACCTAAAGAACACCTAGGACTCCCCGATAGGAATGACGTAAAAACTGGTGTGATCACTTATAAAATTGCTGCTCATGCCGCTGACCTTGCTAAAGGTTTACCTAGAGCACAATTGCGCGATAATGCTCTTTCGCGTGCACGATTTGATTTTAGATGGCATGATCAATTTAACCTTTCTCTTGATCCAGAAACAGCCTGTGCCTTTCACGATGAGACAATGCCTAAAGAAGCCCATAAATTAGTGCATTTTTGTTCCATGTGTGGACCAAAATTCTGTTCTATGCGTATTTCCCATGATATTCGTGAGGCAGCTGCAATAAGAAAAACAAAAGGGGAAGGTATGATCGCCATGGCCGAAAAATATCAGAAAAATGGTGACCTTTATATGGAAATTGTTCCTCCTCAAAAAAAGAAAGTAAATAGTTGAAGAACATTCTTATCAAAGGTGCAGGTGTAGGCGGCTTAACAGTTGCCTTTATGTTACAGCAAAAAGGTGCTTCTGTTACTGTATCGGCCCCCCCTCATTCACCTATAGGAAGTGCTAGTTGGTATGCAGGAGGAATGCTTGCACCTTACTGTGAAAGGGAAAGTGCAGAACAAATTGTTGAAGATCTTGGTGTACAAGCTATACAATGGTGGCGTAAAACGCTCCCAAACCTTGTCATACAAAAAGGCACTTTAGTGGTTGCACCTACACGAGATAGAGGAGAGCTTGAACGATTTTCTGTCCGTACGCATAATCACAAAACCGTAGATAATACAGAAATAGCTCATCTTGAACCAGATCTTGCGGAACGTTTTAACTGTGCACTCTTTTATGAAAATGAAGCCCATATTGATCCTCGCAAAGCACTTATGGCTTTAAAAGAAAAGCTTCTCAACAATGGAGCCTGTTTTGTTGATGTAGAAATAGCTGAAAAAAATTTTGATATTGTTATTGATGCGACAGGAATAGCACGTTTAGGAAAAGATAAAAATATACGGGGCGTACGCGGCGAAATGCTTCTCGTGCGCTGCACCGATATTAAAATTTCGCGTCCAATTCGTCTTCTTCACCCACGGTTTCCTCTCTACATTGTACCTCGACAAGATAATATTTTTATGATTGGTGCAACGATGATTGAAAGTGACTTTGATGGTGCAATCTCTGTAAGATCAATGATGGAACTGCTCAACGCGGCTTATACTTTACATCCTGCTTTTGCTGAAGCAGAAATTATTGAATCTGGCGTTGGTGTTCGTCCATGTTATCCTAATAACTTCCCTTCTGTGCATAAAGATGGTAACTTTATTTCTATTAATGGATTTTATAGACATGGTTTTCTGTTGTCTCCAGAAATGGCAAAACGAGCAATGGAATTGGCATTGGAATAAAACATGCAAATATTTGTTAATGGTGAAACAGTCCAAACAGAAGTTATGACTCTCGGTCTCTTGCTTGAAGAATTGGGGTATGAAGGAAATTGGCTTGCAACTGCTGTTAACGCTGAAGTTGTTCCCATAGATGCACGAAGCCAATTTGTCTTGCATGAAGGAGATAAAATTGAAATTTTAAGCCCAATGCAAGGAGGCTAAAATTATGCTGAATCTTTATGGACGACAATTCTCTTCCCGTCTTCTATTAGGTACAGCGCAATATCCTTCACCAGCAATCCTTCGTGATGCTATTCATAAATCGAATACGGAAATTGTAACTGTTTCCTTGCGCCGTGAAACTGCAGGTGGAAAACAAGGTGGACAATTTTGGAAATTTCTTCAAGAACTTGGGGTAACAGTGCTTCCTAATACTGCTGGTTGTTATACTGTTAAAGAGGCCGTAACCACAGCCCAATTAGCAAGAGATCTTTTTAAAACGGCTTGGATTAAACTCGAAATTATCGGTAATTCAGATACCTTACAGCCAAATATTTTTTCCTTAATCGAAGCTGCTCAAATTTTAAACAATGAAGGTTTCAAAATTTTTGCCTATACAACGGATGATCTCATTGTTGCTGAAAAACTTTTCGACATTGGTTGCCGTGTTATTATGCCTTGGTGTGCTCCTATTGGTTCTGCCAAAGGACCTCATAATACTGATGGATTGCGTTCTATCCGTGCTTACCTTCCTGATGCTACTCTTGTTATTGATGCCGGCATTGGGCGCCCATCACATGCCGCTGTTGCTATGGAACTGGGTTATGATGCGGTCCTTCTTAATACCGCAGTTGCTAAAGCAGCTGATCCTGTTTTGATGGCTGAAGCATTTTCTAAAGCTGTTCAAGCAGGACGTATAGGATATAAAGCTGGCATGATCGAAGCACGCAATGTAGCAGTCCCTTCAACACCAATCATTGGAAAAGCAGTATTTTCATGAAACTGGATCCTTTTTACCTCATCGTTGATAACGCTGATTGGGTTGAACGTTTGCTTCCTCTTGGCATCAAGCTCGTACAATTGCGTATGAAACATGAAAATCAACAAATAATCCGTCAACATATTAAGCGTGCAAAAAACATATGCAATAAATTGGGAGCACAATTAATTATTAATGATCATTGGGAAATAGCAATTGATGAAAAGTGTAATTTTATTCATCTGGGACAAGAAGACCTAAGCAATGCTGATCTTCACGCAATTCGTAAAAGTGGTATAAAAGTTGGTCTTAGTACACATGATGAACATGAATTGGATACCGCACTCTCTGCTAATCCTGAGTATATTGCACTTGGTCCTATTTATCCGACAATCTTAAAAAAAATGAAATGGATGCCGCAAGGACTAGAAAAAATCAAACAATGGAGAAAGCGGATTGGTGCTTTACCTTTGGTGGGTATTGGTGGTTTAACACCAGAACGCGCAGTTGGTGTTTTAAAAGCAGGAGCAAATAGTGCTGCTGTTGTGACTGATATTATCCTCCATAAAAAACCAGAAGAGCGTGTACAGCAGTGGATAAAAGTGACACAAACATGGCGTTGATACCTTCTATTCTTATTGTTGCGGGCACTGATCCAACAGGAGGTGCTGGTATTGTTCGTGATATAGAAACCTCTGCACATTTTCAAATAAAAGCAAATTTAGCAATTACTTGTGTTAACGTACAAGATGATAATCGCGTTGTCGAAATCATTCCAATGCGTGGAGACCTCGTCGCTGCGCAAATGCGTGCTGCCCTAGAAGCAAATCCAATAAGCGCAATAAAAATCGGTATGACGGGGACAAAAGCAATTATAGCAGCAATCTGTAACGTACTCAAAGACTATCCCCATGTTCCAGTTATTTTGGACCCTGTACTTGTCGCTTCATCAGGAGGAAAACTAATAACGGAAACAATCATCGACACGATGATCGATAAACTGCTTCCTCATGTTGATCTTTTAACACCGAATAGAGAAGAACTCGCTCTTCTTAGCCACAGTCCATTGGCATCTCATGATAAGCAAGCAATACAACAAGCAAAAAAACTTTTGTCATTGGGAGCTCGCTCTATTTTAGTAAAAGGGGGACATGCAGAGGGGCCTCTTGCAATTGATAGCTTCATTGACAAAACTGAAGTCATAAATATCTCTACTCCACGTTTAAAAGGAACAATGCGAGGAACAGGTTGCATTCTCTCAAGCGCTATTGCAGCGCATTTAGCATTAAATGAACCTCTCATTTCAGCGGTAAAAAAAGCAAAAGAATATATCCACACATTGCTTTTAACCCATTGTAAAAATAGTTTATAACGTCTTAGTATTTTCTCATATAAAAGTAATATTTATATATTTCATATTATTATATTTTTTTAATAACTTTTATTAAAAAAATATTAAATATATTAATTTGAAATATATACTTAATTTTATAAATAAAATACTACAAAATTCACTTTCATTAAGTATTAAATATAGAATATAATGATAAAAAATATTATCACACCACTTGCATTCAGTAAAAAATTCTTTTATTACGAGTGAGTTTAGTCTGTTTAAAAAGTTGAAATAACGCAATTTAAACAAATTATACATTTAAAGATGCATATAATCGCGAACACTCGCATTTTACGATTTGCCTTTTTTGTGAAAAGAGAGAATCCTATCAGCGTTCTTATACATTAATGGCTAGCGAATACATTTAATAAAACTTGAAGGATAATTTTGTTTGATCTATAATCGCTAGATCATTAGAAAAAGTAAAATGTTAAATCAAACGCCGTGCTCAATTTCCTATGAAGAACTCTTAAACTTTTATAAAGAAAGTGGTGCGGATGCCGTTCTGACGGATTTCCCTATTGATCGTTTTAAGCAGTCTGCTTGTTCAGAGAGAAAATTAATATCTGTCGTGAACATTTCTCATAATCAACAAGCATCTCCCAAAACATCTCCAACCGTAAAATTAGATCATCATCAGCTGCATAACTCTAGGACTATACAAAATGAATCCACAGCTATAGAGAGTGCAAAAAGTGCCAAGACACTTGATGAATTAAAATCTGCTCTCCTTGCATTTAATGGCTGTTCATTAAAATTGACAGCAAAAAATACCTGTTTTTCAGATGGAACAGCAGGAAGCCCCCTGATGCTTATAGGCGAAGCACCAGGACGAGACGAGGATATACAAGGAATTCCTTTTGTGGGAAAAGCCGGGATGTTGCTTAATAAAATCCTCGCATCAATTGGCTTAACAAGAAATAATGTTTACATTGCCAACACTATTCC
The DNA here is from genome assembly GCF_042195605.1 of Bartonella sp. AP88HLJMH. Lineage (NCBI taxonomy): Bacteria > Pseudomonadati > Pseudomonadota > Alphaproteobacteria > Hyphomicrobiales > Bartonellaceae > Bartonella > Bartonella sp. AP88HLJMH. Next base: position 141,657 of record NZ_JBHIOR010000002.1, on the reverse strand, counting down.
TTGGCGTCCACCAGGAAATCGTACACCAACACCAAGAGAAGTTGCCTTGTGCCGCCCTTTTATTGAACGGCACATTTATTTAGCGCGTCCTCGTGTTCTTATAGCACTGGGAGGTGTTGCTGCACAGTTTCTTACTGGATCTCAAAATGGGATTATCCGAACAAGAGGGAAATGGCATATCTATGAAAGCGAGGATAATATAAAAATACCTGTTATGCCAACTTTCCACCCTGCTTACCTTCTTAGAACCCCTAGTCAAAAGAAGCTTACATGGATAGACTTCTTAGAAGTAAAAAATCGCCTCGACAACCTTTTGTAATTCTTTAATCCTATCTTGCTTCTAAAATTAACACACCCTTCTTTAACTCTTAAAATACAAATGGGAAAAAACTATGAAACAGCCAATAACATCTATTTATCGTTTGGAAGACTACCAACCAACCCCTTACGTTATCCCTAAAACACAACTTTCTTTCCAATTAGCACCGACAAAAACCTATGTTACAGCCATATTGTCTATTGAATCCCGTCACGATACAAAAGAATTAACACCTCTTGTTCTTTCTGGTGATGATCTTACTTTAATTTCCGTTTCTATTAATGATGAGATATTAGCCCCAAACACTTATAAAGTGACGCCTTCACGTTTAGAAATTACAACGCCACCAACGGTTCCTTTTACATTGAAATTGGTTACGGAACTGAATCCTGAAAGCAACCGCCAACTTATGGGGCTTTATCTTTCAAATGGTGTTTATTGCTCACAATGCGAATCGGAAGGTTTTCGTCGTATTACTTATTTTTACGACCGCCCAGATGTTCTTTCTACCTATAGAGTGAAAATTGAAGCAGATACCCAAACAATCCCAATCTTGCTTTCAAATGGTAATCTGGTGGAAACAGGAACTTTAGAAAATAATCGCCATTTTGCCATTTGGGAAGATCCTTATCCCAAACCATCTTATCTCTTTGCTTTAGTAGGTGGAGATCTTGATAAGTTAGAAGACCATTTTACAACTGTATCTGGACGACGTATCGAGCTTGGTATCTATGTAGAAAAAGGAAAAACCGAACGCGCAACCTATGCAATGGATGCTCTTAAACGTTCCATGCGTTGGGATGAACAATGTTTTGGGCGCGAATATGATCTTGATGTTTTCAATATTGTTGCTGTTTCCGACTTTAATATGGGAGCAATGGAAAACAAAGGCCTTAACGTTTTTAATGATAAATATGTTCTTGTCGATCCTGAAACAGCAACCGATCAGGATTATAGAAATGTTGAACGTGTCATTGCACATGAATATTTCCATAATTGGAGCGGTAATCGTATTACCTGTCGCGATTGGTTTCAACTCTGTTTAAAAGAAGGATTCACTGTTTATCGTGATCAGGAATTTTCATCAGATCAAAATGTACGCAGCCTACAGCGAATTGAAAATGTAAAAGCATTAAAAGCGACGCAATTTGCAGAAGATGCAGGACCTCTTGCGCATCCTGTGCGTCCTCGTCAATATAGCCAAATTAATAATTTTTACACAACAACTGTTTATGAAAAAGGTGCTGAAGTTGTTCGCATGATACGGACTATTTTAGGTCCTACTCTTTTTCGTAAAGGCACTGATCTTTATTTTCAACGTTATGATGGACAAGCTTGTACAATTGAAGATTTTATTACCTGTTTTGCTGAAGTGTCTGGTCAAGACTTCTCCCAATTCATGCTATGGTATGAACAGGCAGGAACACCCAATGTAGAAATCGATAGTCATTATAGCGATGGTGTTTTAACAATTCATGCAAAGCAACATATTCCCGCAACCCCACAACAAAATACAAAAAAGCCTATGCTTATCCCTATCGCTTTTGGACTCCTAGGACCTAATGGAGAAAACCTCACCTATGAAGCAGATACAAATATTCAATCAGATGTTATGCTTTTATCCAAGGAAAGCCAAACCTTTACATTAAAGGAACTGCGTGAAAAACCCGTTTTATCACTGCTGCGAGACTTTTCAGCACCAATCATTCTACACACTCCATTCAATGAAAGAGAACTTATTTTTCTTGCACAACATGATGACAATCACATCAATCGCTGGCAATCTCTTAATCATTTAATGACGCAAGCTTTGATTCAAAGCATTCAAGATAAAACACAAGAAAAAGCAACACTCTCTTCTGCTTTGCTAAAGCTGATTGAAACGATCATAACAGATGAAACCTTAGAGCCTGAATTTCGTGCCTTCTGTTTAAATTTACCTAGTGAAGTTGAGCTTGCTCATACAATCGGTAAAAATATTGACCCAGATCGTATTCATTATATCCGCAATCAGTTTTTAGTTTCACTTGCACAAACTCATCAAGAGCTCTTAACAAAATTCTATGGACAAATGCAAACCCAAGAGCCCTATTCACCAAACACTGCACAAGCTGGAAAGCGAGCATTAAAGAATATCATACTGGATTACCTTTCCATTGCTGAAGCCAATCCAAATCGAGCTGCTATACAGTATGCAACAGCTGATAATATGACTGACCGTATGGCGAGTATCGCTGTTCTCGTGAAGCGTTTTAATGAAAGTGAGCAGGCACAAAATGCCTTAAATGATTTTGAAAACCGCTATCGGCATGACCCTTTGGTCATGGATAAATGGTTTTCTATTCAAGCAATGGTTGCTGGCACATCAACACTCGAGAATGTTCAAAAGCTCATGCAACATCCGCTTTTTTCACAAGATAATCCTAATCGTGTACGTTCCCTAATCGGTGTTTTTGCCTCTAACAATCTCACGGGCTTTAATAGGATGGATGGAGCGTCTTATCATTTTCTTTGCCAAGTCATTTTGGAAATTGACAAAAAAAATCCACAGCTTGCTTCACGATTATTAACAATGATGCGCTCTTGGCGACAATTAGAACCTATTCGACAACAAAAACTTGAAACTGAATTAAAAATGATTGCTGCTGCGCCAAAATTATCAAGCGATGTTGCTGATATCATCAACCGTCTGCTTACTTGAAACAAAAAATTATTTTAAATCAATATGCTATAATATTTTTTTAAATAAATTCTATAAACTATTCGATCATCATTAAATCTATAAACAGGCAATCTAAGCCTGTTTATAGATCACGTTTAAAGTACTTTTTTCTTTTCATATTCCAAAATTATAAAAGTAAAATTATTTTTTTAAAAAAAAGACTGGACAGAAGACTCCTGTTTTGATTCATTGCACTCGATGGGGTTACTATGAATATCGAAGCAGTTTTTAAATCACATTATTCCAGAATTAAAGGAACGCGAGATGGCTAAATTGGACGCATATAATGCGCCAAGGGAGGTGTATGCTGATTCAAAATCAAGCGCTCAAAGTCGCAAGGAGCGGACAGAGCGTACCAATCTGTTTTCTGGTCCTGCCTATCAAAAACTTCTTTTTATTGAACCTTGGCTGCGACGTTCACTCCCATTTGTAATTCTTGCATTTCTTGTTACGCTAGCAGCGATCCGTTTCCTATCAATCTATGATTGGCGCAACACAATTGATAAAAACACGCATTCTACCATCACTCTCTTAGCTTCTCATATTACCAATACGATTGACCGTGACTTACTTGCCGCCACTCGACAAGGAAAAGCTGCTGCTCTTTCTCATAATCATTTACAAAATATCCTAACCAATTTTCGTAACAAAGGTTTTATAAAAACCAGCGCTGTTATTGCTATTGTCGATCAAAAAGGCAATGTCCTAGCTTCATCAAGTTCCGAGATTGTCTTAGGAAAACCCTTACAGGATTTTACCTCTGAAAGCATTACTTTACAAGCTCTAGGAAAACATGCTGGAATCATGAAAATTACAATAGGAAAAGATATTCCTGCTCTTGCTTCCTTTCAGCAAACAGAAAATGGACAATATGGGGTATTCATCAGTGAAAAAATGCAACATATTTACATGGAATGGCGGAAAGCTCTCTCGTTAAATATAACCATATTCATTGGAACTAGTGGCGTTATCCTCGCTCTTCTTTATGCTTATTATAACCAAATTGTACGAGCACGCAAAACAGATCTTGTTTCAGAAAAAATTCAAAACCGTATTGATATGGCAATGATGCGTGGACGCTGTGGACTATGGGATTGGAATATGGCAAGTGGACGCGTCTACTGGTCACGAGCAATGTACGAAATGCTCGGCTATGTCCCTCAAGATGCATTGCTCTCAATTTCCCAAATTAGCGCCATTATCAATCCAAATGATGCGAATTTTTTTGATCTTGCTCAGGAATTAATGAGCGGTAAAAAAAAGCATATCGATATTAACGTTCCTATGCGTCATGCTGATGGTCATTATGTATGGATGCGCATTCGTGCCGAAGTGACTGAAGAAGAAGAACCCCATTTGGTTGGTATTTCCTTCGATATTAGTGAACAGCAACAATTGGCTGAACAAACAGCGCAAGCCGACCTTCGTATCCGTGATGCGATTGAAAACATTTCAGAATCTTTCGTCTTGTGGGATGCTGAAGGACGTTTAGTCATGTCCAACAGCAAATTTTGCGAATATGCCGCTATTCCTAAACAAATTCTCCAATCAGGTATCCAACGTGCAACCGTCGAAGCCATGGCACGCCCTGCACTCAGTGAATATCCCCTTAAAGATGATGGTACTGGTAACTTAACCAGTATTCGCCAAACGGCAGATGGTTGTTGGCTCAAAATTAACGAACGACGAACCCAAGATGGAGGATTGGTTTGTATTGGTACTGACATTTCTGAGCTTAAACAACAACAGGAAAAATTTGAAGACAGTGAAAGGCGTCTTTTTTCTTTCATTCAAGAACTCAAGCGCGCGCGAGGGAGTGCTCAACAACGCGCAACAGAAGTTGAAAAACTTAATAAAAGTTTGAAAGCAGAAAAAGAACGCGCCGAAAGTGCTAATAAGGCTAAATCAGAATTTTTAGCCAATATGTCTCATGAATTGCGCACGCCTCTGAATGCTATTCTTGGTTTTTCAGACATCATGTTGCAATCAACTTTTGGCCCTCTTGGCTCACAACGCTATAAGGAATATATGCATGATATTTACAATTCAGGAACCCATCTTCTAACCCTTATCAATGACATTCTTGATATGTCAAAAATCGAAGCAGGAAGATTTACGCTTGATTGTAAAAATACCGATCTTGAGCCCATCATTAGTGAAGCAGTACGAACACTAACGCCCCAAGCTCAAGAAAAAAATATTGTTGTTACAACAAACATTACCCCAGAACTTCATGCTGAAGTTGATGGTCGTGCAATGAAACAGATTTTCCTTAATCTCATCTCTAATGCCGTTAAATTTACGCCTTCTGGCGGAAATATTGATGTCTGCGCTTTCAAGAAAAAAAATAACCTTATTTTTAAAATTACAGATACAGGTGTTGGTATTCCCCAATCAGCAATTAAAAAACTTGGGCAACCTTTTGAACAAGTTGAAAATCAGCTTACTAAGTCTCATACAGGCTCAGGTCTTGGATTAGCCATTTCACGCTCCTTGCTAGAACTCCACAAAGGAAAACTTGAAATTACTTCAAAAGAAATGAAAGGAACAACTGTAACGATTATAATGCCCATCACACAAAGTTAAAATTCTCCATTTTGTTCTCGTTGTAGTAAAATCTGTTTCCGTTTGTCCCCCCAACGATACCCTGAAATAAAACCATTTTTACGCACAACACGATGACAAGGAATGATAACAGCCAATTCGTTACGTGCACAGGCATTAGCAACGGCACGAAAAGCTTTCGGCATACCAATACGGCACGCTAAGATCTCATAGGAAATTGTTTCACCACATGGTATATCACATAATACTGCCCATACTTGTCGTTGAAAAACTGTACCATTTATATCTAAGGGAAAATTATATTTTTTTACCAGCTTAGGTGTTTCTATCATGGCTATAATATGGGCAACTTCTCTCTTAAATGTATTGTCACCTACAACTTGTTGTGCATCACCAAAGCGTATCGTAAACTCCTGTAATAATTGCTCTATAGTGTCTCCTAACGCTATATGACAAATCCCTCTTTGAGACCTAGCCACCAAAAGCTTTCCTATTGATACATCTTTCAGACAGAATCTCGTTTGGGAAATGTTCAGCATTTTAACCTTCTTTATATTTTAAATAAGTCTTGAACATCATCAATAAAGTAAAAGGAGAGTATTCACTCTCTTTAAAAAACAAATAAAATCATTCTGAAATGATCTCCTTAGCCATTGTATTAAAATACACTCTCATCCTTTTATGAAACGGACACATCTATAGATTGACGTTCCCTACCCTAAAACAGAAACTTCGACCAGAGCTGATTTATCAACAATCTTGCTATTTATCTAACAGATTCCAACTGAAACCATTTGATATAGTTTATTTCATAAGCTCTCTACAGACAAATCTTGTCCTGAATTTTATCATATACTAACAAAAAATACCTTAATGTGGTCAATTTTCATACCTTATATCACAGCTCTAAACGGCAGTATTTTACGGAACAACACGATAAGCTTCCCACTTCATTTTACGAAATCCCATTGAACCATAAATAATGTCTTATGTTTTACAAGCAATAGAAAAAGCGCGTGCTCTCTTAGGCAAAAAATGTCATAAAACACAAAATATACCGGCAATGGATTGGAAAGATGTTCCGGCTTTTTATGCTCCACATATGCTTGAATATTCTAATTTGTTAGAGCACTGTTATTATTTTTTTATCAAAGGTCATACTTTTGATAGACTGACGAGATGACTCAACTCAAAAAAGAAATTTATCTTCAATTTTATGAAAAAAAGCATGGAAAAGGTATTTTAATGCTTACTTTCTTTGTCACTTAACTTATAAAATGATTGTAGCCTCAGAACTGAAATATTTTGCCCGCAACAATCGCACATAGATATTTGTCATAGGAAAAAGTCATGCCCAAACGCACAGATATAAAATCTATTCTTATCATCGGAGCAGGACCTATTATCATTGGTCAGGCATGTGAATTTGATTATTCAGGCACTCAAGCCTGTAAAGCATTAAAAGAAGAAGGTTACCGAATTATTTTGGTAAATTCTAATCCTGCCACGATTATGACAGATCCAGATCTAGCTGATGCAACTTATATAGAGCCCATTACTCCTGAAATAGTTGCCAAAATTATTGCCCACGAGCGTCCCGATGCCCTTTTACCCACTATGGGAGGACAAACAGCCCTCAATACTGCTTTATCATTAAAGCGTATGGGTATTTTAGACCGCTATCATGTTGAAATGATAGGAGCCAATGCTGATGCTATTGATAAAGCTGAAGATCGTGCTTTATTCCGCCAAGCGATGGCAAAAATCGGTTTGGAAACGCCACGCTCTATGTTAGCCAATGCAACAGAACTGAAAGAAGAAAATCGCCAACAACACGCAAAAACGTGTGCTGAACTTAAAGCAAAGCTTTCTGGTGCTGCGCTTGACAAAGCACTCGAAGAACTTGAGCGCAACTGGCGACATACCGAAGCTGATCGCAAACAACATTATATCGCTCATGCAACAGCAAAAGCAGTTCAAGCTCTTGATGTTGTTGGGCTTCCAGCTATTATTCGTCCTTCATTCACCCTTGGTGGAACTGGTGGTGGAATTGCTTATAACCGCTCTGAATTCTATGAAATTATTGAACGTGGGCTTGAAGCTTCACCAACAACAGAAGTATTAATTGAAGAAAGTGTTTTAGGGTGGAAAGAATATGAGATGGAAGTTGTTCGTGATAAGAACGACAATTGTATCATCGTTTGTTCTATTGAAAACATTGATCCGATGGGGATTCATACCGGTGATTCGATCACTGTAGCACCTGCTCTCACCTTAACCGATAAAGAATATCAATGTATGCGTAATGCTTCGATTGCTGTTTTGCGTGAAATTGGTGTTGAAACGGGGGGATCCAATGTACAGTTTGCTGTCAATCCTGAAAATGGGCGCCTCATTGTTATTGAAATGAATCCGCGTGTTTCTCGCTCTTCAGCGCTTGCCTCAAAAGCAACGGGGTTTCCCATTGCCAAAGTAGCGGCTAAACTGGCTGTTGGTTATACACTTGATGAATTAAAAAATGATATCACGGGTGGTGCAACACCAGCATCATTTGAGCCTTCTATTGACTATATTGTGACAAAAATTCCTCGTTTTGCGTTTGAAAAATTTCCCGGTTCATCACCTGTCCTAACAACTGCGATGAAATCTGTAGGAGAAGTCATGGCAATTGGACGCACTTTTCAAGAATCGTTACAAAAAGCACTCCGTGGACTTGAAACAGGGCTTACGGGTCTTGATGAAATTGTGATTCCAGAGCATGCTGAAGGTGATGAAAAAAGTTCTATACGCTCCGCCATTGCCATACCAAGCCCTGATCGTCTACGCTATATTGCTCAAGCCATGCGCACAGGCTTACCCTTAAATGAGATTCACCAAATTAGCAAAATTGATCCGTGGTTTTTAAAACAAATAGCCTCCATCATTGAAATGGAGCAGCGTATCCGCATTCATGGATTACCCCAAGACGCAGATAACTTACGTATGTTAAAAGCTATGGGCTTTTCAGATGCGCGATTAGCCTCCCTTACAGGGAAAGAACCCGATTATATCGCAGCTTTACGCAAATCACTGAATGTTAAACACGTCTTCAAACGGATTGATACTTGTGCCGCTGAATTTTCTTCTCCTACAGCCTATATGTATTCAACATATGAAGTTCCTTTTGCAGGTGTAGAGCACTCGGAAGCACACGTTTCTGAACGCAAAAAAATTGCTATTTTAGGCGGTGGACCAAACCGCATTGGGCAAGGTATTGAATTTGATTACTGTTGCTGCCACGCTGCTTTTGCACTGCGTGATGCAGGATTTGAAGCGATTATGATTAACTGTAATCCTGAAACAGTTTCAACCGACTATGATACCTCTGATCGCCTTTACTTTGAATCTTTAACAACAGAAGACGTTATCGCTATTTTAGAAGCAGAACAGGAAAAAGGAGATTTGGTTGGAGTCATCGTCCAATTTGGCGGACAAACACCCTTGAAATTGGCAAGCGCTCTAGAAAAACACAACATCCCCATTCTAGGTACTTCACCTGACGCTATCGACTTAGCAGAAGATAGAGATCGCTTTCAAAAACTGTTATTTAAACTTAATTTAACACAACCTCAAAATGGTATTGCCCACTCCATTGAACAAGCACGCCTCATTGCCCACGAACTAGGCTTCCCCTTGGTTGTACGTCCCTCTTATGTTTTAGGAGGACGTGCTATGCAAATTATCCGTGATGAACGTAGCTTACAAAATTATTTACTTGAGAGTGTCCCTGAATTAATTTCAGAAGATATCAAAGTCCGTTATCCTAACGACACAACAGGACAAATCAATATATTGCTTGGTAAAAATCCGCTTCTCTTTGATACCTATTTAACAGAAGCAATTGAAGTAGATGTTGATTGTCTATGTGATGGCAAAGAAACACTAATCGTTGGTATTATGGAACATATTGAAGAAGCTGGTATCCACTCTGGTGATTCAGCATGTTCTCTACCAGTCCATACGCTCTCAAATAAAATAGTTACTGAATTAGAGCGCCAAACCAAAGCATTAGCACAAGCACTTCATGTTCGCGGTTTAATGAATGTACAATATGCTATAAAAGATGACACCATTTATGTCTTAGAAGTCAATCCCCGTGCTTCACGTACTGTCCCATTTGTTGCAAAAACGATTGGTCGCCCTATTGCTAAAATGGCTGCACGTATTATGGCAGGAGAAACGCTTCATGATGCTCTTCAAGCTTATGGTGGATTACCTTCTTTGCAAAAAAAACAACATATTGCCGTCAAGGAAGCAGTATTTCCTTTTGCTCGTTTTTCAGGTGTTGATACACTTCTTGGTCCAGAAATGCGCTCAACCGGTGAAGTTATGGGACTTGACTATGAATTTTCGCTTGCTTTTGCTAAAGCCCAACTTGGAGCTGGTGTAAAACTCCCTAAAGAGGGAACTTTGTTCGTTTCTGTAAGGGATGAAGATAAAAAACGCATCTTAAATCCTGTAAAACGTTTAACTGAGCTTGGCTTTTCTGTTGTCGCCACAAGTGGAACACAAAAATTTCTCACCGAACACCACGTTGAAGCAAAAAAAATTAACAAAGTTCTAGAGGGACACCCCCATATTGAAGACGCTATTCGTAATCGCCAAATTCAATTGATTTTTAATACAACTAGCACTGCCAGTGCCATCTCAGACTCAAAATCATTACGTTATGCAGCACTCATGCAAAATGTTCCCTATTATACAACAATAGCTGGAGCCGAAGCCGTCGTAGAAGCGATCAAAGCACTCAAAAAAAGGCACCTTGAGGTACGTTCACTACAAAGTTATTTTAGTTGAATTTTTTTCTACTTAGCAAAATATACACTGTTTTCTTATTTTTTCTTTATATAAAAATTGATTAAGACTTGCTTTTTGTTCTAAAAACTTTTATAGAGGTTTCATCGAATTTTCGGTTACGTGACTTTCTTTCCTGTGCAATCTGCACTTTCGACGAAACTTCTCCCACCTAATTTCGATCTACAACCGTATTGAAGAAATGAAAGCTTCAATGCTCAATATAATTATATATTCTAAGGAGTTTCCTATGTCTACAGGAACAGTTAAGTGGTTTAATACAACAAAAGGTTTCGGATTCATTCAGCCTAGCGATGGTAGTGCAGATGTATTTGTACACATTTCTGCCGTCGAGCGTTCAGGTCTAAACAGTCTTAATGAAGGGCAAAAAATCTCTTATGATGTTCTTCAAGATCGTCGTTCAGGAAAATTTGCCGCTGGTAACCTTGCAGCACTTTAAAGTTTAAATTCTGCAATATTTTATTTAGAAATCTTCGTCTGTAAAGACGAAGATTTTTTTATTTTGTATAAAGCATTATTTTACCTTGTTAAAATAAAAGACTGCTTATCTCCTTTGCACAATTTATCAAACCTCTCTTATACTTCCTCAAAAACTTTCATAAAATCTACGAAGAGATTATCTTGTAAAATATCTCAAAAAAGAAGAATATAGAGCCCGTGTAAGAGTATTTTGGAAGTTTTTTATTGCATACAATATAATCTCTTATAGAATATCCTTAAAGCAATAACCATTTGTTGATATAATATAAGGATTTAAAATTATGGCTTTTATTGCCGACAAACTGTCTCGTATCAAACCTTCTGCAACAATTGCTGCTTCTCAAAAGGCCCGCCATTTAAAAGCATTAGGGCGCAATGTTATTGCTTTAAGTGCTGGAGAGCCAGACTTTGATACCCCAGACAACATCAAAAACGCGGCTATTGAAGCTATTCGAAGGGGAGAAACAAAATACCCTCCCATATCAGGAATTCCAGAATTGCGCCAAGCAATTTCTGCAAAGTTTAAAAGAGAAAATAACCTTCTTTACCAACCAGAACAAATTATTGTTGGTACCGGTGGAAAACAAATTCTCTTTAATGCGTTCATGGCAACTTTGAATAAAGGAGATGAGGTCATCATTCCATCCCCTTATTGGGTTAGTTATCCAGAAATGGTCGCACTCAACGATGGTACGCCTGTCTTTTTAGAAACAAAAGCCGAATTTTCTTATAAACTCCAACCACAAGAGCTAGAAGCTGCCATTACCCCCAAAACCAAATGGTTCATCTTTAACTCTCCTTCAAATCCATCAGGTGCCGCTTATACACATAATGAATTGAAAAAACTTACAGATGTTTTAGTAAAATATCCTCATGTTTATATCCTTTCCGATGATATATATGAACATCTCACGTATGAGGGTTTTACCTTTGTGACTCCAGCTCAAGTAGAACCAGCGCTTTATGAGCGTACACTCACAATGAATGGTGTTTCTAAAGCCTATGCGATGACGGGATGGAGAATCGGTTATGCAGGCGGACCACAAGAATTAATTAAAGCCATGGATACCATTCAAGGACAGCAAACATCTGGAACAAGTGTCATTTCACAATGGGCTGCGGTTGAAGCACTCAACGGGCCACAAGACTTTATTGCTAAAAATAAAAGTATTTTTCAAGCACGCCGTGATCTCGTTGTCTCCATGCTAAATCAAGCTCCTGGCATTCACTGTCCAACGCCTGAGGGTGCTTTTTATGTTTATCCTTCTTGCACCGGACTTATTGGAAAGAAAACACCCAATGGTCAACGTATTACGAATGATGAAGACTTTGCCATAGCGCTTCTAGAAACAGAAGCTGTTGCTGTCGTCCAAGGATCTGCTTTTGGACTTGGATCAACTTTTCGTATTTCTTATGCAACATCAGAAGAATTACTTGAAAAAGCTTGTATACGTATACAGCGTTTTTGCAACAGTTTAATTTAAAATTTTTAATATCATCTCTTGTGATTGTTTTTTGCCGAATGTTAGTATATCCGAGAAAATATCTGAAACTGTGTCATGGTCTAAATCTATCGATTCAGCAAAAATATCTATGAATAAACACAAAAATAGATGCTGTAGATAAAGATCAAAAAAATTTAGCTATCAAATAAATGAATCGGTCTATTATCATAAGAGATGACAAGCCTATTCTACTTTCTCCATTCAATTTATAACTCTAAAAAAGACCGAGCACTTTTAAACACAATTGCCCTTATAATCAAAGGCCCTTACAATAAAATCTCTTCTATTTCTCAGCTTCTTCTTCGTCCTAAAACGAAGAAGAAGCCACCTCCCATCGTTGTGTAAGCAATCCAGTTTCCTTTAAGTTCTATTTAATAACTACTTGATTTACTTCATAGGCTTTATGAACAAGACCTGCCTTAAATATTCACCTCACATTCTAATAAAAAGCACTTCATGTATAAGGTTTTAAATATTTTATATCACACCCCTAAAAGACAGACTTTTACAGTACAATAGAATATCCCCTCTCAAACTCCTCATTGAATTTTAGTATTCTTAAAAAAATTGTTGGATATCCACCAGTTTCGAAATTTTTTCTTTATCATCTTCCCATATATTGCAATTTCTAGGGACTCTTTCAAAAATTAAAAAAAAAGCCGGACATATGTCCGGCAAATTTGGAAAATCCTCAGAGATAAAATCAATCTGATAGATCTTCGTAAGGGAACACTCAAGAAAACGAAACTGGGAGGCAACATAATCAAGAGATAGTATTCTATGTCATTTTATAAGGAAAAGCACAACAAAGACTTAAGCGTATCTGCTATGCAATAAACACATAGCTTTAAATTTGTCTCCATCATGTACCACTCTCTTTAATTAAATAGTAAAAATGTTAACTACACCATCACACGATTGTCCATTTTTCAATATATAATAACCCTCACGGTTGCTAGCATTCATAAAAAACATTTATCCCTCTTTTCAAAAATATTTACCCGTACGAACTCCCTCCACTTTTAATGTGCAACAAATAATTTTAATTGATTCAATATAGGCAAATTTGAAACGAAAGAATATTACGGGAGTCTCAAGTTGCAAAACAGCTAATTATTCCTTATAAATTAAGATATTAATATTAAAAAGACCACTGGCGAGCTTTTAAAAAAATATAATCTCGAAAAGCATTTAACCTTGCCAAATTCTTTAAATTATAAGGATAACAAAAAAAAGTATCAAAAGAAGGAATATCAACCATATCAGGAAAAAGACGCACTAAATGCTCATCATTATTGACGATATAATCAGGAAGCACAGCAATCCCAAGATCACGCATAAGCGCATTCTTTATTGAGATGATATTGTTGATTTGTAAAACTGAAACGCGCAATGATCCATCACTTCTACCAGCCTTTTCCAACCAATTTAAACCAGACAAATAAGGTGGAACAGGTTCACCGAACGAAATAATACGATGCTCATCGAGATCAGACAATTTTTCCGGCTTTCCATAATTTGCAATATACTTTTCCGAAGCATAGACATGCATATGAATTGTAAAGAGTTTTCTTTGTATAAGATCAGGTTGTTTGGGTTGATGTAAGCGAACAGCACAATCCGCATGACACATTGTCAAATCAAGCTCTTCATCGGAAAGCAAAAGCTGAACCTGCATATCAGGATAAAGACTAAGAAATTCTGGCATACGCTCTGCAATCCACCCTGCCCCCATTCCAAAGGTCGAGGTCACACGCAAGTGCCCCGTTGGTTTTGCATAGCTTTCACTTAATTGCAAACGCACACTTTCAAGCTTCATCAAAACATCATGAGCTGTACGATAAAGAGTTTCTCCCTGTTCTGTAAGAATCAAACCACGCGCATGACGTTGAAATAAGGATACCCCAACCTCTTGTTCTAAAGCCGAAACCTGTCGTGAAACGGCTGATTGAGATAAATGAAGTTTTTGAGCAGCATGCGTAAAAGATCCCGCTTCTGCTGCAGCGTGAAAAACCCTTAACTTATCCCAATCCAACGGTGGCGCCACAATTAATTCTACCTCTATATTCTCTATGTTCTCAATGAGTGACTAACGCCTGGGTATATCCAAAAACCGTTCTGCTTCCAACGCTGCCATACATCCTCTTCCCGCAGCTGTTACAGCTTGGCGGAATGTTTCATCTGTCACATCCCCAGCAGCAAAAACACCAGCAATGCTTGTTGCTGTTGAGTCGGGTGCTGTCCATAAATAGCCGCCTCGTTTTTGTTTCAGCTGTCCTTCAAACAGAGAAACAGCAGGATCATGCCCAATGGCAATAAATATGCCCTCTGCATTCACTTTCATCTCGTGACCTGTCTTAACATTTTTCAGACGTGCCCCTGTTACAACAGCGCCCTTTGAATCTTGAGCTGGCAGCCCCACAATTTCTTCAACCACATGATCCCAAAGAACACGCACATTATTACAAGCCAGCAACCTATCTTGTAAAATTTTTTCTGCCCGAAACTGCCCCCGCCTGTGAACCACGCTTACACTTTTAGCCAAATGCGATAAATAAAGTGCTTCTTCAACAGCCGTATTTCCTCCTCCCACGACAATAACGTCCTTATCACGATAAAAAAAGCCATCACATGTAGCACAAGCGGAAACACCTCCGCCCATAAAGGTCTGTTCACTTTCTAAACCAAGCCAGCGCGCTTGAGCTCCTGTTGCAATAATCAGTGCATCACAAGAATATTGTGTTCCTGAATCCCCATATAAGACAAAAGGATACTTCAACAAATCAGCCTTTATAATTGTATCATAGACAATTTTTGTCCCCATATTCTCAGCTTGTTTTGCCATTTGTTCCATCAACCATGGTCCTTGAATGGGATCTGCAAAACCTGGATAATTCTCAACATCAGTTGTAATTGTTAATTGTCCACCCTGCTGCAAGCCCGTCACCAAAACCGGCTTAAGCATTGCTCTTGCTGCATAGACCGCCGCTGTATAACCAGCCGGACCTGAGCCAATAATTAGCAGACGAATATGCGATTGTACCATTAAATCCCCTTCACTTTATTATAAATTAATTATTCTATAAATGATAACGGAATGCAGCCTTTTAAAAAAATATTTTTCAAGAGCCCTAATTATGTTATGTATACTTCTTTTCAAGTTTTATGAAAAGGTCTGATTACTAATTCATCAAGGCACGCTAATGTTAAGAATTAATCCTTATCCTATAAAGAGAAAAATGTAACTTCTTATGAGCACAAAACCATAATAAAAAGAGATACAAAGATAGGGAACGATCATTTTTCAATTTATTATCAATGTCTGTGCACGTTTTGCCTTAATCATGGGAGGAGCAATGCTTTTGCCAATTTTTGTGGATTTGCACGACAACAATCGTAATTGGATAAGCTTTCTCTATTCTTGTGCCATAACCACCATGTTAGCAACGCTGATTCTTTTAGCAACTAAGGGAGCTACTTGTCGCTTTTCAGCACGGCTTGGCTTTATGCTCACTGTTTGTCTTTGGCTTACAGGAAGCATCGTAGGTGCCTTACCTCTTTATCTTTCTCCTCTTCCCATTTCTCTAGCAGGAGCCATTTTTGAATCTGTTTCTGGAATTACAACAACAGGCTCCACAGTCCTTTCTGATCTTGATAATTTATCGCGAAGTATTTTATTATGGCGTTCTCTTATATGCTGGATTGGGGGCATTGGTTTTATCGGTTTAGCCCTCTTAATTTTGCCTTCACTGCGTGTGGGTGGCGTGCGACTTTTTCATATGGAATCATCTGATAAATCTGAAAAAATATTGCCTCGCATCAACCAAATTGCTAACGGAATTATCATCGCTTATGTTGGGTTAACATTGGCTTGTATGCTTTCTTATTTTGCTGCAGGCATGAATTTATTTGATGCCATTAACCATGCAATGAGTACAGTAGCAACAGCTGGTTTTTCAACGCATGATGCTTCTTTTGGCTATTTTTCTGATACACCAGCCATCTTAATTATTTCAACAATCTTCATGTTGCTTTCTGCTTTACCTTTCGTACTTTATGTTAAATTAGTCCTTCCTGGACACTCCAAACGCTTCCTTGACCCACAAGTGATTGTTTTTCTCCATATCGTTCTCCTTTTCAGCTTTGCTTTAGCGGCATGGCTACGGTTTTATGATCATCGCGCGTTCCACTTAATTTTTCTTGATGTCATTTTTCACCTTTCATCCATTATTAGCACCACAGGTTATAGCGCTGAAGATTATCAACTTTGGGGACCGTTTGCGCTTGGAATTTTCTTCATTGTTTCTTTTACAGGCGGATGTGCTGGTTCTACTTCTGGTGGCATGAAAATCAATCGCCTCATTATTCTTTGGCGTATTACACAAACAAATATAGAAAAACTTCTTTCTCCTAATGTCGTTGTAAAAGCGCGCTACGATCACTCAAATATATCAAATGATGTTGCTCAAGCCGTTTTGTTTTTTGTCTGTCTTTATATGTTTTGCCTTGTTATCGGCACTGCACTTTTGCTTACAACCGGTCTTGACTTTACCTCTGCCTTTACGGGGGTCTTAACCGCACTTTCAAATGTTGGTCCAGGCTTTGGAGATATTATTGGCCCCACTGGTAATTTCTCTACAATCAACGACCATGCTTTATGGATTTTAAGTTTTCTAATGTTAGCTGGACGCCTTGAAATCATAACAATATTCGTCCTTTTTATTCCCGCTTTCTGGCGTGAACAATTCTAATGCAGAGATATTTTATGCTACCATGATAAAAAATTTACAAGATAAAAAGGCGAGAACAGTATGCGTCATAATATTCACTCCTCACCCAATCTACTGAAGATTTCCTAAAATTTCATACAAATCATCATATCAATGATATAAAAATAATTCAAAAAAAACAATCAAATACCAATATTTTCAAAGCCATAACATATAAAACTTCACTTTATTGATCTTCTTTATCAAATAAAGTGGACGCATAGAACATTCTTTTTTACGAATAATCTCTCATGCAAAAAATATGAATATTTGCTGATAAAAGTGTTTTTTCTCTTTAATAGAGTTACCTCCTTATAGAAAAAAATGCTATTATATTACGAACTCACAAGCTTATAAAAAAACATCTCACAGTACTCATCACCCCCATTTCACGACAGCCCTCATGAAAGATATAAAATGGGCACCATCATTTTTACTTAAATAACAATAAGGTGCAAGTCGGTACCAAAAAATAAGATATAAATTAGTACCACCATATTATTTTCTTTCTATTAATGTCGTAACAGCCTACATTTCAGACAATTTATAAGAAATCTCTTTACACCCTGTCTTCAATAGTTTTTATCCACCACATGCCTTCTTCCAATTGTGATGTACAAGAAGATAGCTCTCATTGTTAATATCAACAGATTTTACATGAGAAAATCTTACGGTACTCAAAGCTCTTATTCAAATTGAAAAGGTAAATTATCTATAAAAATCATATATATATATATATATTGATCTTAAATCCATCTTATTATGAATTTATTGAAAATATGTACGACTATTTTATCCATGGAGATACCATCATTATCTTTTTAAGACAAGAAAACGTTTTTTTTGCTATCTATTTAAGTCTTACAAAACGAACAATATCAGCACGACCCCGTATAAGATAGTGCATAAATCCCCAGACTTGAGTTAAAGCATTATTTTCTTATTCTAAAATATCAATGAATAAAAGTAGCTTTCTTCTCTCCTAGTATGCTTTATCATAAACTACATATCGCTCTCAAGCGTATACATTTTTAATATTTTATCCAAAATTTTGAGAACTTTTTATAGCGTGCTACTAAAGACAATATAAATTTTGTAAAATAACATTTATATCATTGAGCTGTTTTCTTAATGACTATGAAAAACCTTTAAGAAAAATACTTTTTATCATTCCTCAAAAAGATTTTTGATATAATAATCAAAGTGTTTTTTCTGCAAACAGTTCTTTGTAAACACTTCCAATCTTGCTTGCCTCTTTTTCCAAAGGAAAGTGAGTACGAACATGGGTTAAAGCTTTCTTTCCGGCTGCCAATGTTTTTTCTACATCAGCAAAATAAGGTTCAATTGCTGCTGTTAAAGCCGCTCCATCTCCTGCTTGAACAACCGTTCCTGTTCCCTCGACCACCAATTCTTTAAAAATTCCTACATCACTCGCCACTACAGCCGTCTGTGATGCCATTGCCTCCAATGGTGTCAGACCAAAACCTTCCAAACGAGACGGAGTTACATAAAGTGATAAACGGCGATACCACACAGGTATATCAAGCCTTTCACCAAGAAAAATAATGCGGTCGTTTAAACCAGCTTCAGCAATCTTCTGTCGTAATTTCTTTTCAAAACCATAATGCTGTTCTGTAGTCCGACCAGCGATAAGTGCTGTCCATTCGGGATAGTCAGGCAATAATGCTATCATCGCGTCCACAAACAAATCAGTACCCTTTAAATAGCGCACGCGCCCAAAACATCCTACCGCATATTTTCCTGGCACCCCAGTTGCTGGAAAGTAATCATCAGGAATTTTGGGGGGTGAAAAACGCCTAATATCCACTCCATGCATAATAACCTTATGAGGCACTTCTAGATAGGTTCCCGTACATACACTAGTAGCGATAACTTTATCCATACGACGAAGCAACCATTTGGTAAAAGGCTTGTGTTCGCGTCGAGATGCCGAAGTAAAGATGAGTTTAAGCTTCATTCGCAAAACATCGCGTAAAAACACCCCGCAAAGCATCTCAATATTGCGTCGTGCATGCCAAATACGAAATGGCTTCCCTTTCGGACTTTTCCAAAGTCCGAAAAGGTCCTTAAAGGCAAGTGTCGGTAAAGTTCGTGGTAAACCAAACCCCAAAGTGGATATACGCACACCCTGTTCGCGTTGCAGTGGAATAAGCTGAATAATCGTAGATGTTACTCCCGACAAACGCCTTTTAAAGTGAGGCGCAATAATTTCAGTTTCGTCCAAAGATACACGCATAATAATCCATATGTTATTTAGATGTACTGAACCTTAATGATCTCGTAATTATGCGCACCACCTGGTGCATTCACCTCAATCACATCACCTTCTTGCTTGCCAATAAGTGCACGTGCGATAGGCGAAGAAATAGAGATTTTACCAACCTTTACATCAGCTTCTTGATCTCCTACGATCTGATACACTTTTTTTTCTTCAGTGTCCTCATCCAAGAGTTTAATGGTTGCGCCAAATTTTATTTTGTCACCTGAAAGACGCGAGACATCTATAACTTCTGCTCGTGCGATATAATCTTCAAGCTCATTTATACGCCCCTCATTATGACTTTGCGCTTCTTTAGCTGCATGATACTCAGCATTTTCAGATAAATCACCATGCGCACGCGCCTCAGAAATTGCTTCAATAATTCGCGGACGCTCCTGTTGTTGACGCCAACGCAACTCTTCTTTAAGACTCTCAAAACCAGCTGTAGTCATCGGAACTTTTTCCATAATCCGTCCCTTTCTATTACACGGAAGGTTTAATAAAAATACAAAAAACGGCTTCCAAAATTACTTTTGGAATCCGAAAACTACGATCTTTTTTATTATATAGTACAGTATCGCTGTTTTCCATATAAAAATAAATAAAGGAAACAAAACATGCACAAATAGTGATTAAAACATCTCATTTTGGTGTTTAAAACGTTAAACTTCACTCTTCTCTTTAAAGTGTCCTAAAGAAGAAAGAATTGTATTTTTTTCTGTTTTATCATAATCTAGTAAAAGAAATTATATAGAATATGAAGAGAGAAGGATAGAAAATCTCTAAAGAAATTCTTTACAGAAAAATGAAAAAAATCGTCATTTTTTTTATGTTTGGCTCTTTCTTTTTAGCCACAACAATATCAGAGGCAGCAGATGCTTTTGTTACGAGAAATCTTAATTTTAGAACAGGTCCCAGCACTCAATATGCACTTTGCGGCTTAATCTCTGCTGGAGAATTAGTTTTTGTTAAAAACTGTGAAGGAAATTGGTGCCATATCCGATATAACACTCAAATAGGTTGGGTGTCATCTCGTTATCTTTCATTTAAAGATGGAAACGATCTTTATCACACATATACAATGTCTTTAATGCCCAAACGTACCGATTATTCTCCATAACAGCCATAATAACTTATGCCCTCTTGAATATCATCATGGCAAAAATGCAATAGTGTTCACGAACAACCACAAATATGCTCCTTCCAAAGAAATACTTCGAAGAATTTATCTCATAAAAACTTGATCAATATCCTAATGAAAGCTCTAATAAACCAAAATAAATCTGTTCAATAACGTTTTGCTGTTGTCGTAATAAATTTGTAAAAATTAGTATTTTCTTTAAAATCACCAGCACTTTTCTATCAAAGGATACAACAATGAAAAATGGTGTTACTGCAACAGTAGAAGCTCTTTCTGCTCTTATTGCTTCAGGTAATCCTCTTTTTAAGAATGGTGCATTATGGACACCTCACCGCCCCATTCGTCCTGAAAAATCTGAAGGTGGTATTCCATTTCAACTCGAAACATCTTTTAAACCAGCGGGAGATCAACCTCAAGCCATTAAAACTCTGGTCGAGGGAATTCAAAAAAATGAACGTACACAAGTGCTTTTGGGTGTTACCGGCTCAGGGAAAACCTATACAATGGCCAATATCATTGAAAAAACACAGCGTCCAGCTTTAATATTAGCTCCCAATAAAACTCTAGCAGCGCAGCTTTATGGGGAATTTAAAAGTTTTTTTCCCCATAATGCCGTCGAATATTTTGTTTCCTATTATGACTATTATCAACCAGAAGCCTATGTTGCACGCTCAGACACTTATATTGAAAAGGAATCCTCAATTAATGAACAAATCGACCGTATGCGCCATGCTGCAACACGTGCTGTCTTAGAGCGTGATGACGTCATTATTGTCGCATCTGTATCCTGTATCTACGGAATTGGTTCAGTAGAAACTTATACTGCTATGACCTTCCAAATAGCAAAAGGGGACAAACTCAATCAACGAAAACTCTTGGCTGATTTAGTCTCTCAACAGTATTATCGACAAGATATCAATTTCATTCGTGGTTCCTTTCGTGTTCGAGGGGATACAATCGAAATTTTCCCTGCCCACCTCGAAGATCGTGCTTGGCGTATTTCGCTCTTTGGCGATGAAGTGGAAACAATTACGGAATTTGATCCTCTCACCGGACAAAAAACAGGCGATCTTCAATCAATTAAAATTTATGCCAACTCACACTACGTAATACCACGCCCAACACTTAACCAAGCGATGAAATCTATCAAAATGGAACTCGTTCAACGCCTCGATGAGTTGAACGAAGCTGGACGTCTTTTAGAAGCACAACGTTTAGAACAACGTACAGTTTTTGATTTGGAAATGTTGGAAACCACCGGTTCATGTCCGGGAATTGAAAATTATTCACGCTATTTAACGGGACGAAAACCCGGAGAACCACCACCAACCTTGTTCGAATACATTCCAAATAATGCTCTTGTTTTTATCGATGAAAGCCACGTAACCATTCCCCAAATTGGTGGCATGTACCGAGGTGACTTTCGTAGAAAAGCAACCTTAGCAGAATATGGTTTTCGCCTCCCTTCTTGTATGGATAACCGTCCTTTGCGCTTTGAAGAATGGGATGCTATGCGCCCACAAACGATTGCTGTCTCCGCAACACCTGGACGGTGGGAAATAGAACAATCTCACGGCACTTTTGCAGAACAAGTTATTCGCCCCACAGGGCTTGTTGACCCACCAACAGAGGTTCGTCCAGCCAAAAATCAAGTCGATGATGTTGTGAATGAAATTCGTAAAACAATTCAAAAAGGCTACCGTACATTGGTGACAGTTCTCACAAAGCGTATGGCCGAAGACTTAACTGAATATCTCCACGAACAAGACATTCGTGTACGCTATATGCATTCTGACATTGATACATTAGAGCGCATTGAAATTCTACGCGATCTTCGGCTTGGCACCTTTGATGTCCTCATCGGTATTAACTTGCTCCGAGAAGGCTTAGATATTCCAGAATGTGGTTTTGTTGCCATTCTAGATGCCGATAAAGAGGGCTTTTTGCGCTCTGAAACTTCCCTCATACAAACAATCGGACGTGCTGCACGTAACGTAGATGGCCGTGTTGTCCTCTATGCAGATACGATCACTGGTTCCATAGAACGAGCCTTACAGGAGACACAAAGACGTCGACAAAAACAAATAGCCTATAATGAAGAACACCATATCACACCGAAAAGTATCAAAAAAAATATCGGAGATATTCTTAATTCAGGCTATGAAACCAACCATATTCATACAAATATCCCTGATGTCATCGAGAAAAAAAATATGGTTGGCAACAATTTAGCATCTCATATTAAACACCTCGAAAAATTAATGCATGAAGCAGCTGCTGATCTTAATTTTGAAGAAGCAGCACGCCTTCGCGATGAAATCAAACAATTACAAAAGATAGAACTAGAACTCGCGGAAAATCCCTTAACACATCATAGCGAACAATCCACCCATGAGCGCGTATTACAACCAAGTCTTTTCTCCAAACCAGACCTTGCACACATGGGACCAACCATGGACACTGGTATTTTGGAAAATCAAAAAGGAAAATCTCGTAAAAACACCCCTAATCAAGCAACAATAAAACGAAAAAAACGCAATCAATGAAGGAGCAAAAAATTTCAAACCGCATAAAATAATCTTCAGCTCTTCTAAAAAAGACGAAAGCTCAAAAGCAAACAGCGTTATCCGAAAAATAGACAACCTCCAACATCAACGGTGCTTCAATTTGTCTAAAACAACATGAGAGAGAACATTTTATAAAAAATTTCTAAAATATATTATCTTTATACAGTTATACTCTGATATCTAACTCAATATTATTTATCCTTACAAGAAAATATTCAAATAGGACACTGTCCTATAACACAAATAAAGTAAAATAAGACTTTATCATAGCACCATAAGCCTATGATAAAAAATGATAACTTTTATTCATATCCCTATTGTTCAATTCATATTGTACCAAACAATAAAAAATTATCCCTAAATAAAGAGTTTATATTCCATAGTAAAAAATCGTGGACTCTCAATACAAACTTATTAATTAACCTCAAGCAGAGTACATTAATTGAAATCAAAATTCTGTTATGATTTCATTTTACTGTCTCCGCGATAGATTTAACTAAATAAATTTTTATTTTTTTGTCACAATAAAGTCCAAAATTGTTCAGGCTCTATTCAGTTTGAAACGTGTAGGATGTGAAAAATACGAATTTACACAAGGAGCATCATTATGAAAAAAGTGATCAGGTTAGCGGTATTATCAGCAATGTCAACTGTGACCGTTTTGATGCCGCTAAATGCAACGCTTGCGGATATGGCATGGAATCGTAGTGACTCTATCTCGAGAGAAATAGATGATATGATGAGGAAGATGCGTAAAGAAACAGATGATGCGATAAAGGAAATGAGGAAGAAAGCTGATATTCTGCCTTGCGGTTTTTCTCGCTCCCATTGTTCTGATAAAAAACGTAGCTTTTTATCTGATGATTTCCAAAAGTTTGTTGATGATTTCCACAAGAGTTCTGATGACGACAAGAGAAGATTTAAAGCCAAACATGAAAGGTCTGTAGCCAAACATAGTAAGACGGAACAACAACAACACCATCATCACCACCACCACCATTATCATCATGTTGAAAACAAAACATATCATTACGTCGAGCGCAAAAAGACAAAACACAGTAATATTCATATAGATAACTCAGGAGATGCTTTAGCGGTGGGTATTCTTGGTCTTGCAACAGGTACGATTCTTGGTACAATTTTAAAAAAACCAGAACAGCCACAAGTGGTTTATCAAATAGTACCACAAAATCAGGTAATTTATCAAAAAGTTCCGCAAAATCAAAGAGTTTATCAAGTGCAGCAAACGGTGGCATATGAGCCACTCCAGCAATCATTAGAATCTGATTGGCTTAACTATTGCAAGAAAAAATACCGTTCCTTTAACCCTAAAACAGGGACCTTTCGAGACCGTAATGGTTTGGAACACATTTGTTATGCCCCAATAAATTAACTTCTGTTCCGTCCTACTAAAAAGTCTTAAATGGCAAAAAAAAAACGCTTCAAAGCGTTTTTTATTTGCTCATATATTAAAATCTTGAAGAAAAGGATTATTTTGGCGCTCATAGCCTATGCTACTTTTGGGACCATGCCCACAGATAAAACAAACATCATCGCCTAAGGGTAAAACTTTTTCTCGAAGGGATTGCATCAATTTTTCATAAGAACAGAAGGGGAAGTCCGTACGTCCAATAGAACCACGAAAGAGAACATCACCCAAGAGGGCTAAGCGCTCTTTTTCATTGAAATAAATAACATGACCAGGGGAATGCCCCAGTGTATGTAAAACCCTAAACTCATGTCCAGCAAAATACACACACTCACCATCTTCTAACTATATCGAACAACGCACCACGATGCTTTCGGGTGTAAGCCATGATTTAAGAATCATTCTCACCCGTTTTAAACTTCAGCAAGCGTTAGCAAATACTGACTTTGATATCAAGCCGCTTGAACAAGATGTGAGCGACACGCAAAATATGTTAGAAGATTACCTTGCTTTTGCCCGTAGTGAAGAAAGTGAGTGTGTTAAAACTTTTGATTTAAATGCTCTTATGCAAAAATTCTCTACCGATGCGCATCTTCACAAACGTCAATTTTCCTACACCATTGAAAGCCCTACACCAATACAAGCACGCCCACGTGCCTTCACGCGTCTCATCAGCAATCTTGTGTCAAATGCATTTTGTCATGCCAATACTGTCAAACTAACAGCCATATCCCAACAAGAATGTTTCCCATATATCAAAAAAAGTTCCCGCAATATATTATATTTATACAGTTATAATATGATATCGAACTCAATATTTAGCCTCACAAGAGAGTAGTCAAACAGGACTGTATTCAATCACACAAATAAGGTTCTATCTTAGCACCATAAGCCTATAATAAAAAACGATAACTTTTGTTCATACACCTATTGTTCAATTCATATTGTATCAAGCAATAAAAAAGTACTCATCAATGAATAATTTATAACCAATAGTAAAAAATCTGGTGCTCTAAATACAAGCTGCTTAATTAACCTTAAGAAGAGTACATTAATTGAAATCAAAATTCTGTCATGATTTTATTTTACTGTATTGATAATAGTTTTAACTAAATGAATTTTTATTTTTTTGTCACAATAAAATCCAAAATTGTTCAGGCTCTATTCAGTTTGACACGTGTAGGATGTGAAAAATACGAATTTACACAAGGAGCATCATTATGAAAAAAGTGATCAGATTAGCGGTATTATCAGCAATGTCTACTGTAACCGTTTTGATGCCATTAGATCCAACGCTTGCGGATATGGCATGGTATCATAACTATGACATGAGAAGGGAGGCTGGTTTACCGTCTCACAATTTTAGCTCCCATTTTTCTCATAGTGAACATCACTCTTTTGATAACCCCCACACGCGTCATTATGTTAGCCATAAATGGGGAGCACAACAACACCATCATGTTGAACATAAGACATATCATTATGTCGAGCGCAAAAAGACAAAACACAGTAGTATTAATATAAATAACTCAGGAGAAGCTTTAGCAATGGGCATTCTTGCTCTTGCAGCAGGTGCACTTCTCGGCAAAATTTTTAAAAAATCAGAACAGCCACAAGTTGTTTATCAAACCGCACCACAGCATCAAATTGTATATCAACAGGTTCCACAAGAACAGATAATTTATGAAACTCCGCAAACGGTGGAATATGAGCCAGTACAACAATCATTAGAGTCTGATTGGCTTCAATATTGCAAGAAAAAATACCGTTCTTTCAACCCTAAAACAGGAACTTTCCGAGACCGTAATGGTTTGGAACACGTTTGTTATGCCCCAATAAATTAACTTCTGTTCTGCTCTACTAAAAAGTCTTAAATGGCAAAAAAAACGCTTCAAAGCGTTTTTTTTATTTGCTCATATATTAAAATCTTGAAGAAAAGGATTATTTTGTCGCTCATAGCCTATGCTACTTTTGGGACCATGCCCACAGATAAAACAAACATCATCGCCTAAGGGTAAAACTTTTTCTCGAAGGGATTGCATCAATTTTTCATAAGAACAGAAGGGGAAGTCCGTACGTCCAATAGAACCACGAAAGAGAACATCACCCAAGAGCGCTAAGCGCTGTTTTTCATTGAAATAAATAACATGACCAGGGGAATGTCCTGGGGTGTGAAAAACCTTAAACACATGTCCAGCAAAATGAACGCACTCACCATCTTCTAACCATTGGTCAGGAATACAAATGCAAGCATCAGTGATGCCATAATTTTTTGCGCTTTCGCTCACGGCATCCATCACAGGCTTATCATCGCGATGTGAACCGATAATTTTTACATTAAGCGCTTCTTTCACTTGCATTGCTGCTCCTACATGATCAAAATGACCATGTGTTATCCAAATAGCCTCAACGATAACACCATTCTTTTCGATTACGTCTTGAATCCGCGGCCAATCACCACCAGGATCAACGAGAACCCCCGTTTTACATTCACTATCAAAAAGCAAAGTGCAATTTTGTTGGAATGTCGTAACTGGAATAATATGTATATTAAGACTACCCATAATATCCTTTTCAAAAATAACTTTTTTAAATTTATAAATAAAACTTTCTTTCCTTTAAGGTAAAGGTGCTGCTCGACAGCTTTATACAACTTATGTAAACTTGCATTTTGTGTAAACTAAATTTTTATCAAGGTTTTTTAAGAATGAGCAATCACGTTCAAGTTTTGTGTGACGATGCCCCTCACCTTCTTGTGATTGATGACGATACACGCATTCGCAATCTTTTATTTCAGTTTCTCATTAAAAATGGATTTCGTGTTTCAGTTTCAGCTAATGCGAATGAAGCAAGACGACTGTTAGCAAGTTTAGATTTTGATCTTCTTATTGTTGATGTCATGATGCCTGGCGAAAACGGTATTGATCTCACTCATTCACTCCGCCAAACAAAAGATGTCCCTATCTTTATGTTAACAGCTTTATCAGAAATAGACAATCGTATCCGTGGATTAGAAGCAGGGGCAGATGATTATCTGGCTAAGCCGTTTGACCCTCGTGAACTTCTCCTTCGCATCAACGCCATTTTACGACGTGGTTTTCCCCCTCACCAACCCAAAATTGAGCAAATAGTTTTTGGTCCTTATATATTTTCAATTTCACGACGCGAACTCAAAAAAGGAGGAGAAATTATTAAATTAACAGATAAAGAACAAGAAATGATGGTCATGTTTGCCGAAAATGCAGGCGATACAATTCCGCGCCATAAATTCGCGACCGATGACAGCAATATAAGTGAACGTGCCATTGATGTGCAGATCAACCGCCTTCGTCGTAAGATCGAAAAAAACCCAGCACTGCCTATATGGCTCCAAACCGTGCGAGGAATAGGGTATAAACTCTCTATTGAATAGGCACAAGAATGATCAAACCTTTAAGATTTTTTCTTCGATGGTTAACGAAAAAAATGCCTAAACGGCTTTATGCTCGCTCTTTGATCATTATCATTGCTCCCATGGTGCTTCTGCAAACGGTCATTGCTTATGTCTTTATGGAACGCCATTGGCAAATGGTAACCGAGCGTCTTTCAACGGCTGTCGTGCATGATATTTCAGCCATTATTGATATTCTTGAAACATATCCCCAACAAGATAACTATGAAGATATCAAGCGTATTGCACAACAACGTATGGGATTAAATATTTCTATTCTATCTCCTACCTCCTTACCCCCTCCAGGACCTAAGCCATTTTTTGCAATTCTTGACTATTTTTTAAGTGAAGAAATCACCCGCCAAATTAACCGTCCCTTCTGGATCGATACCGTAGGAGATTCTGATCTTGTTGAAATCCGTATCCACCTTGGTCACAACATCTTACGCGTCTTTGCTCCACGCAGCCAAGCCTATGCTTCCAATACTGCTATTTTTTTAAGCTGGATGGTAGGAACAGCTCTTGTTTTATTGCTGATAGCAATTTACTTTTTACGCAATCAAATCAAACCGATTCAACAATTGGCTGAAGCAGCAGAAAGCTTTGGACGCGGTCGTCCTTTACCAAAAGGATTTCAACCACAAGGAGCTGATGAAGTCCGTCGTGCAGGCATCGCTTTTTTACGTATGCGAGAACGTATTGAACGCCAAATCGAACAACGCACCATGATGCTCTCAGGAGTAAGTCATGATTTAAGAACCATTCTTACACGTTTTAAACTTCAGCTAGCATTAGCAAATACTGGCTTTGATATTAAACCGCTTGAGCAAGATGTAAGTGACATGCAAAATATGTTAGAAGATTATCTTGCTTTTGCTCGTGGTGAAGGAAGTGAAAGTGTCAAGACTTTTGATTTAAATGCTCTTATGCAAAAATTCTCCACCGATGCTCGTCTTCACAAACGTCAATTTTCTTACACCATTGAAGGTCCTACAGAAATACAAGTACGTCCCCGTGCTTTCACACGCTTAGTCAGCAATCTTGTAACAAATGCATTTTGTTACGGCACGACTGTTAAACTAACCGCTAACTCTCAACAAGAATCTTTTATATTGATAATCGATGATAATGGACCTGGAATTCATGAAGATATGCGCACAGAAGTTTTTAAGCCATTCTTTCGACTTGATAAAGCGCGAAATCAAGATGCAAGTGGAACAGGACTTGGTCTTTCTATTGCTCAAGACATAGCACGCAGCCATGGTGGCAATATACAATTAGATGAGAGCCCACTCGGGGGAGTGCGCGCTATTCTTGATGTCCCCCTATGAGCAATATTTCCGCAAACCATCTGTAAAAATAACAAACTGCATATTTTAGGCATTCCCTACAGTTTCAAACAAAGTGTATTGTAGTGCCTTGTAAGCACTTTCTCCCGACAAAGCAACCATCTGAAATGCAACATAATGGCTTTCACAAGCTTTAAGTGCATGTATCAACAATGTTTCAACCTGTATATGAGATGGATGCATCCCACCAGCCAAAAGAAGACCTTGTCGATAAATGACTGAATTATTCCTTTGCCAGTAATCAAAATGTCCCAACAACAACTTTTCATTAATTGCTAGCAATAAGCGCTGTATTTCAGCTGTTCGAGCATTTTTAGTAGAGAGATCAAACGAACAAGCTAAATGAAGTGCTTCATGCTCTTCCATCCATGAAAAAGCAAGACGATAGTTTGCGCGTTTTCCTTCCACACAAACGCTAATTTCATCTTGTGCATCCCGCTCAAACGACCAATCATATTCACAGGCAATCTGTTCGATAAAGTCAACAGGGTGCTCTTTTCTTTCTGTGGCGCAAAATGCAAGCCTCATCACAATCCTCAATCATCTTAAAACATTGTCAACAGAATATAAACCGTCTAAACTGTAACAATATTTTGCTACAATCAGACCTTTACACCAAACAAATACACATAAAACATCGACAGTACACAAACACCCAGAACACAATCGCGCTGTTTAGGGCAACCTGATAGTCATAAAACGAATCATCAAGTCTTTTCAGTGTATTGATACAATTTCATAGCGCCAGCCCCCCTGATTCAAAAAAATGTACTTTACCCCCAAAAAAAATCAAAAATAAACAAATGCTCCGCTCTAACAGACTCAAGATTAAGCATTTTTTAGTTTCACGCATCATATTGAAAAATTGGGGATATTTTTTTGAAGATTCTTTTTTTAAAACTATTTTACTTTTTTATGTCTGCGTTTTTTTTAATCATCTTTTTTTAAATCATCAAGGCGTCTTTTCAAATCAGCGTTATCAGCATGGATTTTCAGCACCATCTCCTTAAAAGTCTCAAACTCTTCGCGAGAAACAAGATCAAGTTTGTTTGCTATCTTTTCAGCCTGCACACGAAAAGCTGTTCCAGCTTCACGTCGTATGCCTTGCGCAACGTCAGCAGCATCCGTTGCTAATTTTGCTAATTCATCAAGAATACGATTTGATCCATTACGCATAACCTTTTTCCTTAAATTTTAATTATTGACGCACGCATTATAGCGTATTCTCATAACATTTAGATACTGTAATTTGTTCCTTTTACTCTATATTTTACATACTGTGCAGATTTTTCGTAATGATTTTGTTTAAGATTTTTTAATATTCCTTTTATCACCATATTTTTACCACGATAAATCAGTGGAAATCTCCCCCCCTTTCTGACTAGCCTCCCTACTGACTTGACCATTGTGTATTCATCTGTCATTTCTGATCATTAGAGTCACTTCATATTCATCTCGTATAATGTAAAATGCTTAATTCATGAACAATCTCGCCTGTCCAGCCATTGCTTTTCCGTCTTTTCTTGATCCTGTTATTATCCAGCTAGGTCCCGTAACACTTCATTGGTATGGACTTGGTTACGTGCTGGGTATTCTTTTTGCTTGGTGGTATGCGCAAAAATTATTAAAAAAAACATCTCTATGGTATAGAGGCCACCCTCCTATGGATAAAGAAAAGATCGGAGATTTTGTTGTCTGGTCTGCCATAAGTGTTGTTGTCGGAGGGCGTTTAGGACAAGTTCTTGTATGGGATCCCATTTACTATTTTAATCATCCAAGTGCTATTATTGCCGTATGGGATGGGGGAATGTCCTTTCATGGCGGACTTATTGGTATTATCATTGCTATGATCTGGTTTGCCCGTAAAAATCATATTAACATACGAGCCATGTTTGATATCATTGCTGCAGGTGCTCCTATTGGTATCGGCATTGTACGAATCTGCAACTTCATTAACCAAGAATTATGGGGTAATATTACTACACGTCCTTGGGCTGTTTGTTTTCCTCTCGATCCTTACTATTTACCGCGCCATCCAAGCCAGCTTTACGAAGCATTTATGGAAGGATTTCTTCTCTTCATCATCCTGTGTCTTCTTATTTTTGGGTTCAAAGCATTAAAACGTCCCGGTACTGTATCAGGAACATTTATTATAGGCTACGCAGTAACACGCAGCATTTCTGAAATTTACCGTGCGCCTCAAGAAGATCCAGAATGGTTTTCGACTCTTTTCCATTCTACTGGTTTTACCTATGGCATGGCTTTATCTCTTCCCATGCTTCTTGTAGGGTTTTATCTTCTTCTCCACGCCTTTAAATATAAATCGACAGAAAATGGCCAATCTCAAAGAAAAAATTAAAGAAATTATTGTCCTTAATGGACCAATCACTGTTAGCCAATATATGACGTTGGCACTCACCGATCCCCAATTTGGTTATTATCACACACAAACCCCTTTTGGACATGCTGGTGATTTCATTACAGCACCTGAAATAAGCCAATTATTTGGAGAGATGATTGGCATTTGGACTCTTGCAAGCTGGAAAGCTCAAGGGTGCCCTCACCCTTTTATTCTCGCTGAAATAGGTCCAGGACGAGGAACTTTGATGGATGACATTTTGCGAACTATCCAAAAGCTCTCTCAAACGGCATTTAATGCTGCTGAAATTTTTCTGATCGAAATAAGCAAAAAACTTGCAAAAGAACAAAAAAAACGCCTTTTCTCTTATCAAAAACAAATCCATAGCATTGAAAATTTTAATCAAATTCCTTCAAAACCTCTCTTCCTCATTGCTAATGAATTTCTCGATACACTCCCTATCAACCAATATATTAAAGTCAATGGAGAATGGAAAGAGCGCCGCATTACAGTCAATCAAAATGGAGATTTCATCTTTATTGCTGCCCCGCATAAACTTCCCTCTTCTTGTCTACAAACCTGTTGTTCTAAAGTGCCTGACGGAACAATTTTTGAACATGCCCCCTTACGGCATCAATTCATGCAACAAATCAGCCACCATTTAGTGCAAGTGACAGGTTCTGCTTTACTTATCGACTATGGTGCTTGTGAGCTTGCCTTTGGCGATACCTTGCAAGCACTCTCAAAACATAGATTTCGTGATGTTTTTGATGCCCCTGGTGAACATGATTTAACATCCCATGTTGATTTTTCTTTTTTAAAAAACATAGCTCTTGAACAGGGCTGTTTTGCTGAAATCTTAGAGCAAGGAGATTTTCTTTTTAAAATGGGGCTACTGGAGCGCGCAAACCAGCTTGGAGTTGGCAAAAATGCTCCTTTGCAAGACAAAATCCGCCAAGACATCGAACGGCTCACTAGTCCAGATCAGATGGGAAAATTATTTAAAGTTTTACATTTCAGTGATAAAAATATCTCCATACCTCCCCAATTTTGGTGATCGGCGCTTTTGTCAATAAGCACATCATTATCTGAAATATTCATTGACAAATATGAACATCTCCATCCTCATTTCAAATAATCTCCATAAGGAACTTTTATGAAATCTATCCCTCATCCCATTCTTGCAAAAAATCTTTCTACTTTACACCCCCATGGAATAAAACATGGATTTTTTACACGTCAAGGTGGTATTTCAAAAAATCTTTATCATAGTCTTAATGTTGGGAAAGGTTCAAATGATCAACTCGAATATATTGTACAGAATCGTCTTTTGATTGCCAATTATTTTTCTATTGAAGCGCAAAATTTAGTCACAGTTAATCAAATACACTCCTGTAACGTTGTCGTAGCTCATCAAGCAACTATCGGTGCACCTCCTCAAGCTGATGCTCTGGTTACAACCACCCCAGAACTCGTTATTGGGGTTCTTACAGCAGATTGCGGCCCCATTCTGTTTGCTGATCCACAAGCTAGAGTCATCGCTGCAACTCATGCTGGCTGGCGTGGAAGCTTAAATGGAATTATCGAGAAAACAATTGCTGTTATGGAAAAACAAGGAGCCAAAAGACAATCAATAACAGCAGTCCTTGGACCTTGTATTGGCCCCTATTACTATGAAGTAACAAATGAATTTTACGACCAATTTATTGATTACCACAGCAAATACCAAAAATATTTTTTAAAAACAGACAAAATAAATCGCTTTTATTTTAATCTATGGGCATTTATTATAAACCAACTCAAAGAAGCAGGTGTTAATGCTTCTTGTGTAGAGCTTTGTACCTATCAAGATGAACAGCGTTTTTTCTCCTATCGCCGTGCAATACACCGCAACGAACCCGATTACGGACGGCAGATTTCTGCTATTATGCTGAAAAACAAAAGATGAGCCCCTTTATGCTTGAGAACAATACCAAAACTGCAAAACTAAACTTTTTACCCAAATGTAAAAATAAATCCCATTGTACTTTGCTTTTTTCAAGAAATTATCTAGCAGCCCATAAAATATGATAGCCTTCGCTATGATCATTTTCAATGTTTGGTTATAATGATTGAAGGCAAGATGATACTTCTTTTTATTACTCCCCTTCATTCATCTTAAATATGAAGCATTCCCCATATTGAAAGTATTTTTATAAAGTAATAACCAAAAAGCTTAATCAATATGTATTTCTTTGCCGCATGGAGAAAAACTTTGCTCTAAAAGTAATAAACTTTTGGAAAAAGAGAAAACATACTGCATAGCTCTTTAATAATAATCGATAAAATTGTAAGGCTTTTGTAATTGTTCTCTTGCAATTTAATAAAAAGAAATTAAAAACCGTGTCGCATTCCCACCATGATGATTCAGAGGTTCTACTATGAAACTTTTCTGCGGAAATTCTAATCCACGCCTAGCTGAAGATGTTGCAAATTATTTGAACATCCCCTTAGGCAAAGCAACTGTAAAGCGCTTTGCTGATCAAGAAATTTTCGTAGAACTGCATGAAAATGTACGTGGACAAGATGTTTTTGTTTTGCAATCTACATCCTATCCCGCAAATGATCATTTGATGGAATTACTCATCATGATTGATGCCCTTCGTCGTTCTTCTGCGCGTCGTATTACAGCTGTTATCCCCTATTTTGGCTATGCCCGCCAAGATAGAAAACCAGGACCACGAACTCCTATTTCTGCAAAACTTGTTGCCAACCTCATTACTGAAGCAGGGGCCCATCGTGTTTTAACATTGGACCTTCATGCAGGACAAATTCAAGGTTTTTTTGATATCCCTACGGATAATCTCTATGCTGTTCCTGTCATTTCTCGCGATGTCAAAGTGCATTATTCTCTTGAAAATGTTATCGTTGTTTCACCTGATGTGGGTGGTGTGGTGCGCGCGCGCGCTCTCGCCAAGCGCTTGAACAGTTTGCTCGCTATTGTGGATAAACGTCGCGAAAGCCCCGGTGAATCAGAAGTTATGAATATCATTGGAGATGTATCGGGAAAAGATTGCCTTTTGCTTGATGATATTGTTGATTCAGGTGGAACTTTATGCAATGCAGCAAGTGCTCTGCTTAAACATGGTGCCAATAGTGTCACAGCTTATATCACGCACGGTGTTCTTTCTGGTAATGCAATCGAGCGAATTGCTAATTCAGAGATGAAAGAATTGGTTATTACAGATTCAATTATGCCAACACAAGCTATTGAGAAAACCCATAATATTCGTGTTTTGCCCATTGCCGACCTTATGGGAGAAGCAATAGCAAGGACAGCAGCAGAACAATCGGTTTCCAGCTTATTTGGTTAAAGTGGTTCCTTGGGGTCTCCCGGTGCTGTTTCAACACCAAGATCAGGAAAGGCAACAATACGTTGACCACTAAAATGCGTGTGAATAACAATAAGTCCACGCTCTTCAAAATAGGTTAAAAGTCGGCGTGCACGGCTTAAAGAATGAGTCCCATAAAGACGTGCTAAAAATGCATCAGATGGACATGGCTTTCCCCCTAATGCGGCCTGTGCCACGTTCAAGAAGACTCCTTGAACATCTTCTTCCAAACTTTCTGATATCTGCAAAATATGTTTCCAATGTTCACTGACAGCCGTTTGTTCATCAACAAAAGCCTGAGCAATAGCCAATTTACGCCGAAATTGTGAAAGATTAAAAGGAACCTTTGACATACCATGGATACGGCAACGAACTGAAAAATCTTGATAAAGCACCGCTGTTGAACGATAAAAAGCTTCAGAATCCTCAAGAATTTCCCGAATAATATGTTCTGCTTGCCCGTCACGCTCAACATCAGAAAGTTCAGGAAATAAACTTGGGTTTTCTTCTAACAACTCTTGTTTTTTATGCACGACCTCCTCTAACATCTCGTGCATTGACTTTTCCCTCATCGGCTCTCGTGTTTGTTTAAATGGCGTTAAAATTTCCTCTGGTGAAGCAGTAAAAACGAGCTCTTGCACATCATCCCGCTCTGTTGGAAGTGGCATTAATTTAGGGCTAGAAGAGCGTGCCAAAGTTTCAACAGAACCGATAATGATTGGTAAGGGACGTCGTGATAAAGCAGGGCCTAAAGCTATAAAATTTCCCCGTTCAAGATCTCTAAACATTTCCGCTTGGCGACGCTCCATCCCCAAAAGATCAGCGGCGCGCACCATATCAATATCTAAAAAAGTCCGCCCTATTAAAAAATTTGAAGCTTCAGCCGCAACATTTTTGGCAAGCTTAGCCAAACGTTGTGTCGCAATAACACCAGCAAGACCACGTTTACGTCCTCGACACATCAGATTGGTCATAGCGCTCAAAGAAATTTTACGCGCTTCATCAGAAACTTCTCCTGCCGCAGTTGGAGCAAACAATTGTGCTTCATCGACAACGACAAGCATAGGATACCAATAATCACGTTCCACATCAAACAGTGCCCCAAGAAAAGCCCCAACAGCACGCATCTGTTGTTCAGTATCCAAGCCTTCAAGATTAAATACCACCGAAACCCGATGTTGTCGAATGCGATGCGCAATACGTGTCAACTCTAGTTCGCTCCGTTGAGCCTCTACAATAACATGACCAAATTTATCTGCCAAAGTTACAAAATCGCCTTCTGGATCAATTACACAATGCTGCACCCACTTAGCACTTTGCTCCAGAAGACGGCGTAAAAGATGTGATTTCCCTGAACCGGAATTACCTTGTACAAGAAGACGTGTCGCCAATAATTCTTCCAAATCAAGAAGTGCTGGCATCGATTTATGCAAAGCACGACTTTCTGACATCTCACCCAAGGCAATCTCAACCTTCATAACATCTCCAGTGTTTGATTTTGAACATATCAGTGCCAGCACATATTGGTTGATTCTCCATCCACACCGTAATTTGTAACATTTCCTCCTTTTTAACGGTAGAAATCATCGATTTTTCCCACAACTCTTGCATCTATGAATAGTTTGAACTATAGAACAAACTTCTGCGTAGACACCCTTGGAGGCAACGTAGAATGGAGTGATCGCTGTTGGTTAGCGCATATCTTCATATCCATGCAAAAACTATTACTGTTTTTGAAGGATCTCCAATCATGTAAAAAGGACTTAAATTATGAGCAAAAGCTACACTCTTAAGGCCGAAAAACGCGAGCGGGTTGGTAAGGGGTCCTCCCGTGAACTTCGCCGCAACGGTCTTATTCCTGCTGTCATTTATGGTGAAAAACAACCACCTTTGGCAATAACAGTTCCCTATAAAGAAATTTTCTACAAAATTCATGCTGGTGGCTTTCGCACCACCATTGCAACGATTATTCTTGACAAGCAAAAAATTATGGTTTTGCCAAAAGATTATCAATTAGATCCCGTGCGTGACTTTCCCCTCCATGTAGACTTTTTGCGCATTTCAGCAAAATCCGTTGTAGAAGTGAATATTCCTGTCCACTTCCTCAATGAAGATACGGCACCTGGACTTAAAAAGGGTGGTGTCCTCAATATTGTTCGGCACGAAATTGAATGTACAGCTCCAGCAAGTGCTATTCCTGAAGCTATTGAAATTGATCTCTCCAGCTACTCTATTGGTGATTCTATTCACATTTCAGCAGTGCAACTGCCAAAAGATGTGACTCCCATCATCCAAGATCGAGACTTTACCATTGCAACCATTGCAGCTCCTGCTGGCATGGATGTCAGCGATGAAACTTCTGAACAAGAAAATGATGAAGAAGACACACAAACTTCATAAAACTCAAAAGGCGGGAATTTTTCCGCCTTAATTTATGAGACATTACCCTTACTCATACTTTGACTGAAGATACACATGTGGCTTATTGCTGGTCTTGGCAATCCTGGTTTACAATATCAAAATAACCGCCATAATATCGGTTTTATGGCTGTTGATGCCATTTATCAGTCCTTCTCTTTTTCTCCATGGTCAAAGAAGTTTCAAGCAGAAATCTCCAATGGTTTCATAAATAATGAGAAAATTTTTCTTATAAAACCACAAACTTTCATGAATCTTTCTGGTCAAGCTATCGGTGAAGCTTTGCGATTTTATAAATTAGATTTAAAGAATTTGATCATCATTTATGATGAACTAGACCTGTCACCGGGGAAAGTTCGTATAAAAATTGGTGGAGGACATAATGGGCATAATGGCATTAAGTCTATTGATGCCCATTGTGGTACTGACTATTGTCGTATACGCATAGGAATTGGTCATCCTGGAAGCAAAGAACTTGTTCATCAGCATGTCCTGGGAAATTTTACCAAATCTGATCAAGAATGGTTATCCCCTCTCTTAGAGACAATTGCAAAAAATATCGCTCTCCTTATAAAAGATGATAAATCCCTCTTTATGAATGAAGTTTCACAAACGATAAAACACAATCAGAACCATTGGCTTGCGTGTCCCAGTCGCGTGAAGAATATGAATAAAAACTCTTAAAAAAATCCTCTTATAAACTTTCTCAAAGGCAAAATCTGTTGGCAACGTGAGAAGCTAGAAAATAGAACAGAATACAAGCTTGTATACACCTTTGAAAAAGAAAGGCTTATATTCTCTTTTGAGAGAAAGAGAAGATTGAACAGCAAACACAGCTCTCTCCAATCTTCTCCCCTAAATTAAAAAAAATCATTTGGCTGAATGGTCGACTGTAGCGGATCGTAACCATTTGATTGTTGACTATAAACTGTAGGAATACTCCTATTGTTTTGCAATACCACAACACGCGAACCAATGGGAACACGATCATAAAGATCGATAATATCTTGATTAAGCAAACGGATACACCCACTTGAAATAGCACGCCCAATTGACCACGATTCGTGTGAGCCATGAATACGGAAAAGTGTATCTTTCCCATTTTTGAATAAATAAAGTGCCCGCGCACCTAATGGATTATCGGGCCCTGGTGGCATTCCTTTCCCAAGATGACCATAACGTTCTGGTTCTCGAGCCATCATAGCTGCAGTAGGAGCCCAATTTGGCCACCGACGCTTGCGCTGTATAACCCCCTCACCTTCAAATGCTAGGCCTTCTTTACCGACACCAATCCCATAACGCAAAGCTTTTCCATTTTCACCAATAAGGTAAAGAAAACACTCTTGCGTATCTATAACCAATGTTCCAGGCGCATAAGATGTATAATAAATCACCTCTTGTCGCCAATATTTTGGATCAATTGTCGCAAGATCAACAGCAGGTAACGAATAGGTCTCATTCGTTACAGGACCATACAAAGCCTGTATTTCTGGTGGAATGTATCGAACTTGTTGAAAAGGTACCGATGACATATCTGACTGACGTGTAGCACATCCAGCCAAAGCCAAAAGTGCTGCAATTAAAAAGGCACAACGAGATAACACTCTTCTATTTTCTCCGATTAATTATTTATGCAGATTTGCATACCATGAAAAACTTAGCACAATATTAACATTAATTCGAAGTTTTCTTATCCTTGTAACTAAGGAGAACAATAAGGTAAGAAGAACTAAGGTAAAAAAGTAGATACCTATTACTTTAGACTTTTTTCTCACTTATCGCAAGACCAGGACTATAACTCTTCTGAAAATATGCTATAAAAAGGAAGCTTTATCTTGACCATAAAATTAATAGAAAAGAAAGACTCTCATGGGCTTTAAATGCGGTATTGTCGGATTACCTAATGTCGGGAAATCAACTCTTTTTAATGCATTAACAAAAACAGCCACTGCACAGGCTGCCAATTATCCTTTTTGTACCATTGAACCCAATACCGGAGAAGTTGCTGTTCCAGATTTACGAATGGAAAAAATTGCATCAATCGCTGGTTCAAAAGAAATGATTCCTACACGCATTAACTTCGTCGATATTGCGGGACTTGTGCGAGGAGCTTCAAAAGGCGAAGGTTTAGGAAACAAGTTTTTAGCCAATATTCGCGAAGTCGATGCTATTGTCCACGTTTTACGCTGTTTTCAAAATGAAGATATTACCCATGTAGAGGGACGTATTGATCCTGTTTGTGATGCGACAACGGTTGAAACCGAACTCATGCTTGCGGATCTTGAAAGTCTTGAGAGACGAATCATACAAATCCGTAAACGAGCAACCGGAAAAGACAAAGAAGCTCTCACAATTTTACCTATTATGGAAAAAGCATTAAACATACTGCAACAGGGAAACCCTGTCCGGTTATTACTCAAAGATATTTCTTCCGATGAACACCACATTCTTAAGAGTTTGAATCTTTTAACCTCCAAGCCTGTACTTTATGTTTGTAATGTAAGCGAAAATGACGCCGCTCGTGGAAATAGCTTTACCCAAACAGTTGAAAAAATGGCAACAGAGCAAAATGCGCAAAGCATTATCATTTCTGCTTCTATCGAAGCGGAAATTACACAACTGAGTGATGCTGAAGCATCAGAATATCTCAATGCGCTAGGACTCTTTGAACCGAGTCTCAATCGCCTCATTCGCGCTGGTTACCATTTACTTGATCTCATTACTTACTTCACCTGTGGGCCTAAGGAAACACGAGCATGGACAATTACGCGTGGTACAAAAGCTCCCCAAGCAGCTGGTGTTATTCATTCAGATTTTGAGCGCGGTTTCATTCGTGCCCAAACCATCAGCTATAATGACTATATTGCTCTGGGTGGAGAAAGCGGTGCAAAGGAAGCAGGAAAAGCCCGCGATGAAGGAAAGGAATACATTGTGCAAGATGGCGATATCATGTTATTTAAACATAATACTTAAATCTTCACTCTGTCTTAATAGTTTATCTTGAAAACTTTGATAATAGCTCCTTGGAATCTTGTCGCAAAAATTCTCAAGAGCTTTTAGAACAAAAAAACTGTTGCTAGCATATGATTGTGATAGCAACAGCTTGGTCCATTAAAGAATAGAAATATAAAATTAGCGTGTCCAACGCCCTTCGTATTTAAATGTTGGAGCGTTCTTTAAAGAATCTTTTGTCGCATTTGTAATAAGTTTCCATTTACCATAATCATTTGTCATCTGGATTGTTTCTGGAGAAACGACCACATAACTCTCGCCTATGCCAAGAAAACCACCAACAGCAATAACAAATCCTGCAATATTATTTTCACGTAAAATAATATCTTTTACTTCACCAATATTTTCATCTTCTATATTATATACATTGGCGCCTATAAGACTGGAAGCAACAAAATCCGTTGCTAAAGGTGTCACATAACGCACAGACTTATCTATCCCCACCTGTACAATACCCGTCGAAGAGATCATTTCAGGTTTTGAAGGCACTTCAAAAGACTGAGCATAAGTACTAGAAACCATCAAAATTGACATAAGAGTAGTACATGCAATTTTTTTCATTTTAACATCTCCATTTTTATTTTGCTTTTACTTTATAAAACCTCAATGCATCATAAAAAGATTTGTTCCTTATGCTCTTTATACTCTATACTCTTTTGAGCCTTATCGCTTTACCCTTTTCTCTTTATTTCGTCTTTTATTTCTTTCTCTAATTCTTCTTCTAAACCACACCAAATACGATTTTTTAAAATATAAACAAACCCTGCAAAAATGATTAAAAATAAAATAACACGAAAACC
Source organism: Bartonella sp. AP88HLJMH (assembly GCF_042195605.1). Lineage (NCBI taxonomy): Bacteria > Pseudomonadati > Pseudomonadota > Alphaproteobacteria > Hyphomicrobiales > Bartonellaceae > Bartonella > Bartonella sp. AP88HLJMH. The sequence continues at coordinate 100,286 of NZ_JBHIOR010000002.1, read as the reverse complement.
GGTTTTTTTACGAATTTCCATATGAGGATCGGCAGCCCACATCAAAAAAGCAGAAACATCGCGCGCATAATGTTCAATGATTTCTGGGGTTCCATCTTCATAAGCAACCATACCATCACTCAAAGGAGGAGCCATAGTTAAAGAATTACCGGCAATAAAATAAGGATTATACCAATAACCATTCGCAATTTTTATCTCCTTCGGTGCCTTCTGATATCCTGTTAAAAGAGCTGTAATATAATCTGGACCAGCTGTATCATAATGAGTCAATGCATCAGTAATTAAAGCAGGAAACGGCAAAGATACCCCACGTGCACGTGCTATCAATGTCAAATCTGGAGGATAAGCACTATTCAAAATAAATCTTGCTTCTTCTTCATGTGAAAAGGGAGAAGGAAAACAATCCGTTGCAACCCCAGCACGTTTAAAAAATTTTCCTTCTCGATTAGGACCATCGCGCACTTCATATTGCCCCGCCAAAGCTTTGATCTGTTCTTGATCATACCCAAGATCTTTTAAATTGCGAAAAGCCACATATTTTAGCCCATGGCAGCTGGAACAAACTTGTCTATAAACCTTTAATCCGCGCCTCAATTGCGCCTTATCATAAAGCCCAAATGGACCTGAAAAACTCCATTCTTGTTTTTTAGGAACCTGTAAAGGAAAAGAAATAAATCCTTCTTCCTGATCAGAGGCATCACTCGCTAAACTCTGAGCAGAAAAACTCATAGCAACAATAACAACCAGCCCGACAAAAACATTTACCATAGTCTCTTTTTTTTCTGTTTTAAATCTTGCATAATTGAAGAAGGAAGAGAACAATTTTTTTCAAACGCTGGCAAAATCGGCAAAATAACCAAAAAAAATATAAAATAATAAACCGTAGCCAATTGTGTCCATAAAAGAATTTTGTCACTTATTTCTCTTGACCCCAACCAACCAAGAAAAACGACATCAATAACCAACGCCCAAAAGAAAATTTTATAAACAGGTCGATATCTTGCTGAACATATTTTAGAGCGGTCTAACCATGGCACAAAAATTAAAATGCAAATCGAACTGACGAATAAAACAAAGCCAACAAAGTTTGAAGAGAAAATACCGATATCAAAAGTTATAGTACGAAGCATCGCATAAAAAGGCAAAAAATACCATTCTGGAACCACACGAAGAGGTGCCTTTAAAGGATCTGCCACACTATAATTTTCAGCCTGCCCCATATAATCGGGCATATAAAACAAAAACCAGGCAAAGAAGATGAGAAAAACAGTAATAGCAAAAATATCTTTGATAAGCGCATAAGGCGAAAATGGAACTGTTTCCTTATCTGATTGTATAGCAAGACCCGTTGGATTGCCTTGCCCAACACAATGAATTGCCCAAATATGCAGCCCCACAAAAAGAAGCAAAATAAATGATAAAACATAATGGAAAACATAAAAACGATTCAACGTTGGTTGTCCTACGACATAACCACCCAGAAGTGTCTCATGCAACCATGTCCCCACCAAAGGTATCGTTTTTAAAAGCCCTGCAATCACTGAAGCCGCTGAAATAGACATCATCCCCCAAACAAGCACATAACCAAAAAATGCTATTGCCATCATGATGATATAAATAAAAATACCTGTAACCCATACCATTTCTCGCATATTTTTATAAGAACCATAATAAAGTCCACGTGCCAAATGGATATAAACAGCAATAAAAAAAAACGAAGAGCCTACACAATGCCATGGACGAAAAAGCCAACCAAACTGCCCTTCACGCCGAAATCGTTCACTGGTTTCAAAAGCCAAATGAATATCCGGAACATAATGCATAGCCAAGACAATACCAGTCAAAAGCTGTGACACAAGCATAATGGTCAAAATACCGCCAAATGTATAAAAGTAATTAAGATTACGCGGAACAGGAAAAATCACAAATGCATTATAAAAAAAACGAGGAAGAGGAAAACGCTTATCAAACCAACGGGCAAGTGCATTTTTAGGACAATAAGGAGAAAACCTTGCCATAACCTTATCCTATTTTGAGCAAAGTATCAGAAAGAAATTGGTAAGGAGGAATAGCCAAATTATAGTTAGCTGGACCCGACCGCACTCTTCCAGCTGTATCATAAACAGACCCATGACATGGACACAACCACCCTCCAAATTTCCCAGATTGCCCAAGTGTTATACAGCCTAAATGCGTACAAAGATTAATGACGATAAGCCAATTTTCACGTCCTTTACCTGCTGAACGTGCAAAATCCGTCGCTTCTTTTTCACCTTCAAGATTAGGATTGCGCGCTTGACGATCTTTTAGAAGTCTCAATTCAGTAGCGCGCGCATCAGCAATTTCTTTTGCCGTACGATTTCGAATAACAACAGGCTGTCCTCGCCACTTTACCGTTACTGACATCCCCTCTTCAATACCAGAAAGATCAACCTCAACAGAGGAAGATGCCAAAACAGCTTCATCTGGACGCAACTGACGGATAAAAGGCCACACAACCGCTCCCATTCCAACTGCTCCTGCAACAGCTGTTACCAAAAACAGAAAATCCCGCCTCGTTTGCTCACCCATGGCCTTAACTTAAAGAGACACTTTGCTAAAACATTCTTTTACCATACCCTCTCCCATTGTACAATGCTTGATCACTCCGTTACCTCAACCATAAAAACATCCCCGTAAAAAACTCCTGCCATTTGTATGGTTTATACAAAAAACTGTTTTATAATGATAATTCATCGTTTTACAGAGTGAATGAAATCCCTAAACACCGTAAGGTTTTTTCATTTCAAACCTATTCATATTAATCAATCAAAATTACTCCCCCGCCCGTGAAAATCAGAGATAGCATGTAAATAAACACTTCTAAAGAAAGAAACATAGTCTTGTTATGACCATATCTCAGTAAACAAGTTGAGCTTATCGGTTATTTCTTTAACACATTTACAGCATCTCTCCCTCCCTCAATTCCAACTGGTTGCATGAGTATTTTTTTCGCTTCTGTTTTTGCATAAAAAGCATATTTTGTTGATTTTAATTAAAATTGATGATCTAACCTCATTAAATATCCCACTTTTCAACATAATGAGCCAATTCATTTCATGGATTGCTCAATAAAATGAAGTCCCTAATAGGGAGCTTCTCTCTGATCCCAAACAGACCTGTATACATAACTTTTTCCCTGAAATTTAAAGGGAATAAAAATGAACCGTAAAAAACATGTATTTCTCAAAGCATATTTTTCGAATAAATTGTGGTGCTTCTTTACAAAGTCGAAAGAAAAATCATATTATAGAGAACATGACACTTCATATAGCTCTTTTCCAACCTGATATTGCTGGTAATACTGGAACGATTTTACGTCTTAGCGCTTGCTTTGGTTTACATGTGCACATTATTGAACCTGCAGGCTTTAATCTGTCGGATCGTAATCTCAAACGCGCAGGATTGGATTATCTCGAATATGCTTCCTTAGAACGACACATTGATTGGCAACATTTTATAAGCTCCATGAAACACTTTAACCGCCGCCTGTTGCTTTTAAGTACAAAAGCAAAAACATGCTATACGCAGATATGCTATCAAAGAAATGATGTTTTACTTTTTGGTCGTGAAACAGCTGGCGTTCCCGATTATGTTCATGAAGCGGCCGATTACACATTAAAAATTCCCATGCAACCACAGGCACGCTCTCTAAATCTCGCCATGAGCGTAGCCATAACAACAGGAGAAGCATTACGCCAAATTGGTTATCATGAAAGAAACTGTAATCTATAAAAACATAAATTATCACGAAAAACAATAATACAACATATAAAGAACAGTTAGAGCGTATAATGCCTATCATTTTCCAACAATTAAGTGCTGGTAAAATAAACATTTCTTAGTGCCCATCACATCCATTTCATATCACCTCATATCACCACCTATGAATGATTAAATACTCCTCATAGTAAAAATCCAGTGAACATCCCCCTCTTTATGGTCATACAAGGTGCAAACCGCTACCACTATTCTCTTTATTCGTTCTCATTTTCGAGAATCCTTATCTTTGAGATGATTCATAAGAGACATTTTTCCTCTCTGTAATCATTTTTCCTCACTTGTGACGTGTAAGGCAATAACTTTGATTGATGTAATATGAACAGGTTTGAAATAACCTTACAATATTGTGAACTCTTATTTCACATAAATAATGATTATTATAAATTAATATGTTGACTTAAAAAATATAAACAACAGTGAGTTTATAAACAGAAATATTATAAATCAATTTTTTCTAATAGTGCATGACGATCCATTAAAAATCCGCTTTCAATCCATATCATTTCTAGCTCTTTAAGCTTTTTTCCTAAAAGTACACCTTTTGTAAAACCTTTCTTTATTAAATCGTTACCATTAATAGGAAAAGTTGGAATTTGCCATTTTTGGGCAAATTGATAAAGCTTGACATAACCCTCTGCTTTTTGCAAAGCATCACTTTTTTCCAGATGATCAAGATGTGATGCAGCGACAGACAACGATAATTGATCTAAAACTGGCTGTCGTCCATGAAAATAAATCAGTTTTTGCACAAAATGATCAGAACAGTTTTGGTTTATTATTTCTAACTCTGCCCATTCTTTTAATCGCGTTGTTTCCTTAAGAGAAAAACGCAAGCGCTGTGCCATTTCATGAAGACGCATGGGATCAGGAGGAAGAAGGCTTTCTAGCCGTAACAATGGATCAACTTTCCAACCAAGATCCTGTTCTGTCTTCACCAATGCGTGAATTGCATCAATACCCCATCGTTCTGTTTCAGGAAAAATGAGTGCCAAAATTCTGCTTTGTCGCATCCATAAAAGAGCACGCGTTGGATCAAACGCCGCAAGAAGCTTTTTCATTTCTGCCCAAATACGTTCAGAAGAAAGTTTTTTTAAACCGTGTTTTAAACGAACACATGCCTTCAATCCTTGCACATCAGGTCGCCCTGCTCCATACCACGCAAAAAAGCGAAAAAACCGTAAAATACGCAAATAATCTTCGCCAATACGATCTTCTGCAACCCCAATAAAACGAACTGTTCGGCTAGCAATATCACTCAAACCTCCCACATCATCATAAAGGTTGCCAGCAGCATCACAATAAAGCGCATTTATCGTAAAATCTCGCCGTTCAGCATCTTTTTTCCAATCACGACCAAATGCCACTTTTGCATGACGACCATCTGTTTCAATATCGCAGCGAAGCGTTGTAACCTCATAAGAACATGAATGAGCAACTACTGTTATTGTACCAAAAGCAATCCCTGTAGGAATAGCTTTAAATCCTGCTTCTTCTACACGTGCAATAACCTGTTGCGGCAAACAGGTTGTTGCAATATCAATATCACTAATAGGCTGCCCTAGCAGTTGATTGCGCACTGCTCCCCCTACAATACGCGCCTCTTCCCCCTCCACAGACAAAACACGAAGAAGTGTTTGGATATCACTTTGTTGTAACCACGCAACCTGTTTGAAGTTCTGTCTTATATTCACCCTTTAACCTTTCAAAAAAGTTGTCTTCATTGCTTTAAAAAACTCTCTTCATAAAACAAATTTTTTAAGACATCCCTTATAAAGCACGTCTATTCTTCCAAAGAAACTTTTCTCTTCTATACGAATATGAAAAAAAACGGCATATGATACTTCATTTCTTCTCATTTTCTGTTACAAACAATAAGATATCCATTATCATGCAGAGAAAATTACCATTTTTGCGACAAACGCCTTAAGGAAGAAATATGAGTCAACATGATCCATCATCCAATTCTATAAAAAAGGTCAATATCAATCATGAAGCTCAAGTCATTATTGATGATATTGATACGGCACACAAAGAATTGGATATTTTACAAAAAGAAATTGACAAAGTTATTTTTGGGCAAAATCAGGTAATCGAATATGCTTTAATCGCTATTTTTGCTGGTGGTCACGCCCTTCTTGTCGGTGCTCCAGGACTTGCAAAAACACGTCTTGTTGAAACATTGGGAACAGTCTTAGGGCTTGATGAAAAACGCATCCAATTCACTCCTGACTTAATGCCATCGGATATTATTGGTTCTGAAATTATGGATTCCGATAAAGACGGTAAACGTTCTTTTCGATACATTCAAGGTCCTATTTTTACGCAACTTCTCATGGCCGATGAAATCAATCGTGCTTCCCCACGGACACAGTCAGCCCTTTTACAAGCTATGCAAGAATATCATGTTACTGTTGCAGGTAACCGTTATGATTTGCCACAACCTTTTCATGTTCTTGCAACGCAAAATCCTCTCGAACAAGAAGGGACCTATCCACTTCCTGAAGCACAACTGGATCGCTTTTTGATGCAAATCGATATTGACTATCCTGACCTCACAACAGAGCGACGGATTATTTTAGAAACAACAAAAGAAAAAAAATCAAATGCAAAACCAATTTTATCCGGCAAAAAATTGCAAAAAATTCAAAATATCGTTCGCAAAATGCCTCTTTCAGAAAGTGTGATCGAAGCTATTTTAAAAATTGTCCGCTCATCTCGCCCTCATAAAGACAATAGCCTTGCTAATACTTATGTTTCTTGGGGACCTGGTCCACGGGCATCACAAGCCCTTTCACTTTGTGTTCGCGCCCGTGCTCTTTATTATGGACGCTTAGCCCCTTCACTTGATGATGTTGAAGCATTGGCCTATCCTGTATTACAACACCGCATGGCTCTTAATTTTTCTGCCCGTGCTGAAGATATAACCGTAAAAGATATTATCAATAACCTTGTGAAAGATGCTCTTTGAATGGCACTTGGCAAAAAAGTTTTACAAAAGCCTCCATTGTCGCTGGCAAATGAACTGCATAAGGATACTGGCAAAATGCCATATTTCCTTTTACAAGCGCGTCATATCGCTAATACACTGATAACCGGATGGCACAGACAACGTAAAAGCGGTAATGGGGAAAACTTTTGGCAATTTCGTCCCTATATGGAAGGAGAATCCATTACCCGCATTGATTGGCGTCGCTCAGCGCGTGATGAAAATACGTATCTGCGCGAACACGAATGGCAAACGACACAAACCGTTTGGCTTTGTCCTGATCAGAGCGCATCAATGCATTACTGTTCGCGCTTTTCTAAAATCTCTAAAGGTAATCATGCCATTATTCTTACCCTTACCTTGGCATCCCTTCTTGCACGCAGTGGCGAACATATTGCTATTCCTAACTTAATGTCCCCCACAATGACATCCAATGTCGTAGAACGAATAGCCTTTGCTTTAGAAAATCATTCAGATGAAAATTTATTTCCGGATTTTTCAACGATTACACGCTTTTCACATGTCATTATAATGAGTGATTTTCTCGACTATCCTGAAAAAATCATCCAATATTTAACCGTTTTAACTACAAAACAAGTGACAGCGCATTTAATTGAAATTTCTGATCCCGCAGAAGAAAGCTTTCCCTACACAGGTCACACAGAATTTTTGGATCCCGAAACGAAAGAGAAACATGTTTCCACTAAAGCAGAAGATCTTCGTAAGAGCTATTGTAAACTATATCACGCAAGGCGACAAGAATTGGTAAATTTTTGCGCACGCCAAGGATGGTCTTATCACGTTAGTACAACAGATCAACCTTTAACAGAGACCATTTTTCATCTTGCAAATACAATGAGCGACTCTCCATTGCAAAAAAGGAGGGCACTTTGAGTTTTGCTGCTCCCTTTCTGTTACTAGGGCTTTTGTTCCTATCGGTCATTTGGTGGCTGTTGCGGATAACTCCTCCATCTCCGCGTAAAGAGCTTTTTCCCCCTTTTCGCTTCTTACCCAAACCAACTCATCAACAAGAAACAGCAAAACATACACCTTGGTGGTTGCTCTTGTTGCGTTTAACCATAGCGGCACTTGTTATCATAGCTCTAGCACGCCCCACTTGGAATCAAAAACCAATAAGCTTTTCCGGATCTCAACCCCTTGCACTCATTATTGATAATGGTTGGGTTTCTGTAAAAGAATGGAAACAGCGCATCTCTATCGCTGAAATGCTCCTTGCACAGGCAGAAAAACAGCAAAAAAATATTTATCTTGTTGCAACGGCTGAAAATAATATCTCCAATATAGAGCCCCAACCAGCCAAGATTATAAAACAGCATTTAATGCATTTGCAACCGCGTCCTTGGCCTGTCAACCGTGTGCATGCCTTCAAAAAACTCAGCGAAAGAACCAAAGGAAAACCTCTTGATATTGCTTATTTAAGTGATGGATTACAAACAAATGAAGATGAGCAAGCTTTTGCTCTTCTTGAAGAATTAAAACCTAGAAACTTCTTGTGGTATTTGACTGATATTTCCGATTTAACCGGCATAACATCCATAGAAAATAACAATGGAAACATGGGCGCGCGTATTATCCGCTCAACAACACACAGTAATACTCCCGCTATACTCAGCCTTTACGATTCAAATAATCAACTTCTCGGTCAATTTACGAACAAGTTCTCTGAAGGAGAAACAACAGCACTTGTTCCTTTTAATGTACCACTTGAACTACGCAATGATATCGCTTGGATAAAAATAAACAATCAAAACCATGCTGCAGCAACCTTCTTGGTAGATAGCCATAACAGGATAAGCCGTGTTGCTCTTCTCTCACCCGATACCAATGAAATGGCACAGCCTTTACTTGCTCCATTTTATTACATTATCAAAGCCTTACAAGGTCATACACAGCTTATAACAGCCGGTGGAAGAGAACTTTCAACGGATATTGATCATTTGCTTAAACAAAATCCATCTGTTTTGATTATGGGTGACATTGTTAACATACCCCCAAAAGCAGAAAAAAAACTTTCTGATTTTGTGAATAAAGGGGGAACACTCATCCGCTTTGCAGGAGAAAAACTCAGTAGCGCAGAACATTACGATAACCTTCTTCCGATACCACTGCGCCCAGGTCAACGTTCCCTTGGAAGTATTATGTCTTGGACAAAACCACAAAAGCTTGCCCCTTTTGCAAAAAATAGCTTTTTCTTTGGTCTTCCCTTTCCAGGAGATGTTACTGTCTCGCGCCAAATCCTCGCAGAACCAACCCCAGATCTTTTTGAAAAAACGTGGCTTAGCCTTTCGGATGGAACCCCTCTTGTTACCGCAGCAAAACGTGGTAAAGGAACCCTTATTCTCATTCATGTTGCTCCTGACCCAACATGGTCTAACCTTCCTCTTTCTGGCTTTTTTGCACAAATGCTGCAAAAATTAATCACATTAGGTTCTAACGAAAACACAAACCTAACACACAGAGAAAAAAGAACAGTGATACAAAACCCTTGGCGAACTATAGCCGTTGACGGACAATTACAAGTACCACCCTCTGATGTTGTTCCTTTGATCTTTGACTCTCAAAATCCACCCCATCCTTCCTACCATACTCCCCCAGGACTTTATGGTACCAAAAACAATTTTTATGCACTCAATCTCTTAACTCATTCGTCGCACTTGATGAAACAATCATCATTGCCAACTTCTCTTAATAAAAGCCCTTTATCTTACGATACAAAAGAAAAAAATCTTATCGGTCCACTTTTAGGATTAGCCATCTTATTATTCGCCTTTGACAATTTTCTCATTTTATGGATGGGAGATATTTTTTCTTTCATGAAACGGCGTAATATGTTTCTCGTCCCCTTTATAAGTCTTATTGCCTTGTTTTCATATGATCCAACTCTTCATGCACAAACGAAAGAAAATCATCATGATAGTGTACAAGCTGCTGGCGCAACACATCTTGCCTATGTTATAACCAATAATCATGAAATTGATACAACGAGTAAAAGTGGTCTAGAAGCGTTAAGTCAATTTATCGCAGAGCGCACGATGCTTACCCTTGGCTCTGTTACAGCACTTGATCTCGATAAAGATGAACTCTCTTTTTATCCTCTTATTTACTGGCCAATTGATGTTAAGAGTCCTATACCAACCCCCAAAAGCCTTGAAAAAATAAATAACTTTATGAAACATGGGGGAACAATTTTATTTGACACGCGCGATCAGATAAAGAGCAATCTTAATCTTGAAGGAGACGCTACTCCAGAAACGCAAAGATTACGAGATATCTTAAAAGAGTTAAATATTCCATCCATTGAGCCAGCATCAACAGATCATGTTGTTGCACGTTCTTTTTATATTATGCCAGATTTTCCTGGTCTCTACCGTGGTTCACCTTTATGGGTTGAATCCTCATCAACAAACAAAAAAAATAAAAACTCTCTTGCCAACGGCGATAACGTAAGTTCCCTTCTCATCACCGCAAATAACTTTGCCGGGGCTTGGGCGCTCGATGAAAAAGGGACATGGAAATATCCCCTTGTTCCCAATGATCCAATGCAACGTCTATGGGCATTTCGTGCAGGTTTAAATATTGTCCTTTATGTGCTTACAGGAAACTATAAAGCGGATCAAGTTCATGTTCCAGCACTCTTGGAACGCTTTAAAAGAGAAAGAAGGCAATGATATCATTTTTCACTTTTCAGCCTTTTTTACCACTCTTTTGGATTCTGCTCTTAAGCGGAATATCGATTCTTTTTGTTGTTGTTGGTCTTGTTACGCAACAGCAAGGTTCTTTATTTCGTCTGATGGCATTAAGCGCCCTTATCCTTGCTTTGCTCAATCCAATGATCATAAAAGAACAGCGCGAACCACTGAAAAGCACAGTAGGCATTGTCATTGACCGCAGCAAAAGCCAATCATTTGGAACACGTACAAATGATTGTGATGAAGCGCGCAGGCAATTAGTCGAAACACTGGCGCATTATCCACAATTTGAACCACGCTTTATTGAAGCTGGGAAACTTGCTGATAATCAATATGCACCCTCAACGAATTTGTTTGAAGCTTTAACACAGGCACTATCTGATGTACCGTTCTCTCGTTATGCAGGAACCATTTTTATCACCGATGGACAAGTGCATGACATCCCTGACCTATCAGATCTTCATCATGAAGCACCTCTCAATGCCCTGATTACAGGACACTCAGATGAATTTGATCGCCAAATCAAGTTTATTTCTCCTCCACGCTTTGCCCTTGTCAACAAACCACAAACGCTCTCCATTTTGGTAGAGGATAAAGGCCCCGCCAAAAAAACAATATCACAGAAAGCAAATATTACACTAAGCGTCAATGGACAAGACATTGGCCATTATTCTGTAACTCCTGGCGTGATTTTTCAAACTGAAATTACCCTTCCTCATGCTGAAAAAAATATTATCCAAGTTATAACTGATCCACACAAAGGTGAACTAAGCTTTGAAAACAACCGCGCCATAACAATTATTGAAGGAATCAGAGAAAATTTACGCGTTCTTCTTATTTCAGGTGCTCCTTATAATGGAGAACGGACATGGCGAGACCTTTTGAAAGGTGACTCCAATATTGATCTTGTTCACTTTACTATTTTGCGTCCCCCCACCAAAGCAGATAATACGCCCTCAAGCCAATTATCCTTAGTGGTCTTTCCCACAAGAAAACTCTTTGTTGAAGAAATTAATAACTTTGATCTCATCATCCTTGATGGCTACCAGCACTCTACTGTTCTCCCCTTAATCTATTATGATTATATCGCCCAATATGTACAAAAGGGGGGTGCATTGTTGATGGTAACAGGACCTGAATTTACCCAAAAAAACTCACTTGCGAAAACACCTTTAATAAGCATTCTACCGGCATTGCCCAATGGAACTATTATTGAAAAACCTTTTCGCCCCACATTAACCAAAGAAGGTGAGCGCCATCCTGTCACAAGGGGTCTTGCAACACTTAACCTTCCCGCTTCTCAATGGGGGCAATGGTTGCGACAAATTGCTATTCAAAACATAAATAACGGAATCGCCCTCATGAAAGGAGCGGATGAACAACCACTTTTACTTCTCTCGCATGTTGATAAAGGACGTGTAGGCATGTTGCTTTCTGATGAAAGTTGGCTTTGGGCACGAGGTTTCGAAGGCGGTGGTCCTTATGCTGCTCTTTATCGTCGTATTGCCCATTGGCTCATGAAAGAACCAGAACTTGAGGAAGAAAAATTAAGTGCGACCAGCAGCCATCATCATTTAACAATTCGCCGCCAAACTCTAAAAGACCATCCAGAACCCGCTGAAATAATCTTTCCCTCTGGAAAAAAAGAAAATATTACTCTGACCAAAGAGAAAGAAGGCCTTTTTACTGCAACTGTGACCACTGATGAGACAGGAATTTTTAACATTAAAAATGGCGGTTTAACAATACTTTCTTCTGTAGGGATGCTCGATAATCTTGAGTTGTTTGACTTGATTTCAACACAAGAAAAACTAGCCCCCATTATTAAGCACACTGGTGGCTACATCGGACGTTTACACCCTGAAGGAAAAGAAAACATTCATCTTCCTCCATTTAAGCTGATTCAATCAAAAACAAGTCCGTCCTCTTCCCCAGCACATTCAATTGTTCTGAAAGAAGCAACAGAAACCCGTTTAATCAATACCTTTTATTTTTCGATATTTTCTGGTTTTTTTGCACTGCTTGCTTGCCTTTTACTGTTGAGCAGCATGTGGTATTATGAAGGCCGTTAAAAAGTCTGAGATTTCGTATAATAGTTTTAAAATTCAGCTTATCTTTTTACGTATTTGCTTGTCTTTTGTAATTAGATAACGTATTGATTTATAACTCAAAATACAGTGGAATTCTCCTTATTTCCAATATCCTCATATTAAAACAATAAAAAACATTCTCTTGCGTATTATTAGAAGGGATGCTGTATGGATAGAAACCATTGAAGAAAAGAGTGAAATACCTCTTATGAATCCTCTTAAAGCAAAGCAAGGATTTTCATAAAATTGGGGGAAAATAGTATGATGTTTTTTATTTGCACCTTGTATAAGTGTAGAGATGGTAGTGTACAGTAAGCCCTATATAGTTCACAGAAGCTTTCCATTATAATATCGAGTACCATCGTGAAATTAGCTCAAACGCATTGAGAAATGTTTTTTTACAAATATGTGAATCTACAACACAATGATATTTTATTAGGGATATTCTATTTGGAACATTCCGCTTGAGACATTCTTTTTTGCAAGCTAATTTTCATTTTACAATCTTTCTTGCCTTTAAGCACTAACTTATCTTATGTTTACTCTTTAAATCGTTTTTAATACTTTACGAGCTTTTATGTTTTATCTTGCCCATATATCGGATGTACATCTTTCCCCTCTCCCGCAACCTTCCCTTTTTGAACTTTCTGGGAAACGTCTTACCGGTTATCTGAACTGGCAAAAAAAACGTAAGAGTCAGATGGCAACAGATGTCCTAGAAACTTTAATAGATGCCTTGAACAAAACAAAACCTGATCACCTTGTGATCTCTGGTGATCTTGTAAATCTTGCTCTCGATAAAGAATTTGTACAAGCTCATCGTTGGCTACTTAACCTAGGAAAACCTCAAGATATTTCTTTGACATTTGGAAATCACGATGCCTATGTCCGCGGCGCTTTACAAAAAGCATGCACTCTCTTTAAACCTTGGATTACAGGTGACATCCCTCAAAAAAGTGCCTTTCCTTATATGCGCATTCGCAAAGATGTTGCCATCATAGCAGCTTCTTCAGCCATTGCGACATTGCCTTTTCAAGCTTCTGGCTATTTTGGTAAAATGCAAGCGCAAACTTTACCGCTCTTTTTAAAGGAAGCAGCACAGCGCAACCTTTTTCGTGTCGTCATGATTCACCACCCCCCCTTTCCAAAGGCAACGTCTTGGCATAAAAAACTACGGGATATAAAACGTTTTCTAGACATTATCAAATACCACGGTTGTGAGCTTATTCTTCACGGACATACTCATTTACCCACATTGAATTACATTGAAGGACCAATTAAAAAAATTCCTATTGTTGGTGTTCCTTCCGCATCACAAGCTTTTGGTGATAAAAAACCGCCCGCAGGCTTTAATTTATTTTCCATTGAACGCTTACAAAATCAATGGCATTGCCAATTACAACGTTATAGCATTATCAACCCCAAAAACGAGATTGCATGTACTGAAAAAATTAATCTTTAAACACCTTCATAGTTGCCCAAACAACCAAAAATAAAAACATTTTTATTTCATATCCCTTTGGAAATCATAATTCTTATTTCCCTTTTTCTCCTTAAAAGATAAAGTTTCACCTTCTCTGTCAATAGATCAATTTTTCTCAGACAGTTCCATCTGCTGCCCCACTTATGTGACTAGCTTTTTACAAACTTATCGGTTTTCTTCCTTCCCGCTCTAAAGGACGAAAATTCTACCACATCTGATTTATAAATAATTCGGATTCTTGTCTCACGGGTTCCAGCTGCTAATTGCGCATGTGATTTACTTCACAAAGCTCTACACATAAACCCTGCTTTGAATTTCATCATCCACTCCTCCAAAAGCATCTAATGCGTAAAATCCTTATATTATTACAATGATGATATTTTATAGAATAATAGAGAAGCTCATTCAGCTTCTATACCTGAAAATCAATGGCTAAAAAAGCCAAATAATAACTAAAGTATATAATTTAAATAACCCAACCTACTTGTGATTCATAAACAAATGATGTTGATTGATTTATCGTAAATAGATTTGAAATGATCCATTACTATTTCACTCAAAATTTATTATCGTACATTAAAAAGTTAGGAAAAATAATAGATTATATTTCGATAACAGACATAGGTAATAATGTTTTTTATGTCTCAATAAATTCCTAATTTTCTCTCTATTTTTTCCTATAAATCACTTTATAATACTCTTTATAATTATTTTATTATTGAGTTATATTGCGGATGTAATTTTACGTTCTTTAGAATTTTTTTGCGAGCTTTTTGTTATTAAATAAAATATTTTACGATACCGCAAAACAGAAAAGTTGATTGTATGAAAGATCTTTCAAATAAAATAAAATGCCATTAGCTTGCCAATTCACATGTTGGTTTAAAAAAGCATCTTTTAAAGCACCCAAACCTATTTCCCGACGGTACCTATGAATGATGTAATGTTAAGTCCATTTAGCAACACCATCTTCACGTTTATGGAAAAGCAAGCTAGTATCAAAATCTCACACTTTGCCATCCCCTAATGTAGCGACAGCCTTTAGCACTTAAAATGGTTCATAAGAAGTATTTTTATTCTTTCTTTAATGTTTTATCTCACGACGCCCCCTCTTTTTGACGTGCAAAAGACATGGTTTTGATCGGTTCAATATGGTATAGGTTTAAAATGAGAAAATCTTATGACACTTGGGTCTCTCACTCAACATGACAAAAAGTAATTTATGTTTACAAATCAAAGTATTGTTCGAATAAAATAGTAGCTCTTTTGAGTAAAGGATATTTACTAGAACATATCTGAAAAATAAAAGCCTCATTCGAAAATGAGACTTTTGAAGTGTTTAATTCTGCAAAAAATTAAAATTTATAAGCTACACCCACACGAAAATCATTTGTCTTGTAGCCCATTTCAAATTTATCCTGTATGAACTTCTTTTTGCCAAAATCTGAATAACGATATTCTGCACGTACAATAATATTATCAGTCATTGCAAAATCAATACCACCTCCAAGGGTATAACCAATCATGGTCTTTTTTTCATCATGCAACCAATCAGAAAAATCAACTTCTCCATTTTTGCTATCAGCTACTGCCGCAAAAATATTCTGAAGCTGCGTATAAGCAATCCCTCCAGAAATATAAGGCATCATACGCTCAATCGCAAAACCAACTCTCACCCGTGTAGCACCAGCCCATTTTTGTTTTAAAGTATGACGTACAGCTTTAATAGGTGTTGTCGAATCCTCCTCATGCAAATCTCTTGTTAGACTTGTTTTTTCTACAAGTTTTGGTGTTTCTTCAGTTGGACTTTTTTTCGGTAGATTGACATCTTTAGAATCCTTTTTACCAAACCACATAATATCTGTATCAATACCTATAATAAAACTATTATCGATATCAATATTGGAACCTGCATAAACTCCCCCGATAAAACCAGAAAGTTTAGGTAAATTCTCCTTTCCAATTGGATTCCATATCCCTGTCTCATGTTTTAAATAACTTGCAGTTGTTTTACCTGAAAAGTTACCAATCTGTCCTCCAAGATAAAATCCTGTCCAAGACAAAGCAGGTGCTGGAATAACAGGAACAGGTTGTTCAGGAATAACGATATCCGACGCCTGTACTACAGAAATTGAAATTAAAGAAAATATAGATGTTGAGGCTAAATACTTTGTAATCATAATTGCTCCCCTAAAAGCTAATGTGATACATAAATAATGATAAATCGTTTCACAATTTTTTGAAAAAATCTATAGCAAAAATGACACAGTTAAAAAATTAAAATTAGTTTTAAATAAAGCTTAAATATTATTTATAATTTCCAGAAGCTATTAATCTATAGTAGCTTTTATAGCTTCATATTGATCGTTATTATCTGAAATTATATAAAAAATTATAATGTCAATTTTTTGAAAAAATGAGATAACGCTCATAAAAAATATGATTAACTAAATTAATCACTCATCGCTTTTTGTATAAAGAATGATACCTAGAATGGAGAATTTTTTCATCACACTTGAAAAAACAGTAGAGAACTTCACTCTAACCCTCTCAAGCGTCTATGAAATGAACGACAAAAATTAATATATAAAAATGGAATTAATAATTTTTATTTATTCTTATAGAATTATTTTAATGTTTCATGATTTTTGTAAAAACTGAACAGACCAATTGCCCAGTTTCTGCAATTAATTTTTCCACACGAAGCAAATCAGGTTCCCCAACACTATTCAACAAAAGGTCACTTAATCCAGGTGGCATGTCATTGGGATCAAGAGAATCATTTAAGCAAAGCCGTATAATTTGACTCAAATTTGTATAAAGACGATAGGCATAATGTAAATCAGCAATACATGACTGATTAAGAAAACTGTTTGGTAAGTGATCTAAAATATCCGCTGTCGTCGCTCCAATTTGAAACTCAATGACATGCGTAATAAGAGAAAATTGAGCAATAAACTCCAAATCCATAATGCCACCAGACATCGTTTTTAAATCCCATTGATTTTTTGGCGGCTTTTCTTTTGCAATCAAGGCACGCATTTCACATACTTCTTTTGCAACTTCCTTCTTATCACGAGAAATAGCAATAATTGCACACACTTCATTTTCTAGCTTTTGTAAAAAATCAGGGTCTCCTGCAATGCCTCGAGCCCTTGTTAAAGCAAGATATTCCCATATCCATGCTTCTTGGCGATAATACTTTTTAAAAAATGGAAAAGAAACAGCAATAGGTCCTTTATTGCCTAATGGCCGTAACCTTAAATCAACGACATAAAGAATACCTTGGCTTGTAAGAGTGGATAAAGCAGAAACGAGGCGCTGTGCTAAACGCGTATAATATTGAGAGATATAAAGAGGCTTTTCTCCATCAGATATTTCTGCATCATCATCGTGTTCATAAAGCAAAACGAGGTCAACATCGGAATCTGCTGTTAATTCGCGACTTCCAAGCTTCCCCATACCCAATATGCCAACACGCCCCCCTTTAATACGACCATGAAGACGAGAAAATTCCTCTTGAACGGTAGCAAATGTTTTTGTAATCATAAGATCAGCAAGCGCAGTAAAAGCAAAACCCGCTCTTTCTCCTGTAATTGTACCGTTTAAAATTCGAATACCAATCAAAAAACGTTGTTCATCTGCAAAAATCCTTAAATGGTCAAGAATTTCCTCATAAGAAAGAACATTTTCAAGAAAATATTCAAGCCGTTTTTCTAAGTACGTTTTGGTCGGTAATTCTGAAAGAATATTCGGATCTAACATTCCATCAAAAACATGGGATCTGCGTGTAATAATTTCTGCAAGACGTGGAGCAGCACCCATAATAAGGACAAGCATATCCAAAAGAGAGGGATTAGACTGCAAAAGACTAAAAAGCTGAATTCCTGAAGGTAAGCCCTGTAAAAAACCATCAAAACGCAACATCGCCTCATCAGCTCGTTTTGTCCCACCAAAAGCTTTCAAAAGAGCTGGTGTTAATTCCGTTAATCTCTCGCGTGCTTCGGCTGATTGCGTTGCTTTATAACGACCAAAATGGAGCGTGCGCATAATACGACAAATATCACTTGCTCTTTCGAAGCCTAAACGGCTTAACGTTATTAATGTCTCCGGATCATCTTCTTCACCGGTAAAAACTAAATTACCAATTTCTAAACCAAGTTCTTGCTCATTCTCAAACAGTGCAGCATAATGTTTTTCAACAACCTGAAGTGTTTTTAATAAATCACGGATAAAACTGCTCCTGTCTTGATAACCCATTAAATAGGCAACACTCGTGAATTGAGCTGTATCATTTGGAAGAAGATGTGTTTGTTCATCGAAAAGCATTTGAATACGATGTTCCACATTTCGAAGAAATGCATAACTTTTTATAAGGCTATTTCTCGTTTTCTCACTGATCCAACCAAGCGTGTGAAGTTCTGCTAACATTGCAACTGTCTGACGTCCACGTAATTGAGGAAAACGTCCACCAGCAATGAGCTGCTGTGTCTGAACAAAAAACTCAATCTCACGAATACCACCACGACCTAACTTTATATTATGCCCATAAGCTGCAATTTGACCGTAATTTTTATGCGCATGAATTTGACGTTTGATCGAATGAATATCAGCAATAGCAGCATAATCTAAATATTTCCGCCACACATAGGGAAAAAGCTCTTTGAGAAAGTTAAAACCTGCCCTCTTATCACCAGCAACTGGACGTGCTTTAATCATGGCTGCTCGTTCCCAATTTTGCCCACGCCCTTCGTAATAACGCAATGCAGTCCTTACTGGTAAGGCCAAAGGGGTTGAACCTGGATCTGGACGAAGACGAAAATCAAGACGAAAAACATATCCTTCCGCAGTGCGTTCTTGAATGATACGGATTAATCGGCGTACCATTTTAGAAAATACGTCAACACTTTCAGAAAGATTACCAATATGAGGTGATGTTTCATCAATGAAAACAATAAGATCAATATCAGAAGAATAATTAAGTTCCCCTGCTCCTAACTTTCCCATCCCTAAAATAATTAAACCACAGTCTTTTTCTGGATTCTCACGGCTTAATAAATTGATCTTACCATGATCATGCGCTTCTCTTAATAGAAAACGTAGTGCTACACTTAATGCTGCTTCGCCCAAACGTGTCAACCAAGCACATGAAACTTCGTAAGTAAAAACACCACCCAAATCAGCTAAAGCAATAAGAACATGCGCTTCTCGTTTTTTGCGCCTTAAAGCAGCCATCAATGAAGTTTCATTTATAGCTTCATCTTTATCAATAGCTGTAATATCATCTATAATTTCGCTCAGCCTTGTTTCTATATCAACATTTAATAAAGCACTAAGATATGATGGGTTGGCAATTAAAACCTCACGCAAAAAAGGAGATAAGGTCATAACCGAACTGATAAAATCAATCTGCGTTCCACTCTCTGAAATGATGGAAACAAGCGATTCTAAACCTTCTTTCCTTGCTTGTTCTTCCATGTCTTTTAACCATTGGGAACCACTTTTATCGAGAGGACATAAAGGGAGAAGCTGTGTTTTTAAAAAAGCTTGTTTCATCTCTGCTCCCTTGAAAAGCATTTTGCTTTCCTTTCTATTGCTTTATACTTTTAAAATAGTTGTTACGTATGAAAGTGAAGAAAAATATCTTTAGGGAAATAACAAAACAGCCCTAAGCCCTGGATTTGCATTTTCAAGTAACAATTCACCCCCGTGAAGCTTCATAACCGCTTTTGCTATACTTAAACCAATCCCAAACCCAGGTTGTGTGCGGCTTTCTTCAAGACGAACAAATCGTTCTGTCACTTTTTCACGTTTATCCTCTGCTATTCCTGGTCCATTATCGCTCACAACAACTAATAAATGTTCATCACGATATTCCATTGATAAGCAAACCTTCGCTTGCCTTCCACCTTTAGGCGCATATTTAATTGCATTATCTATAAGATTAAAAATTGATTGCGCAACAAGCTCACGATTCAATTTTAGCTCTTTATCAAATATATCTCCCAACTGAAGTAAAACACCTGACTCTTCAGCAAAAGGTTCGTAAAGCTCAACAGCATCCTCAATGATCAGTTTCATATTCATCATTTCAAGATGTTCAATTGCACTGCTGGCCTCAATACGTGAAATCATTAAAATCGCATTGAACGTACAAATAAGTTGATCTGATTCTGCAATAACCCTATCAAGGACCTGACGATATTCAAGCTTTGTCTTATTTCCTGAAAGCGCTTCTTCAGCGCGATTTCTAAGACGCGTTAACGGCGTTTTCAGATCATGAGCAATATTATCTGATACTTGACGTAAACCAATATTTAACTCTTCAATGCGGTCTAACATAACATTAAGATTGGTTGACAATCGATCAAACTCATCCCCTACTCCAGAAACAGGTAAACGCCCACTGAAATCACCATCCATCAAGCGCTGTGATGCAGCCGTTACATGATCAATCCTTTGTAAAGCTCTCCTGCCAACAAAAAACCATATGAGTAAAGCGCCTCCAACCATTGCAGCAAGTGCAATGATCACAGCTTTGCGAATAACAACAGCAAAACGTTCTGGCTCATCCAAATCACGTCCTATAAGAATCTTCATAGCATTAGGTAAATCAACAATAACCGCCAAAGCGCGATGTTCACTTGTTTTGCCATGTTCTCCAAAACGGGAATACAAAAAAGAGGTAGAAATAAAACCACTCTGATTCAAAAGACCTAATTCAATACGTGCTACATTTCCTGCTAAAATACGCCCCATAGAATCTGTAACAAGATAAAGAAATGCTCCTGGTTGTCTTGAACGATAATCAATAGTGCGCATTAATAAGGATAATCCCCCATAATTATAAGCATTTTCAATATATTTTAATTCTTCATGTAAAGCCTGTTCAGTTTGCTCTGTTAACAATGAAGCAGAAAATGCCGTCATATAAATAGAAAGTCCTGTTGCCACCAATCCAAACAATAAAATGTAAAGTGCTGAAAGCCTTAGCGCCGTCGTGCGCATTATATTAATCAAACGATTCATGCTTTGTTATCTGGTACTTTCAGCATATATCCAGCTCCACGCACTGTATGGAGAAGGGGAACATCAAAATCTTTTTCAATTTTGGCTCTCAAACGAGAGATATGGACATCAATGACATTCGTTTGTGGATCAAAATGGTAATTCCAAACGTTTTCCAAAAGCATAGTGCGTGTAACAACCTGCCCCGCATAACGCATCAAATATTCAAGTAAACGAAACTCTCGTGGTTGCAATAGAATGTTTCTATCACCTCGTTTTACCGTATGTGCTAACCGATCAAGCTCAAGATTACCTACACAGTAAACAGTTTCTGCTTCTTTAGGATTTTTCCGCCGTTGTAAAACTTCAACACGCGCAAGAAGTTCAGAAAAAGCATAAGGCTTTGTCAAATAATCATCTCCCCCTGCACGCAGCCCCGTTACACGATCATTAACTTGCCCTAAAGCAGACAGAATAAGAACCGGTGTTTCATTGCCTTTAGCGCGCAATTCAGCAATAATAGAAAGACCATCACGATGCAAAAGCATTCGGTCAACAACCATAACGTCATAATTTTCCGTGGTTGCTAAAGCGTATCCCGTATCTCCATCATAAGCAACATCAACAGAATGCCCTACTTCCAAAAATGCTTTTTCGAGATAATGCCCCGTCTCATGATCATCTTCAATAACGAGTATCTTCATAAAACGTATCTCCATTATTTTATTATGTTGTAGGACAAATGTTTAATAAATATTTGTCCTACAACTAAAGCTTTATTTTTTGAAAATTGGAAGAGCAACAAAACGATTTTGATCATTTGTTCGCACTTGTAAGAGTATAGCCTTTCGTCCTAACTGCTGAGCATTTTTGATTGTGTTAATAATATCAGAGACTCGTTTAACTGGTTTATTATTTACTGTCACAATGATATCACCAGGGCGTATCCCTTTATCTGCAGCATCTGAATCGGTATCGACATCCGTTACGACAACCCCTACACCATCATCAGAAGGCATAACAATCAAACCATAATCTTCCAATGTTTCATCTAAATCACTCTGTCCATTTGAATATTTTGAAGTCTCTTTCTTACTTTCATCTTCAGACATTGAAGCGAGTTTAACCTTTATACTCTCCTCCTTACCTGATCTCCAAATCCCTATGGTTACCATTTCTCCTGGTTTAATATTTGCAATACGTTTCGCCAGCTCACGCGCATCAGCAACTTTTTCATTATTCACTGAAATAATTACATCACCCGCTTTAATACCAGCCTTTTCTGCCGGTCCTTTTAACGGATCAGTAACCAAAGCACCTTTGGCTTCTTTCAATCCTATTGAATCGGAAATCTCCTTTGTTACCGGCTGAATCTGAACACCTAACCAACCACGTTGAACTGAACCTTTTTCAATAAGTTGTTGTACAACCTGTTTTACAGTCGCTGCTGGAATAGCAAAAGCAATCCCAACATTTCCTCCAGAAGGAGAAAAAATTGCTGTATTAACCCCAACAACCTTTCCATTAAGATCAAACGTTGGACCACCAGAGTTTCCTCTATTAACAGCAGCATCAATCTGAATAAAATCATCGTACACACCAGTGCCAATATCACGTCCACGTGCAGAAACAATACCTGCTGTCACAGTTCCACCAAGACCAAATGGATTCCCAATGGCAACAACCCAATCCCCAACACGAAGCTTTGAATCATCACCAAAATCAACATAAGAAAATTTTCTTTTATCATTCACTTTTAATACGGCAAGGTCGGTTTTTGGGTCTTTCCCAATGAGCTTTGCGTTCAATTCTGTACCATCATCAAGAACAACAGTATAACTTGTTCCATCAGAAATCACATGATCATTGGTCACAATGTAACCATCAGATGAAATAAAAAAACCCGATCCAAAAGCAACAGGACGGAGTCTCTGCGATTGGTGCGGAAATTTATTTTTAGGTTTATCAAAATCATAAAACTCTTTAAAAAATCTTTTTAAAGGATGCTGATCTGGTAATTGATCAAGCCCTGGACCACTAAAAAAGTTGCTAAAGAACCTATCTTCTTTCTTTTTATTGCTCTTTACTTGTACTGCTACAACGGCTGGTTTCACTTGAGCAACAATATCGGCAAATCCCTGTTGTTGCATTAACGAAGTAAATACAGAACTTGCATGAGCCTTTGTCATCCACAAGCTTGATGTACATCCACTAAAAAACAGTGCACTTTCCAATATCGCAGAAAAACTCACTGCGACAAATGTTTTAAAGAAAGCCTTTTTAACCATTTATTCTATGCTCCTATTCAATCATACCTTTATTTCAATTCCGATCACTTATAAAATACCAGACCTTACCGTTTTCTGTCTAAATTATTAAAGTTTTGTAAGGTTTCAGTATTCCCTAATATAATTACAATAAGATTGTCTGCTCATTGCAGATGATCTGATTTTTTTCTTTTATGTAACATTTTTTTTAATGCAATGATATTTTTGACTGTTCTTTTTCATTCACATAACGCATGATTATCCCGTTTGAAGTGGAAAAATATGATACTTATGCCAATGATAATAATGATCAAAGGCGAGAACCATAAAAACCAAGTTATTTTATTCAATGGTGGTTTCAAGAGAATAAATTCACCATATCGCTCAACAAGAAAGTCAGTGACTTGCTGATTACTATAGCCCATTTTTAGCCTTTCCCGAATTAAAAGCCGTAAATCACGTGCTAAAGCAGCATCTGAATCATCAATTGATTGATTTTGACAAACCGGACAACGTAAATGCGATGAAATATGGCGTGCTCGCGCTTCAAGAATCTTATCCTTTAAAATCTCATCCGGCTCTACTGCTATTGCTAATTGAAAAGGAAACGTTGCAATTAAAAAAAATACAATCCAAAGAATTTTTTTCATCTCAATGTCTTTTCCCAAAATTTAAAGCAAGCACTACCTTATTGTACATGCCAATGCGAAACCAATACCCCAGAAGAGAAAGACATCCCCCCATAGCCATCATGAATGCCCCTAACCAAATACATATTACATAAGGCTTCCACCATACGTGCACAACGAGACCCCGATTATCAATATGTCCCGGTACAATATATAGCTGTGATAAGCCATGATTTTTAAGACCAACTTCTGTTGTTGATGTATTTTGGCTTGAATAAAATCGCTTTGAGGCTGTTACATGACCTACAATGTTTTTATTTTCATATATTTTAAAATAAAACTCCATTGTCGAATAATTCGAACCAACACCATCATACACTGCATCAAAATGAAGCGTTTTATCCGCTATCGTCACCCTATCCCCTACGTTCATGATTAAAATACGTTCTTGCCCAAAACTTGCTACGCAAACAATACCAAATAATGTAACGCCTAATCCCATATGTGCTATTGCTGCACCAAAAGTAGACCATGGCAATCCAAGAAATCTCTTAACGCGTACTGAAAAAGCTCTCTTGCCATATCCACTCTTTCCCCATAGATCCGCTAAACTGCCTAAAAAAACAAACGCTGAAAGCCCAATCCCTAAAACTGCAAAAATATCACGCACAGATGTCGCATAGAATATTATAAAACAGACGATACCAACCAATACAAAAACAAACCACAAGCGTTCAAAAACTGCAAGAAAATCACCGCGTTTCCATGCCATCATTGTCCCAAATGGAACAAACAACAACAGCAAAACCATTAGCGGTCCACAGGTAAGGTTAAAAAAAGCAGCCCCTACAGAAATTTTTTGCCCTGTTAATATCTCAATAAAATAAGGATAAAGCGTACCAATCAATACTGTTGCTGTTATTGTTGTCAGTAACAAGTTATTTAAAACAATAAACCCTTCACGTGAAATTGGTTGAAAAAATCTTTCTGTTTTTAAAATAGGGGTACGCAAAGCAAAAAGAAGAAAAGCAGCTCCCGTAAAAAAAAATAAAAGAGCAAGAATTGCTTGCCCGCGTGCTGGATCAACAGCAAAACTATGAACAGAAACTAAAAGCCCAGAACGCACAAGAAAAGTTCCCATCAGAGAAAGGGAAAAAGTAAGCAGCGCTAAAAACAGAGTCCAACTTTTCAATATTTCTCGTTTTTCGAGAACAAGAGCAGAATGTAAAAGAGCCGTTCCTGAAAGCCACGGCATAAACGAAACATTTTCAACAGGATCCCAAAACCAATAGCCTCCCCATCCTAGCTCATAATAAGCCCAATAAGAGCCAACCATAATACCCAATGTCAAAAAACACCAAGAAAGTAAAAGCCACGGACGAATCCCACGCGCCCAAATTCTATCAACATGTCCCATAATCAATGCCGCAATGGCAAAAGAAAAACAAAGTGAAAAACCGACATAACCTAAATAAAGTAGCGGTGGATGAATTGCTAATGCGATATCTTGTAAAAGAGGATTGAGACCATTTCCCTGCAATGCTGGTGGATTTACGCGTAAAAATGGATTGGATACAAAAAGAATAAATAAAAGAAAAGCAGTTGTAATCCAACTTTGGCAAATTAAAACAAGCGTCTTAAAATCTTCTGGCAAATGTTGGCTAAAAAAAGCCATCAATGCGCTAAAAAAAGCAAGACTTAAAACCCATAACAACATAGAGCCTTCGTGGTTGCCCCAAACACCTGTAATTTTATAGAGCATCGGTTTTTCTGAATGAGAATTCTCAACAACGTTCAAAACAGAAAAATCAGATACAACATAAGCATAAATTATCACTAAAAAAGATAAAAGCAGTAATGTAAAAGTAATATATGTTAGAGGAACAACTGTTTGCATTAACAAACGCTCTCTCCACCAAAAACCTAAAGCAGGTAAAAATGCCCCTAATAAGCTTACTGAAAATGCTGCAGCTAAAAAAATATGACCCAGTTCGACAAGCACAATCGAATTATTTCTCCATAATGTAATGTTTTTTCAAACGATCAGCTGTTTCTTTAGGCATATAAGTTTCATCATGTTTTGCTAAAATACGCATCCCTATAAAAAAGCCCTGTTTATCGAAATGCCCTTCTACGATCACCCCCTGACCTTCACGAAAAAGATCCGGTAAGGCACCATTGAAAACTACTTTTTCATGTTTTTTGTTATCCGTTACAAAAAAAACAACGCCTCTCTCTCCAACATATTGAACAGTTCCCTTTTCAACAAAGCCACCCAAACGCAAAGGGCGCTCCGTTAAAATATCTTCTCTTGTAATTTCAGAGGGCATTCTAAAAAAACTGACCGCATGACGCATTGCATACACTATGAGACTTGCTGCAATTGTCATAACCAAACAACATAATAATATGATCAGTAAGCGCTTTTTTTTTCGCTGCTCTAAAATAACCTTCCATGAGGCAGAATTCTTTAAAGATTGACTGTTCATAGACACTCTGCGAAAAAATTTTAAATACGTTATAATTAAGTATCAATATTTTATTTTTTAAGAGCTTTGCACATCTTCTACATAGGTGCAAGATTTCTTTTCTTTGTATGCTTACTCGATAAATCACGTAACTGAATCATCATTTTTTTAACACGTGATTGTCCTGAAAAATTTTCAGGCATTGTATCAAGAAAGCTTTGTAAAAATTGCACTGCCTGTGCAGTTTTTCCTGCTTGATGCAATGCATCGGCTAACAATAAACGTGGATAAAAATCTGTTGGCGCTAAATCTGCTGCTTTTTGAAAAGCATTTTGCGCTTCTTGCGTTATCACTCCCCCTTCATAACCAACCAATGCTAAACCGTATCCTACAAGCCTTGGAGCTGTTTCTCCATTCAAACGAAGTGCATCTAAATAAGTATTCACTGCTTCTTGAAAAAGGCTTTCTTCGAGATACCCTACCGCTAACGCATCTGCTAGCTTGCCATCATGAGGTGCACGGAAAAAAAGCACTTGTAAACGAATAAGCTTTTCTTGCTTACTAAGAGTTTGAGGATCCTTATCCATTAATTCGCTAAAAAAATAACTTTTCACTTCTGGATTGCCTGTCAGCCCATAAATATTCCATGTCATAAGGAGAACAAACAAGATACTTAAAGCCTTAAGAATATTTCTTTTTTTATAATGCATATAAAGCTTGTTAAACTCAATCATACGCTTATGGCTTCTATAACCATCCACGGTTTGAACTTTCCATTCTTTTTTTATCTCATCATCAAAACGTAGTGAAAGAAAAAGAACACTTGCCAGAAAAATCAGAAAAAATGCTGCAAAAATCAATAAGAGCATATCGTTTTTTTCCAATACGAACAGAGAATAACTCGCTTACATTTTATCCTCTTCATGAGAAAAGTGATGTGAATCAATAAAAATTCATTTTTTCATGGAGAATATTATAAAATCTATTATATATATCAATTAAACAAAGAAACTAAAAACAATGTTTCCCTACTCTTTGATGTATTATCTGAAAATACTGCTTTACAAACTTTATAGACATTTCTTGCTTAAGGAGAAAATATGTTATTCTCCCATCTTAGGTAATAAAACTTTTGCATACAACCCACCCAAATCAGAACGGGATAAAAAGAGATTCCCACCATATTCACTGACCATATCTGAAACAATTGCTAACCCTAAGCCTGATCCTAGTTTACTTTCATTAAACCGCCGCCCCCTTTTTAATGCTTCATCAATTTTGTCTTCTGTTAAACCAGGACCATCATCTTCTACAAAGATACTAAAATATTCTGTTTCTTCAGCATTTTCTTCTAAACAACAAGAGATCAAAACCTTTGCGCGAGACCACTGAGTAGCATTTTCAATCAAATTCCCTATAATTTCTTCTAAATCTTCCTTCTCTCCAGAAAAAACAATATCATCAACATCCATAATAAATTGAATTTGTTTTTCAGGATTAAGCTTTTTCATAACCCGCACCAAGCGTTCAAGCACACTGCGAACAGACGTATGATAGACAACACTATCGCATTGTGCTGCAATCCGCGCACGCTGAAGATAATGATTGATTTGAGCTTGCATTATTTGCGTTTGCTCTCTCAACAAACTAGCCTTTTCTCCGCGCATCTTATCTGTCTCATTCATAATCACGGATAGAGGCGTCTTCAATGAATGCGCGAGATTACCAACCTGTGTGCGAAATCGCTCGATAATACGCTGATTATTATTAATGAGAGCATTCATCTCTTGTACAAGCGGCATCACTTCGCTTACTAAATCCGTATTCACATAATGAACTCTTCCTTCGCGAATATCATTCAATGCACGTCGAATAAGCTTCAACGGTTGAAAACTAAAGAAAATAATAGCAATATTAATAAGAACACTCCCGATACCGAAACTCCAAAGAAAAATTTGCAAAGTTCGCGTAAATTCCTTTACCTGGGCATGAGCTTCATCGATATTCCCAACAAGCCGAAAACGTGCAATATGATTTTTATTATCAAGAACAACATCACTCTCAATCACTTGTAGCTTTTGACCATTGTTCCCCGTTATCCGATAAGAGCGAAAGAATTTATTGTCAAAAGGTATATCAACATCACTTGGTGTAAATATCTCGCCTGTTCCCAATGAGGGAGATGTCAATCTTCCTTTTAAATTATGGGATATCGCAACAACTTCCCAATACCATCCTGTTGTTGGATCAGAATAACGAATATCATCAATCCCAGCCCCTCCTATCAAAGTACCTTCCGATGACACCGTCACTGTTGCAATAAGACTGTAGAGTTGAGCAGAAAGGATACGCTCTAGGCTTTGTTCAGTCGAACGCTTATAAAATAAAATACTTACTGCAGAAATCGATAAAAGAGAAATAACAACCCATAATGTTGATAAGATCATAACACGTAAACTGAGAGATCGAGTAATTACAAAAAAGAACCTCCTATACCAATTATTCTCTTCAAAAACATTCATTAATCACCTCGCGTTCTCACGCGATATCCCATTCCTCGAATAGTTTCAATCAAATTCACTCCAAGCTTTTTCCGTAACCGACCTACAAAGACTTCCACCGTATTCGAATCCTTATCAAAATCCTGATCATAAAGATGTTCAGTAAGCTCTGTTCTTGAAATGACCCTGTCACAATGATGCATGAGATACGAAAGCAGTCTGAATTCATAAGATGTTAGTTTAATCAATTGACCATCCACAAAAACACGAGACGTCTTTGTATCCAACAAAACATTTCCGCAACATAATGCACTTGTCGCATGTCCCGTAGTGCGACGAATTAATGCTCGCAAGCGCGCTATCACTTCCTCCAAATGAAATGGCTTCACAACATAATCGTCAGCTCCAGCATCAATACCTTGCACCTTATCAGACCAACGGTCTCGCGCCGTTAGCATTAAAACAGGCATGGAGAGCCCTTCTTGACGCCACTTTTCAACAACACTAATACCATCAATCTGCGGTAAACCTATATCAAGTATCACCGCGTCGTAAGACTCTGTGCTCCCTAAAAAATAAGCCTCTTCACCATCGAAAGCACTATCGGAAACATATCCTGCACGTCTTACAGCTTCTGCTAATTGATGGTGAAGATTCCGATCATCTTCAACGATTAAGATACGCATCACAACACCATCTGCCAAAAACTAATCAGCAGGAACAAAAAATTCAACACGACGTAACTTTTCACCATTACGGGCTGGTACAACAACCACAATTGCACACATGTCCTTTCCATCCTGAACAACCGGTTTTGAACGGACGAGAACCCCGCTCTCTTGTGCGGCAGCCTTCTTACCTACTTCAGCACACCCAGAAGCTAGAACAGAATCTGCTTCTAAAAAAGCTGCTATTATTACGAACAAGAATTTTTTTTTCATCATAAATATTTCAATAACCCATCTCTTCTCTTCCTTGATAAAGGATAAAAGAAATAATGGTTTTTTTTAGTCGATTAAAAAATCACAAATGAAAACAATTTATCCTCTATCTTACAGAAGAACATATTAACATTACTCCAAATTTTTAAAAAATCAAAAAAATATTTTTAATAATGAGAATAAAATTTATTCAATAAAATAATAAAATATTAATATACTATCTTACAAAAAATGCATAATTCTAAAACAAATTCTTTCTCTGTTAGCACTATAGAAAAAAAATACTTCTACTCCATATAATTATTGTAGATTTGTTTGGTTGTATTGCTTTGCCATAGGCTCTCTTTAAATGTTTGATTTTTTTAAAAAAAAGAAAGGGCAACACCGTAAGCCATTTCATAGTCCTGCTCTCATTGAATTAGACGCACGATTAGACACAGCGCTTTATCACATTCGTTCTGCTAACAGTTTTTTCTGGAAAAAGGCAAAAATCGTCTCACAAAATTTTCATCTTCAAGGATGGAAACGTTTTATCGTTGAAGTTCTCGATGAAATACTGACATTAGGGTTGATGGGATTTACTCTTTTCACTATTTTGGGCATTTCTGTTTTTGAACTGACCAAAACAGATTGGTCTTCTCCTAAAAACTTTTCCATTCTTTTTCTAGATCGCTATGGAAATTCCATTGGGCACCGTGGTGCACTGCCGGCAATCTCTATCCCCGTTGAAGAAATGCCTGACACTGTCATTAAAGCGGTTCTCGCTACAGAAGACCGTCGTTTTTTTGATCATTGGGGCATTGATTTTCAAGGACTTACACGGGCAATTTCACAAAATATGCAAGCTAAAGGTGTGGTGCAAGGTGGTTCAACTCTCACACAACAATTGGCTAAAAATTTATTTTTAACAAACGAAAGAACCATAACACGTAAAATCAAAGAAGCTTATCTTGCTCTTTGGCTAGAAGCAAATTTTAGCAAAAAGCAGATTTTACAACTTTACCTTGACCGAGCCTATATGGGAGGAAACAATTTTGGTATTGCCGCAGCGGCAAAATTTTATTTTGGAAAAAACATACGTCATGTCTCTTTAAGTGAATCTGCTATGTTAGCAGGACTCTTTAAAGCTCCAACAAAATATGCTCCTCATAGTCATCTCTTTGCAGCTCAAACACGTGCCAATATCGTCCTTTCTAATCTTGTTAATAGTGGCTTTATGACGAAGAGCCAAATTATCAATGCGCATCGCCACCCTGCTAAGGCACTTCCCCAAAGAGAAAATAATCAGCCAGATTATTTTCTTGATTGGGCATTCGAGGAAGTCAAAAAAATACGTAATCAACTTCCAAGCCATAGTTTAATTATTCAAACGACCCTTGATCCGAATATTCAAAAAGCAGCAGAAGAATCAATCGCATATCATTTACATCAATATGGTCAACAATATCGCGTAACCCAAGCTGCCACCGTTATACTCGATAATAACGGTGCCGTATGCGCAATTGTTGGAGGACAAGATTATAAAAAGAGCCAATTTAACAGAGCAACACAAGGCGGACGGCAAACTGGTTCTTCATTCAAACCTTATGTTTACGCAACCGCAATGGAACACGGACTGTCTCCCTCGACAATCGTTTTAGATGCTCCTATCAATTGGGGAGGTTGGACACCAAAAAATAATTCTGGTCGTTATTTGGGAAAAATTGATTTAGCAACAGCTTTAGCTTTTTCTATTAATACAGTCCCTGTGTATCTCACCTATCAATATCTTAACCGTGATACCCAACCCATCATAGATCTCATCAAGAATATGGGGATTAACGCGCATATTTTATCACACAAAACAATGGTTCTTGGTACTTCCAACATGACCCCCATGGATCAAGCAACTGGCTTTAATGTCTTTGCCAATGGCGGGATAGCTGGTAATCGTCATGGGTTCACGCAAATCAGAACAATCGATGGGCATGTGGTATGGGATTTCGAACATAACGGAAAAAAACTACACCGAGTTCTGAGTGAACAATCAACAGCTTATATGAACCAAATGATGGTGGGTGTCACGACACGAGGATCTGGTAAGCGTGCTGCTCTACCCATGACTCTCGTCGCTGGGAAAACTGGAACATCACAATCTTATCGTGATGCTTGGTTTGTTGGCTTTACAGGCAATTATACAGGAGCGGTATGGATGGGAAATGATAACTTTTCACCGATGAATCGTGCTTTTGGGGGTGGCGTTCCTGCCATGATATGGCATCGCATCATGCTTGCTGCACATCAAAATATCATGCTCAAACAGCTCTATGGTGTTAAAGATTCTCTCCTTCCTTATCAGCCCCCAGTACTTTCTTCCCATGCAGATTCTGAAGTTCCTCCTCCAATACCCTCTACGCTTTCTCCTGAAACATTAAATATCGTGCGATTGATTAACAAAGATCTGAAAAAAACATCTGCAATTTCTTTGAAAATGAAAACAACTGGAGATTCAACATTTTGAATTCAAGATATTCACTGATGTTTTTTAATATCACCATTTTCTTTTTTATCTTCGCTTTTTCCATTTTATGTGGAAAACTGAGTGTCGATTATGTGCTCAATTCCTTTCCTCATTTTGGACTCTTTAGAATTGGAAAATGGAGTGCTTATCCACAAATGGGAACAGCCAATATGGATCCTTATACCCGCGCCCGCACCGCTAAACAAGGCATTGTTTCACTCGGACGAACTGAAGGTATTCAATTCCAGATTTGGCAAGATAACCAAGGGCGTCCACTCCACCCCCACTGTCATTATTTACTCAAAGGCACCATCCCTGAAACCCGTCTTTTTACCCTTTATACAGCTGACAAATCCCTAAAACCCTATACTTCATCCAAAGAAATACCTTTTGAACTCCACACGAACGCTATTATTTATGAGCATGATGGCTCATTGCGCATTAATATTTCACCCACACCGCAAACCGGCAATTGGCTTGCAACAGTTAGTCAAAAAGAATTCGGGCTTATTCTTACCTTATACGATACCTCAATCATCTCTGCAACGGCATTACAAAAGCTTACAATGCCATCAATAGAACAAATTCCATCAGGACAAATAAATTGTGACTAGATTTATTCATACCGCACTTCTTGCAATCATTGGCGCTATTATCGTTCATATTTGCGTTCTCTTTCTGATCCCCTATTGGGCACAGGATAATATATGGACAGCACTTAAAAAATCCGGAGCCCCTTATCAATTTGTTGCTTTTACTCCCGATAATCCTATTCAACAATCTGCTGATCCCCTCTTTCTTCTTAAAGTCTGCAGATTTAACCTTGAAAATGGACCTGTTCATTTAAAAGCTTTGAAAACACGACAATTTTGGTCACTAGCAGCCTACACACACAACGGAATTATTTTCTATAGCCTTAATGACCGAACAGCCCCTGATGCGACACTCGATCTTATCATTGGAAAACCAATACAAATCATAGAACTCAAAAAATCAAAACCTAAAAAAAATACCAATTCAGTTTTGGTTGCTAAAAATTTGAATGAAGGGTTTGTTATTTTACGTACTTTTGTCCCTTCTTCCCTTGCGAAAAAAGAAAGTGAAGCTTTCCTTTCATCTGCGACCTGCCGTATATTTTATGAATAAAAACCGACTAACCTCTCATTTGTACAACACCTTAACTTTCTATACAAAATACATGAAGCCTATCAAAATGGTTATCTTTTTTCTCTATTAATTGAATATTCGAATTCAGATTTGTCTGATTGTAGATCCCTCAATTTTTTATTGAGGTAGAATGAAATCTCTATTGCACATCATCATATCCTATTTGATACGCATTATCTGACAGAAAAAACTCCCCGCAATCAGAAGAGAAAAATCAAGAGTAAAGCTCTAAAAAAATATGCTGCTAACAATTGTAAAACTTGTTATTTGAGTTTATTTCTTTTTATTTACAAACATTCCCATAAAATTCGCATCAATGACATGATAAACTATAGAAGAAATACTGTTTACCTTCAATAAAGTGCGAAAATAATCGCTGGAAACTTATAAGACATTACGCATCCTTGACCTCAAAAATAAGTGCTTTATTTTTCTCTTATAAGCAGAAGCTTTTTGTACGATAGGCACTCTGAAAAAACTTGGCTTATAGTTTACAATTGAGGGGAAAAAACTTCATGAAGAAGAGATATGTTCGGTTCGTTTCAAGAGCAGCAGTATGGTCCCCTCGATTTGGTGGATTGTCGTTCTTTATTTTATTATTTTCAGTCATTTTACAACGTTTTTCCGTTATTAACGTAACCGATTTCATAATTTTGATAGGTATCTCTACTGGCTGTGTAATTATTTCTCTTTTTCTGGCTATTAAAGCACTTCATAGTTTGTGGGTCTATGGAGCCCTAGGGGGAATGAAAGCTTTAAAAGGGATCGTTTATTCGTTAATAACTGCAACACCATTGATACTCTTTTTGGGACTTTGGTTTACCTTACCAGCTCTTTACGATATTTCTACCGATACACAAAACCCGCCGGCTTTTTTTCGCACAATACGTCCCAGTGATGCTTTACCGCTCAAAAGTGTTTTGACTGAACAAACAGCAATACAGATCTCACAATGGACAGAAATGTCAGGGCGCCGTTATGATGGATCATCTGACCTTATTCGCGAATCCGTTCTCAATGTTTTAGCTGCGTATGATTGGCCTGTTGTGGCTCAAAAAAAGTTTAAAGGTGAAGAAGATACGCTTTATATTGAAACAATGGCCAAAACTTTTTACCTTGGCTTTATTTCAGATATTGTTATTCGTTTAACTGATGAAGGGGATACAACTTTTGTTGATATGCGTTCTGCTTCTCGTTATTTACCAAGAGATTTGGGGACAAATGCTGCTTTTATTATCGATTTTATGGATGCACTTGATACAGAAATCACCTCACTTCCTCTTTCTGAAGATAATGAGTAGAGGTTAGAAGTATAGTAAGTTACATTTACTAAATTAGCTTATTTCAAAAATAAATTTTGAGACGTGCAGAAACGCACAAAACATTTATCGTCTCTCGACGGCCATAAGCATTACTGACAAGTTCTTTAAACACCCAAAAGCAACTTATAGCCTCTTTTTAGCGCGTGACATATAGATAAAATATTTGAATTCAAATTCTAAACTTAAATACTATAATTGATTTTACATATATTTTTTATGCTCAGAAATCTCATCATAAAAGTAGGAAAGAAGACTTCTCTAATAAGGAAATTAAGCATTTCTTACAGGCGCATTTTTCCAATGAAAATAGAAAAATACACCCTCATCAAGAAAGATGAAATACATTTATCATAAAATATGATGCATATGTAATATAGTTACAGAAAAAATTAACAATAAAATACACATAAATTCATCTGTATTTTACAATAAATGATTATTTCAATTTTATAAAGAAATTTCATAATAATAAAAAAAAATATATATTATTACAAATAATAGAAACTTATTTAAATGAAAATAATTTTTCATCAAACATAACTTAAATATAAATACTAATATATAATATATTTAAACGCAACATAAATAAAACAAAACGCCAAAAATAACCCACTAAATGTCTTAATTGCTTCCTTTATACTATTTTTCCAACTGTCATCACTTTATCTATAACTTAATAAAAATATAAAAACAAATATTGAAAATAAAATATCAAAAACATTATTATATAAAGATAATAAATAATCATTTTTCATATAAATAACGTATACAAATAAAAACTGTTATAGAAAGTAATATAACAAATATAATGAACAAAAATGTGCTTAACAACATTTTTTTCACAATTTCTTTGTTACTATAACCTTTAGATTTATAATATGAAAACAATGTATAGAAAAATATAAATAAAGCACCTATAGAAAATAATAATTCTACAATAATACTAATAATCTCATTCATAAAAAAAATCCAAATTAAATATATAATTTTGTAAAATTATGCACCTAAACCTTCCTGTCAAGTTTGTAGACACATAATTATGCCTACAAGCTTGTGCATTGCTTTACCGCTCAAAAGTGTTTTGACTGAACAAACAACATTACAGATGTCACAATGGCCAGAAATATCGGGGCACCGTTATGATGGATCACCTGACCGTATTCGCGAATCCGTTCTCAATGTTTTAGCTGCGTATGATTGGCTAGTTGTGGCTCAAAAAAAGTTTAAAGGTGAAGAAGATGCGCTTTATATTGAAACAATGGCAAAAACTTTTTACCTTGGCTTTATTTCAGATATTGTTATTCGTTTAACTGGTGAAGGGGATACAACTTTTGTTGATATGCGTTCTGCTTCTCGTTATTCGCCAAGAGATTTGGGGACTAATGCTGTTTTTATTATCGATTTTATGGATGCGCTTGATACAGAAATCTCGTCACTTCCTCTTTCTCAAGATGATGAGTAGAAACTTGTACTTACTTCCAACAGAAAAATCCCTACCAACCTGTCATTTGTTTGCACTATTATTACTTATTACTGAAAGTGCTTTTACTCTTTCAGGACAAAGCTTTTAAACGAAAATATCTCAATCCTAACTTATTTCATAACAAAAATATTGTTTTGTCTCTCATTTGATGTTTTTATTTAAAATATTTTAAGTATTAATATATATTAACTATTAATATACTATGTATTAAACAATAAAAATGATTTATTTTATTAAAAAGTAAATTTATAATATTTGACAAATAATAACAAATTAACTAATAGGTAAGTATTGTAATTAAAATCTAAATTGTTTATTTTTCTTACTTCTAAGCGGGGAGAACATGCGGAGCTTATAAGGGAGGAACAGCTATGTCTAAAAAATCTTTACTCTCCTGTACAGCTATCGCAGCAATTATGCTTTTTGGCAAAAATCTCAACGTACATGCTGAATCTCTTGAAGTTGATAAAGGAGAAGTAAAAAACGTATCAAACAAGACTTATGAATATATTCAAACAACAAATGGTGGAAAAGTCATCGGTAAAAACTTAACACTGACCGGAGGTCATCCAATAAACAACGATTTGGATGCTGTAGTCCTTAGAACCCAATCTTCAATTGAGTTATGGGATACAACCATTAAAAGTGCAAACGATACTCAGCTGCATAGTGGTGTTGGAATATGGCATGGTAGTACATTTAAGATGATAGGAGGTGTTATTGCAGCCGATTATGGCGTTATATCAGACACTGATGACAGTGGCACAACGATATTGGAAAACGTGAAATTATCAAGCGGTAAAGACAACACTTCGATGAGCAAAGGAATCTCCGCTAGAAAAGGCATAATTACTTTAAAAAATGTAACCGTTAATGAAGCAGATTTATCCGTAGCTGCATCTTCTGATGCACATGTGATAATATCTGTCAGTTCCTTTGGCGGTGAGGTACAAGCTAAACAATGCAGTACCATTACTTTAAACGATAATGTCACAGTAACATCTAAAAATGATGGACTCCATGCAGATGGTGAACAATCTAAAATCACAATGACTGGAGGAACTGTAAAGGGGAAAAAAAGTGCTCTGTTGACAGAAAATGGCGGATATATTGATGTCGCCGATATCACTCTCACCGCATATAACAAAGGAACAGGCGCAAAATCCACTGGTCCTAACAGCATGATTGATTTGCATAATAATGCAACCATTAAAGAGACTGTCATTGGACTTGAAGCAAAAGACAATGGTGTCATTCAAATGACAGGAGGATCTATTGAAATCACAGAAGGCGAAGCAGTAGGTGCATTATTCCTTGACACCGCAAGCAAAAAAAACACGCTGAAAGATGTGAAAATATCAAGTGGAAAAGATGGCTTTCTTATGGA
Organism: Bartonella sp. AP88HLJMH; assembly: GCF_042195605.1. NCBI lineage: Bacteria > Pseudomonadati > Pseudomonadota > Alphaproteobacteria > Hyphomicrobiales > Bartonellaceae > Bartonella > Bartonella sp. AP88HLJMH. The sequence goes on along the minus strand of NZ_JBHIOR010000002.1, from coordinate 62,522 downwards.
GAAAGGAATAAGTGCTGACAAAGGAAGCATGGTTTCTTTAAATAATGTAACCGTCACAAAAGCAAAACGCAGCATCTATGCAGATAACAAATCTCAAGTAATGGTTTCTAGTGGATCTTTTGAGGCAAAAGAAGATGCAATCAATGCTCAAAGCGGTAGTACCATTACTTTGGACAATGAGGCTAAAATCACATCATCTGAGGGTGATGGCCTCCATGCAATTGGTGAGCAATCAAAAATTTTTATGACAGGGGGAACTGTTACCGGTAGCAATAGTGTATTATATACAAAAGCTGGTGGATATATTAATGTTAAAGACGTTGCTCTCACAGCAAATGGAAAAGGAACAAAATTCGGCGCATTTGCAAGAGGTTCCAGTACCATTGAATTGAATGGAAACACAACAATTAAAAATGCTACGATCGGTGTTAAAGCCCAAAGTGATAATGCGACAATCAAGATGACAGGAGGATCTATTGAAATCACAGAAGGCGAAGCAGTAGGTGCATTATTCCTTGACACCGCAAGCAAAAAAAACACGCTGAAAGATGTGAAAATATCAAGTGGAAAAGATGGCTTTCTTATGGAGAAAGGAATAAGTGCTGACAAAGGAAGCATGGTTTCTTTAAATAATGTAACCGTCACAAAAGCAAAACGCAGCATCTATGCAGATAACAAATCTCAAGTAATGGTTTCTAGTGGATCTTTTGAGGCAAAAGAAGATGCAATCAATGCTCAAAGCGGTAGTACCATTACTTTGGACAATGAGGCTAAAATCACATCATCTGAGGGTGATGGCCTCCATGCAATTGGTGAGCAATCAAAAATTTTTATGACAGGGGGAACTGTTACCGGTAGCAATAGTGTATTATATACAAAAGCTGGTGGATATATTAATGTTAAAGACGTTGCTCTCACAGCAAATGGAAAAGGAACAAAATTCGGCGCATTTGCAAGAGGTTCCAGCACCATTGAATTGAATGGAAACACAACAATTAAAAATGCTAAGATCGGTGTTAAAGCCCAAAGTGATAATGCGACAATCAAGATGACAGGAGGATCTATTGAGGTCACAGGAGGCGAAGCAGTAGGTGCATTATTCCTTGAAACCACAAGCAAAGAAAACACGCTGAAAGATGTGAAAATATCAAGCGGTAAAGATGGCTTTCTTATGGAGAAAGGAATAAGTGCTGACAAAGGAAGCATGGTTTCTTTAAATAATGTAACCGTTAAGAATGCAGAAAAAGCTCTCTTGGCTAATGATAATTCCCAAATAACAGTAATGGGCGGAGGTTCCTTTGGTGGAGAAGTACAAACTCTGCAAGGTAGCACAATTACTTTAAATGATAATGTCACAGTAACATCTAAAAATTACGGACTCCATGTAGATGGTGAAGAAGCCAAAATCACAATGACGGGAGGGAGTGTAAGTGCAAAAGGAGCAGCATTTGTCGTAAAAGATGGCGGACATATTGATGTCACAGATATTTCTGCAAAAGCACAGCGCAATGGGATACGCTTTGATAACTCAAAAAACGATCAAACTTTAGAAATAAACCTGACCAATACAAACCTTCTCATCGAAGATGGAACGGGTATTGTTGCCAACAATTCATCAAATGGTAAACTCAACCTCAAAGATTCAGAAATCAGAGCCGATAGGTTATTCGTAGGGATAATCCATGATACACCAAAACCTAATCAAATCTTTTCACTCTCCGCAGACCGTTCTGTCTTACAAGGTGGTGTAAGAAATGACGAAAATGGACAAACAAGCTTTGATCTCAAAAACAATACAACATGGTTTGTGAACACCAGCACAAAAGAAAAAGATGATGCGGGCAAGTTACTTGATATCACTCAAAGATCACGTTCTGATGTTTCTGCACTCAACCTCAATGACAGCAAAATTGTTTTTGAAAAGCCAGTAGAAAACCATTATCACACATTACATATCGGTTCTGGTAAAAAAGATACTCCAGAGATCTATAACGCTTCTGGAAACGCAGAAATCCACTTTAACATGGCATGGAACGATGGGGTTGCTGTAGATGATCAAAAAACCGATCGCGTTCTCATTCATGGCGATGCATCAGGTACAACAACAGTTTATATCAAGAGTGATGTAGGGGATAAAAACAGTGTAGAAAATGCTGCGGCCCCCTCGAATACAGGCGGTATTTCCCTTATCCAAGTCTCTGGAAAAGCGATGGAAGACTCCTTCAAATTAGCCAATGGTTATATCACAAGAGATGGTTTGCCTTATAAATACACACTAACTGCTTATGGACCAGAATCACGCCATGGCACAGCCAATATTGAGCAAAACCTCTTTGATGAAAAAAATGAAAACTTCTGGGATTTTCGCTTGCATAAAGCATTTCTTGACTCCGGTGGCGGTAGCGGTTCCGGTGGCTCTGTCCCTGGTCCACATGTGGAAGCTGTCGTACCGCAAGTGGCAAGCTATATCGTGATGCCTAACGCTCTCTTCTACGCTGGTTTTACCGACATTACTAAGCAAAGCAAATTGTTAGCTGATATCCGTACAACACAAAATTATTCTTTCTTCTTTTCACCCTATGGTAGCAATGCTACCTTAACCTCTGAGCGTGGTCCCTTCAAATATGGCTATGGCGCTGATATTCGCTATGCTGCCGTACAAGCAGGTGGTGCATTAGCTGCAATGGAAAGCCAAAATATCACCATGCATTTTGGACTTATGGGAACCTATGGGAAACTCTCTTTCACACCTAAGGATATGGAGGGTGCAGACAAAAGCACACTCAATAAATGGGCGGTTACAGCTTATGGCAGTATACAACACAACAATGGCTTATATGTCGATGTCCTAACTTCCTATGGCATGATCGATGGAAATATCACTACGGCTGATATCAAGAATGCCGCAAACTTGAAGGGTGCCAAAACCTTGAGCGCTTTGGTTACCATTGGAAAAGAATTTGCTACAGGAATGGCAGGGATAGAGTTTGAGCCACAAGCACAAATTGTTTATCAACAATTGTCGTTTGACACCATGAAAGATGCTGATAATCTAGAAATTGATATGAAAAATCCTTCCCAATGGTTGGTTCGGATTGGCGGACGTTTAACTAAAACTGTTTCTGCCGAAAGTGATTATCCCTTTTCTTTTTATGGAAAAGTGAACTTTCTTAAAACCTTTAGTGATGATGGGAAAATACAGATTGGTAAGGAATTTGACCTTGATCCTGCCGGAACTGCCATTGAAGGCGGTTTGGGCATCAATGCACAACTCTCCCACAATATCGTACTTCATGGTGATGTTAGTTACCAACAAAAGCTACAAAAAACGGGTATAACAGGAGCGAGCTTTTCTGGTGGAATACGTTATCAGTTCTAAGAAAATGCTGTAAAGTGAGCGTTATTTTCCCATTTGCTTGCATAAAAAGGCTGGACAACTCCATACTGTGTGGCCTTTTTGATTTGCACAAACCTCCGTGGAATACCGGTTATTCTTTTCTTTATAACATACCTACAACACTTCTTGCTGAAAGCAATCCTTTGGATAAAGATTTTGTGACCAAAGGGCTTGCCTATCTGCCAGTTCCTCCTTCTGGCAACACGACTGCAAGAATAGAAGGAGAAATACTTATTAGCGCTACCCTTCAATCTCTCCAAGATAAATTAAGAGCGCTAAAAGCACAAGCGGACCGCGTCGAGCGCAGCGGTGCAACACAACATGCGCAATTAGATAGGTTGGAAGATGATCGTCAATTAAGCCAAGGAAAATTAAAAGCTGCAAAAAGCCTGATGGAAACAAAAGTCATTAGCCAAGCCGTTTATTTAGAGCGTTTACATGATTTTAAAAATGTCGAGCATGAAATTTTAACCAATCAAAGACGTTTGGAAGAAAATGCCGCCGAAATAAACACCCTCCGCCAACAAAGGAAAAGTCTCATTTCCGATGAAATCGCCCGCTATCGGCAACTTTCGCGTGAAACAGAACTGAATCTTCAAGGATTAAAAGCAAAGCTTGATAGCACTCAATACCATCTTGACCACTTATCACTTTATGCACCTGTTGATGGACGTATCGATGATTTAAGTATTCATACTTTGGACGGCTTTGTAGAAGCTGGTAAAACCCTCATGCGTATTGTCCCTGGTGCGGGTGGTCTCATTATTGAAGCATTTTTTGATAATCGAGATATTGGTTTTTTAGAAAAGGGCCAACACGCTTACATCAAGTTTTCTGCCTTTCCGCCTGAACGTTTCGGTGTCATCCACGGTACATTCGTTAATGTAGGCGCTACAGCGCGCTATAATAAAGAAATTAATGGTGTCTACGCTGTTTTAATCAAAATTGACCAAGATCACATCACTTTGAATAACAAACAACTTAAATTTATCCCTGGCATGACTGTGACAACGGATGTCATTACCTCAAAACGGCGTCTCATTTCTTATTTCTTTGAACCTATCACCAAAGTTTTAGAACAATCTCTAAAGGAAAGATAATGTCTGTAAATGAAAATTCATCACCATCATTCATAGACCCTCTTACGGCTTTGGGTGCCATGGTTGTTTTAATGCTCACATCTCCCTTATACCGCCGCTGGCGAATCTGGGATATCGAACGAAATTTAGGACCAGCTTTACAGACTGGGCAATACAAGCTCTATAAAAATGAACGCGGAGAATTTTGTGCCTTTATCACTTGGGCTTTTTTAGATGAGAAAAATCATCAATCTATGCTTGATAAGGGAGAATTTTTACCTGATGCCAATTGGCAGAATGGAAAATACGTATGGTTTATTGATTGTGTAGCACCCTATGGCCATACTGCTCATATTGTACGCGATATGCAACGAAATATATTTCCTGATCAGCGTTATTGTTATGCTGTACGACGTAATGAAGATGGTGGAATACGAAAAATTGCACGCTGGTGTTGCTATAGAGCGCAAAATCCAGCCAAATAGTTTTTCTAAAGCAAGTGCGCATAAATCATTTACCCCTCGTCTTATAGAAAAGAATCTTTTAAAAGAGCTCTTTAAGCGATAGCTATAGCAAGAGAACCTTACCATATTTAGAGCTAACCCGCTACAAATAGGTGTTTTTCAGCTTACCAGACTTTCTATGAATAGCAATAGATAGTTAAGGGGATTGATCCACTCTCAAGCCGAACTTTTATTAACATTTTACCGGAACTGGCTGGGGTACCTGGATTCGAACCAGGGAATGCCGGTACCAAAAACCGGTGCCTTACCGCTTGGCTATACCCCAAAAAAACACGCTTTATAGCGACTCCTGCACCTTATAGCGATTCCTGTGATTGAACGCAATATTTGAAAATCAAAGACCTTACTTTTTTATCATAAAATTTCTGAGTCTTGTATGGCATTGCCATCGATACAAATTCGTAGCAGAAACTGATATACAGTTGTGATTTTAACATAAGTAGGAACCATTTATCCATCAATTATTTTGCTCTTTGTATTGATTTTCTAGGAACAGAAAATGAAAATCTTGTAGTTTACTCATGTATCTAATAAATTTGCATATGATTTACTTTTCTTGATATATTAAAATCCCATCTTGCTCAATTAAAAAAAACTGTCTCCACATTGGCAACCGGTAAGTGTATGATAGTGCTGCTGTGCTCTTGCATTAAGCATAAAGATGGTAATGTCCACTAATTTTTACATTATATTATTCATGGGTAGCACCATAAAATAAAATCAAGCACATTGAAAAATATTTCCTAAAAAATAACACTTATTATTCTGATGAAAACATTATGATACACCCATAAACTGGAAGAGTTTTGCAAAAATTAAAAACATTTTATATGGTATTTGAAAAAATAGAGATACAAAAACAAGGAATAATAGCTATTTTCATTTACTTTTTATTCAAAAGATAATGATATTTATTACCCACTCATAGATGTAAAAAATCTTCAGAAGCAATCTTTATGTAGACCAATACCCTTTTTGATTGATGAATATACATTTCCTAAAAGCTTCTTTTACAAAAAGAGAGACATTAAAACTATTTCATACAAACTAGGTATTCAACATTTGCTTTTAAATGCGGTAAATGGCAAATTAGACTTATGAAATAAGCTTAACAATTAGAATCGAGGAGATTTTTAAATGGCTTTTGAATTGCCCCCGTTGCCTTATGATTACGATGCCCTTTCGCCTTATATGTCACGCGAAACGCTTGAATATCATCATGATAAGCATCACCTCGCTTATCTTACCAACACCAATAATTTTGTGAAAGAGTTAGGCTTAGAAAATGAAAGCCTTGAAGATATTGTTAAAAAAAGTTTTGGAAAAAATATTGGTTTGTTTAATAATGCAGCGCAGTATTACAATCATAACCACTTTTGGCTTTGGATGAAAAAAAATGGTGGTGGCCAAAAACTTCCTGAAAAGTTAGCAAAAGCTATTGACGCTGATCTAGGTGGTTACGACAAATTCCGCGCTGATTTTATTGCTGCTGCTAGTGCCCAATTTGGTTCTGGATGGGCGTGGGTTGCTGTTAAAGATGGCAAGCTTGAAATTATGAAAACGCCTAATGGCGAAAATCCCTTAATTCACAATGCTCACCCTATTTTGGGTGTCGATGTGTGGGAACATTCCTATTACATTGATTATCGCAATACTCGACCGAAGTACCTCGAAGCCTTTGTAGACCATTTAATTAATTGGGACTATGTTTTGAAACTTTATGAAGAATGTGAATTTTAAACTGTCTCAATAATTTTTTAGTGTATGAAAGTCCCTATAATCCAATAAATTATCGGAGACTTTCATACCAAAATATTATGGATTAGCAAAAGTCTTTTCCTGCTATCTTTAGAATATATGCATAGATATAGGCAACTTCTTCTAGCTTTGAAAAACGTCCAGCTGCACCAGCGTGCCCTGAATCCATATTAATACGTAATAAAATTGCATTATCGTCTGTTTTTAGGTCTCGTAATTTTGCCACCCATTTTGCAGGCTCCCAGTAAGTTACACGAGGATCTGTTAATCCTGCCATCACAAGTATAGGGGGATAGTTTTGAGCTTTGACATTATCGTAAGGGGAATAGGAAGCAATAAGCTTATAATCTTCTTCTGATTCAAGAGGATTCCCCCATTCGGCCCATTCTGGAGGAGTGAGTGGCAATGAAGCATCTAACATTGTCGCTAAGACATCAACAAAAGGCACATTTGCTACGATCCCAGCAAAATCCTGTGGAGCTATATTGGCAATGGCTCCCATCAACATCCCCCCTGCTGAACCACCATGAGCAATCAGCCGGTCGTGAGAAGTGAATTTATTGTTTACAAGGTAACGCCCACAAGCAATAAAATCTGTAAATGTATTGTGCTTAAAGAGATGTTTTCCTTTCTCATACCATTCTACTCCCTTTTCTTTTCCTCCGCGAATATGAGCAATAGCGTAAATAAAACCTCTGTTTACTAGAGAAAGTACATTACTATTGAAACTGGCAGGTATAGAGATCCCATAAGCACCATAACCGTAAAGCAGACAAGGCGCACCACCATCAAGGGGAGTATTTTTGTGATAAAAAAGTGAAATAGGAATCTTCTCACCATCGTCTGCTATTGCTGTAATACGTCGTGTTACATATGCATCTTTATTATGCCCAGAGGGAATTATTTGCGTTTTTAAAAGCATTCGTTTACAATTTTTCATCTCATAATCAAACACTTGATCAGGTGTTGTCATAGACGAATAGGAAAAACGAATAGTTGGACTGTTATATTCTGCAACTCCTTGCAGACCTAAAGAATAAGCCTCTTCAGTAAAAGCAATGGAATTAACTTGTTTAGTGGTACGTTCCATTACTTTTATACGTGGAAGCCCCTCAAAACGTTCGATCCAGACAAGAAAATCTTGATAAGCATCATGGGATAATATTAGGCACCCAAGCTGATGTGGGATAAACTCAGACCAATTTTCTGATTGTGGAGATGTATATGGCGCTACCATAATTTTGAAATCTTTTGCATTATCTAAATTGGTTAGAATATAAAAGACATCACCACCTTCTGTAAGTGAATATTCAATACCTTTTTGTCGTTTCCGTACACATTGGGGAGTAGTAAAAGGCGCCTCAGCAGGAATCAACCAGATCTCTGATGTTTCATGATCATGAATATTAATATAAATAACATCATTAAGCTTAGAACCGCTTACATCTAAGAAAAAACCTGGATTGTCTTCACGAAAAATAAGCTTATCTTGTGATTGATCTGTGTTTAATTGGTGATAATAGAGCTCTGAAGGTCGGTGGTTTTTATCCATCTTAGTATAGAAAAAACCTTCAGACCTAGCATCCCATACAATTTGACCAGATGTATCAGTAATTATGTCCGTACAGTCAGATAATGTCTCAAAATTACGAATTTTAGCTGTATAGAACTCTGATCCTTTGTCATCATAGGTCCATACCACATGTGTATGGTCAGGAGATTCTTGAACTGAACCAAATTTGAAATATTCTTTGCCTTCTGCTAGGACATCACCATTAAGGTACACGTTTTTTTCTCCGCCATTCCTTGGTGTCCGAAAATAATGTGGTTGTTGGCCTCCGGTAACATAAGAGAATCCGTAAGCAAAAGCACCATGTTTTATAGGAACAGAACTATCATTCTCTTGGATCCTGTTTTTCATTTCGGTAAAAAGCAAATCTCGTAATGGTTTTGTATCAGCCATTTGAGCTGATTGATAAGCATTTTCTTTTTCAAGATAATGTCGAATATTGGGATCAAGACAGTTAGGATCTTTAAAAACATCTTGCCAGTTAGACGCACGTAGCCAATGATAGGGATCATCACGAAAAATACCATGATATATTTCCTTATGAGTGATTCTAGATGCTTTGGGAGGAATTGCAAAAGTGCGAGTCATACACAATCCTATATTAAAATATGTTAATAGCTTCGTTTATATGTTAGAATCACAATGATTGATGCAAGTGTAAAAATCTATAAGTTCTATTCACTTGCAAAAATAGCACCATGATAATTTTTAAAACTAATACCTTTCTGTTCATTACATATCACAGCTATTGTTTTCTAGGGATATAACACCACTTTTATAATGAAAGTGACTGGTAAAACAATTAAACTATTAGAAAAAGAATTGATTTTTTTTGAAACAGTATAATCGCATAATTTTACAGAAAGGAATAAATATATCTAAAATATTATTATTACTGTATAAAAAATAAAAATGTCCTATCTCCTTTTAATGAATAGTTTTATATTACAAATAATACTATTATGTCATATTTATAATATATCATGTTTTTTATTATTAAATTTTATAAATATAAATAATAAAAACAAATTTAAAACTTATTAAACATAAACTTACTAAACTATAAGTATTCAAAACAAAATATAATAATTTATATATTATATTTTTATAATTAGTAATTTTATTTTTACGTTCTCAAAAAAAATAAATAAATTTTATCATATATTTTTTTATATTTGTGATGTATTATATATTATGTATGATATGTTATAGGGTAAAAATATATTTTAGCATGTAATAATTTCGTTTTTCTTATTGTATATTATGACAAAAAATAGGTATTTATTTGATTTTTTTGTGTTTTGGCAATTTTATAGAATAATTGAATTGACAAAAAAGATTTTTGTACAATATGAAACTCATGTGCATGAGATCTTTATATCATGAGTATATGCACTATATCTCGATTTTGAATTACTCAATTTTAAATTAAAGGAAACAAGAATGGAACATCGTGCAGTCTTAGAGACTGAAAGCAATTTAGTTATTACATTGGTTGCTGATATTGTTGCTGCCTACGTGAGTAATAATTCTATTCGACCGACTGAAGTGCCAAGTTTAATTGCTGATGTCCATGCTGCTTTTCGTAAAGCAGGGAATCTAGAGTTAACAGAAGTCGAAGTTGAAAAACAAAGGCCTGCCGTTAATCCGAAGCGTTCAGTATTTCCTGATTATCTCATTTGCCTTGAAGATGGAAAGAAGTTTAAATCTCTAAAGCGTCATCTCATGACACATTATGGAATGTTGCCAGAGGAATATCGTGAAAAATGGCAGTTAGATAGTTCTTACCCTATGGTGGCGCCTAATTATGCAAAAACACGATCGGCTTTGGCCAAAGAAATGGGGCTTGGACGCAAAAGCAAACGGAAAAAAACTAAATAATCTTATTTTGCGAAAAAATGGTTTCGTGCATAAAGTTGATTTTAGTATACATGTTTTGTGTGAAGCTTTTGTATATATAGCAATTTCTACCAAGGGGATTACATATAGCTTTCGTTACGAATCCGTTTAATCATTGATTTCAAACCATTTGATCGTTGTGGTGTAAGATTTTCATTTAAACCAAGTTTTTCAAAGAGCTCTTGAGCATCAGAATTGCGAATTTCAGAAGCTTTTTTGCCTGAATAAAAAGCAAGAAGTATGTAAATGAGTCCACGCACAATATGAGCATCGGAATCACCTTGAAACGTCAATATTGGATCTTTTGAGTTATTACGTGAAGATAGAAGCCACACTTGGCTAACACAACCAGGAACTTTGTGAGCATCGTTTCGAGCGCTTTCTGGAAAAGGTGGCAATTCATAGCCAAGCTCGATGACATAACGATAACGATCTTCCCAATTATCCAAAAGCGAAAAGTTCTCTATAATATTACCGATTGTTTCCGCCATTATTTTAGTCCTGTTTCGTTTGAATAATCATTCTTGAATACACTTATAAAAAATAAATATTTATTCTTCCTAACATAAATAACACGAAGAACGTTAAAAATCCTTATTTCAAGATAACATTGCATGGTTTTGTAAGAACTCTTGTATTTCGATTTTGTAAGAAACATTAGGGGAAGTCTCTGATATCATTTTTGTTTCCTAATATGTTCCCTAAATATTCATAAGCAGCTCTTGCACCGTAATATGCGCGCTCACCAAGTGAACTTAAAAAGGATTTTCCTACTTTGCAGGTTTTTATATTACGGTCACAAAATGCGCCTAAGTCATTTAAGGCTTCCTTAAAAGCAACAATCACATCGCTCGTTGTTGTCTCATTATTTTGGGGGCTAGAAGAATGGTTACTGCTTGGATCTGCTACAAAAAATGAAATAATGACAAAAATAAAAAATAAAAAAAATGATAATTTGATTAAAAAACGTATCATGGACAATCAATGTACCGCAGTGGTAAATACAATAAAAGAAGCATTTTATACACTGTTGCTTTATAAACAATTTATAAAATGTGCTTTTTATAAAATTGAGTATTCATGTATTGGATCTATATCATTGGCTTTTTTATAAATATGGCACAATTCCGCTGTATAAAATGGGATACATTGTCTATTCAGTAAAAAATTAACATCAAAATTATACACTTACAAGCTGGTCATGTTAATGAACATACTATGATAAAAAATGAGAGAAATAATCGTGTTGTGTACATAATTATTTTAAATAATAGTCCACCATCTTAGCTTAGTTGAAAAAGCTAAAAAGAGTAAACTCTGTTATTCTGACTCTAGTGTCGATAAAATATTTATATTATCTATAAAATTTTTACTGGAATGTTATGAAAATAGTCAACCTGTCAATAAAAACATCAAAAAATAACTGCATCTCTTATGATTACATCTCAAGCCAGTTTTTTCTATAACATTGTAAACATCAATTTAATTAATACTTATGAAAATTATTTAATAGAAGGAATTTATACCAAAATATAATAATATTAAGAGATAATTATTATTACCAAACCGTTTATGGATAAGTAACCATCTATATGTAAATTATAAAGAATAGATAATGATTGTCATCTTTTTAGCGTTATAGGCAAATATTTTCAATTTTATTTTAAATAATAGGCAAACATATGCCCCAAAATGAAGAATAACGTGGCATTATTGTTTAGATAATTATATGTGATAATGCAGTTTGCAAACACCAAAATGATCTTGAATGCTAATCATTTGGTGCTCTCTTTATACACATTAAAGATTTGTATAAAATAAAATGAATAAACGTTGATAAGAACTCTTGTTGATTTATCAACTTATAAATTGATATAATGAAGCCGCTCATTTTAGGAGTTTGAAAGGAAAAATCAATAATGTCAATGCACTTCTCTCTGGCTGGAAGTAAAAACTGATTCATATTCGTTTCCTAATTTATATTTGTTTCTTTGTAAAAAATAAACGCAACTGAAAATAAAAGTAATGGCAACAAAACGAAAGACCTACCGAAAAAAAACTGTAAAACACCGTAAATACTATAGTAGTATTGTTATAACACTTCTTCTTATAATTTTTCATTTTATTTTTTGGAGTGCAAAAACTCTTTATTTCTATACACGAAAAAATACTTTATTTTTTGTTGGATCTTTTCTTTTTAGCATTAGTTTTTTATTTATTTCATTTAATGCTTTATTTTCGCAAATGACAACGCATCAAAATATTTTAACTCAAATGAAATTTTCCTCTGTTCAAAGTATAGGTAAGAGCTCTACTTTATCGGAAAAAGAAGAAAAATCACAAGAACTCTCCCGTGTAACTTCTGTACATTCTCAAAGCCATAAGCACACAAATTCACCTTTACCCTCTCAATCAGCAAGCATGCTGGAAAAGCAAAAAGAACTAGCAAAATTAGGACTTTATGATGGACCATTAGATGGACTGGAAGGACCTAAAACACGCCGAGCCATCACTTTATGGAAACAGCAAACTGCTCAGAGAATGCAAAAGAATGTTCTATCTAATCCCGCAGCAGATGAAATCGCGATATTAATTAAGCAAAGCGAAATAGAAACAAACAATACAAAAAATATGACACACTTAAAAGAAGCTATTTTAGAGCCTTCTGTTGAAGATATTATACAAGTGCAAAAAGCTTTACATATTTTTGGGAATGAGGAGGTTATTGTCACAGGAATAGAAGATCAAAAGACGATAGAAGCCTTAAAACAGTTTCAAAAAATATTTGATCTTCCTGTAACAGGTAAAATTAATCACACAATTTTAATGAAAATGCGTGAAATTGGTTTATTAAATTGAATCTAATCATAATAATCTCTTAATTTATAATGATAATTCATCTTTCATTTGTTTAATGCTCCCCTCAAACATTCCTTCATCTCAAGCCCTCTTATTTTCAATCAATCAGAATGGTTTTCTTACACATTACATATTGAGCCGTATAATTTGCTTCAAAAAAACCACAACCGATTGCAGAAAAAAGAATATTGCAAAATAGCAAACGCGCTTGTTCTAGCATTTTTATTGCCTCTGATGATAAAAGGACACGAAATTTTTGTAGTATCACGTAAACCTTTCATATTATCGAACCACGAATTGTCCATATATTATCGTCAATTTGATCTTTATAAATATGATGCAAAGAATTTGTGCAAACACCTGTAAGGATAAGTAGACGTAAAGCTAATTGTGTTATGGTTGTTGTTTTGCAAAGTGTCTGATAAAAAACCGGCACTTCTCTCTAATCTATTGCTGGAAAGTTATGTGTTTTATGACATTGTCTTCTTAAGAGAGCGTGTGCGTTTAGTATTGTCTATAAATCAACATCCAAACTTACCGCAGCAGTATGTTTGAAAAAAATGTTAAGACAGTTTAGTACTTCTCTCAGCTGTTATAGCTTTTATATGCCAAATGGAGGCAAGAATATTGCGCATCTCTGTTTGTATAATCTCTTAAAACAGGAAAACAGCCTAATTTGGGAAGAATATGAAATTTTAAGGTAAACACCATTTTTCATCTTTGCCATTTCCTTTTAATTCAGCTTTACGCCTTTCAAAGACATCTAAAGCAATATCTTTAAAATAACGGAAATTACCTATTGCCTCATGCTCTTACTTTATCACATGTCTTTTTGGTCTCACTCCCCCTCACCTAAAACAAAATGTCCCAAACGGAATATACTTGGATTGCCATTCACGGGCTTTCTTAAAAAACATCTCTAAAGCACCTAAAACCACTTCGCAACAACGCCCATGAATAATAATAGTAGTCCCACTGCACGCGCCGCGCATCATCTTTACGCTTGTGAAGAAGCAAGCCGGCACCATTACACACTGTACCTACCTTCAATTTGTGATAGCTCTCACTTGAGACGTTTCATAAGAGGCATATCCTTGCTTTATTTTTTTACCTACAGACGCTCATCCCGCCTGTAACATACAAAAAACATGGTTTTGATTGATTCATTATAAAAGAAGTCGAAATAAGAAGATCTTATGATATTTACAGCTTTCATTCAATATGAGAAATAAAAAATTATCTTTATAAATCTATAGATTGTGTAACTTTGATATTCCTTTATAAATGTAAAGATGGGAGTGCATAATGGAGTTTATAAATTTTGGGAAGATTTTTATAAACTTACGGGGAGTTTTACATAATCCCCATTCCACGAATATCAATGTGAAATGGGGCATCACTGAGAAATGTCTATCTCAAACAGCATGATGCGCAAAAAAAATGCATTTGTTTGCAGCATTCTACTTTGCGTGAGGAGCTCATTCCCCTATAAAAAAGCAAACGCGTAAATTGACTGCACAATAACACGTTTCTCTCTATCAAGAGGTTCGCCAATAAAAAGTGCATTAATAATACATCTTTGTCTATCCTGTGCTTTATATTTTCTCTCATAAACCTCTAAAAAAACACTTTCTCGCGTAACACAACTTATCGTGCATTTTAGAAGCATTTTTATTTCCTTTATTAAAGAAAATAAAAGAATATATAAAAATTTATTTCAGTAATAACGATACAACAAAAAATATTAACCCATTACATCCTTTTTGCTATTGCGGCCTGAGCTGCTGCTAAACGAGCAATTGGCACTCGAAAAGGAGAACACGAAACATAATCCAGGTTATTTTCTTCGCATAAAGCAATAGAGGCAGGATCGCCTCCATGTTCACCGCAAATTCCCAATTTTATTTTTGCACGCTTTGAGCGTCCACGCTGTGCAGCAATGGTAATAAGTTCCCCTACTCCATCACGGTCAATAGACACAAAAGGATCTTGCTCTAAAAGACCTTTTTGAAAATAGGTTGCCAAAAAAGGAGCTGCATCATCACGGGAAATCCCAAAAGTAGTTTGTGTCAAATCGTTTGTTCCAAATGAAAAAAATTCAGCAGTTTCAGCAATTTCATCTGCTCGAAGCGCCGCTCTTGGAAGTTCAATCATCGTCCCAACCATATATTGAATAGTGCTTCCCTTTTCTTTCATCACTTCCTCAGCAACCTGATCAATACGCGCTTTCACAAAATCGAGTTCAGATTTAAGCGCAACCAGTGGCACCATAATTTCAAGCATAACAGGAGATCCAGATTTTTGGGCAGCTTCTGCTGCTGCTTCAAAAATCGCCCGCGCTTGCATTTCTGCAATTTCAGGATAAGTAATAGCTAAACGGCATCCTCGTAATCCAAGCATAGGATTAAATTCGTGCAACTGCTGAGTGCGTTCAGCAAGCACTTCAGCAGAAACACCCATAGCTGTTGCAACATCAAGAATTTCTGCTTTCGTTTTAGGCAAAAATTCATGTAATGGTGGATCTAGCAAGCGGATAGTAACAGGTAAACCACACATAATTTCAAATAATTCACTAAAATCTGAACGCTGCATTGGCAAAAGCTTATCTAGTGCTTTACGACGACCACTTTCATCATGACTTAAAATCATTTCACGCATGGCAACGATACGTTCATCAGAAAAAAACATATGCTCCGTACGGCAAAGACCTATACCTTCAGCCCCAAAAGAGCGCCCCATACGGGCATCAGATGGTGTATCAGCATTAGCGCGAACTCTTATACGTCGCATCCCATCAGCCCATTCCATTAATTTTGCAAAGTCTCCGCAAAGCTGAGGCTGCAACATTGCAACTTTCCCTTTGAAAATTTCTCCACTTCCACCATCAATTGTGATAACATCACCTTTTTTTAGGCTTTCTCCTGAGGCAAACAATGTATTTGTGTTATAATCAATCCGCACACTGCCAGCACCAGAAATACATGGTTTTCCCATCCCCCGCGCAACAACAGCAGCGTGACTTGTCATACCGCCACGCGTTGTTAAAATTCCTTCTGCAGCATGCATACCATGAATATCTTCTGGACTTGTTTCTACCCGGACCAAAATAACTTTGCGACCTTCCGCCGACACAGTTTCTGCCTCTTCTGAAGTAAAAACAATTTCACCAGTTGCGGCTCCAGGAGAAGCAGGTAAACCACGTCCTATAACAAAACGTTCTGCTTTAGGATCAAGTGTTGGATGCAAAAGTTGGTCCAGCGACTTTGCATCAATACGCATCACAGCCTCTTCACGGTTTATTAACCCCTCCTCAACCATTTCAATTGCCGTCTTGAGAGCCGCACGAGCCGTGCGTTTTCCTGAACGAGTCTGAAGCATCCATAATTTACCTTTTTCAATGGTAAATTCGAGATCTTGCATATCCCGATAATGCTGCTCAAGCTTCTGCGCAATCTGACATAATTTCAAAAAAGCCTCAGGCATAATTTTTTCTAACGACGGTCTATTTGAACCAGCAACAATACGCGCACTTTCTGTAATATTTTGAGGCGTTCGAATGCCCGCCACAACATCTTCCCCTTGCGCATTAACTAAAAATTCACCATAAAGTTCTTTTTTCCCTGTCGATGGATTGCGTGTAAAAGCAACACCTGTTGCCGAATCTTCTCCCATGTTACCAAAAACCATAGCTTGCACATTAACTGCCGTTCCCCAACTTTCAGGAATGCTATGTAAACGGCGATAAGTAACTGCGCGTGCCGTCATCCAACTTGAAAAAACGGCTCCAATTGCCCCCCATAACTGTTGTTCAGGATCTTGTGGAAAAGGGGTTCCTAATTTTTCTTCAACATAGGCTTTATAAGAAATAATAACATTCTTCCAATCATCTGCTGTCATTTCTGTATCAATAGTGTAACCATTGCATGCCTTTGCTTCATCAAGAATCTCTTCAAAATACGAATGGTCTAGCCCCAAAACAACGTTAGAATACATTTGGATAAAACGCCGATAACTATCATAAGCAAAACGTTCATTATTGGCTTGTAAAGCAATGGCTTTTACAGTCTCATCATTCATGCCAAGGTTAAGCACTGTATCCATCATCCCTGGCATAGAAGCCCTAGCCCCTGAACGAACAGACAGCAAAAGTGGTCTTTGTTCATTCCCAAATTCACGTCCTGTTTGTTCAGCAACGTATCTTAGTGCTTGCTTAACAGATTCCTGTAGCTCTTCTGGATATGATTTGTCATGGGCATAATAAAAATTACAAACTTCTGTTGTCAGCGTAAATCCGGGTGGTACGGGCAAACCAAGATTACTCATTTCTGCCAAATTAGCCCCTTTACCTCCGAGAAGGTTACGCTCACTTGCACTTCCTTCTGCCTTTCCATCTCCAAAACTATAAACCCATTTTTTCACTGTACAAATCCTCCCATATCAGCTTCAAAACATCATTCAACCCAGGCTCACTTAAAAGCAATGATTTGATTCAAAATTGGCTCAACGATATCGCTTCATAAATGCATAATATTAATCCTTCCAAAAGAGATAATGACCAAAAGTATCACTATCCATCTTCTGGAAGATTAAGATTCAGTTTTTTAGAAAACTATCAATCACCGAAAAAAATTCTTCTACTTTCATGGCACCTTCATATTTACTACCATTAATAAAGAAAGTAGGTGTTGCTGTGACACCAAGCTCTTTACCGCGTTCAAAAGATGCATTTACTTCATCTAAAATGGACTGATTTTTCAAACACGCAGTAAAACTTTCATCTGTAAAACCAGCCATTAAGCCAATTTTCTTCAATGGTGTTAGAGCATTTTTTCCGAAAGCCCATTCATTTTGTTTTTGAAATAAAACTTCTATCAAAGGAAAATAGCGATCTTCCGGTGCACACCGTGCCAACATAAAACCTGCTGTTGCCCGAGGATCAAAAGCATATTCTCGGAAAATAAGTTTTACTTTTCCTGTTTTGATATATTTTTTACGAATTTGGGGAAGTATATCATTATAAAAATGCGCACAATGGGTACATGTCAACGAAGCATACTCAACAATGACGACTGGTGCATCCGCCTCTCCCTCAAAGCGATCCTTTACTTTACCCGATTGGAGAAGCTCTGCCATATCAACAGTTGCCACTGATTTGGGATCACGCGCTAAAGCAACTGTTACACTGTTTTGTACAATCGTTATGAAGAGAAAAATTATCCCGAAAGATAAAAAAGAACGATATTTTACCATAAATAATACTTTTCTGTTGTTATTTAACGAATAGGAATCCAATGCTTTCTCATATATTAAAGAAAAATATATAAAATATCTTTCTATTTATTATTTTTTTCCAAAAAAATGCAACAGCCAAGTTGATAAAGTGCTTGGTGCAAACTTTTATCTTCAATTCCTTCAAGCATTTTTTCCACGCATTTTTTGTCTTGTTCACTCAAAGGCGGTTTTAGAGGCAAGTGATTCATAAAAACCGACATACTCCTTTGCTCAATCTTGATGCGATCAATAGCAATATAGCCAAAAAATCCGTTAATTCTATGAAGTAATTCCTCTGTTTCATGCATCAATTTTAACGCAGCAAATCCTTCACATGCGACAACAAGTGTTGCTGGCTGAAAAACTTCATCTTGATCTGCACGACGTTTCCAAATAATTTTAAGCGGCATTGTATGTTCACTGATATCATAGCCCGCAATCTGTGGCCAATGTTCTATAAGCGCTACATTAAGCCCTGTCCGTTTGCGTAAAACTGGATCAAGTATTTTGTATACCGCCTCAGAAAGAGAATAAAAGATACGTTTTTTAAGTTGTTTTCTCATTTTTAGATCATTGTTCAACCGCTTACTAAATTAAAATCATTTGTTTCATCTAAAAATTGTTGCCTCCTCAATTTATGAAATATCAACAAAATAAAAAGCCTTTTCTCACCAGAGCCTTGACAATAAAAGAGCAAAAAACATGAATTACAAAATAAATAATTTTTTCTTTTGCATTTTATATCTCCCTATGCTTGAAAGCAATCATGTATGAAATTTCTTCGCACCTCCTTGCTTGGTACGATCAAAATCACAGACATCTTCCATGGCGGATTACCCCCGAAAAGCAAAAACAAGGTATCCGTCCTGATCCTTATCAAGTTTGGCTTTCTGAAATCATGCTTCAACAAACAACCGTTGAAACAGTTAAGCCTTATTTTAAAAAGTTTCTAAAACTATGGCCTGATCTTTCCTCTTTAGCAAAAGCCTCCCAAGATGATATCATGAAAGCATGGGCTGGACTTGGTTATTATTCACGCGCACGTAATCTTAAAAAATGTGCGCGACAGCTTGTTGAAAACTACGCGGGACAATTTCCACAATCTGTAAAAGAATTGCGAACTCTAGCCGGTATTGGAGATTATACTGCCGCAGCCATTGCTGCGATTGCTTTTAACCACCCTGTAGCAGTGGTTGATGGTAATGTCGAACGTGTGGTAGCGCGACTTTTTGCTATCACTTCAATATTGCAAAAAGCAAAAGTTGAAATTAAAGAAAAAACACAAAAAATTACTGCTTTAAATCGTCCTGGTGACTTTGCTCAAGCAATGATGGATTTGGGAGCAACAATTTGTACTCCACGCAAACCATCTTGTTATACCTGCCCTCTTCAATGTTTATGCAAAGCAGAAAAGATGCAACAACCGGAGTCTTTTCCAGTTAAAGCCCCTAAAAAAGAACGCCCTTCAAAAACAGGTATTGCTTTTGTGGTCCTTAATAAAAAGAAACAAATTTATTTGGAAAAACGACAGACGCAAAAGCTCCTTGGTGGAATGACCCAAATTCCTAACAATATTGGCATAAACAACGAAAATGGGCTACAAAACGCACCCTTTACTGCCAATTGGCAATTCAAAGGACAAATTACGCATGTTTTTACTCACTTTTCTCTAAAACTTGATGTTTACTATACCGAAGATGTTCATGAAATGAATTGTGAAAATGGTTGGTGGTGTAACATTCAACATCTTGCCGAAGAAGCATTACCTACTGTTATGAAAAAAGCCATTTCCGTAGCACTTCCCAATTCTTTTAGATTTAAATAACCTTCCCTATTCATAAAAATGTTTTCTAATGGAGACTTTTGTATCTCTAGCGATCATTTATTAATCTGTAAAAGAAAAATTTTAAAAAATGAAATAACCAATTTTTTCTACAGACAAAAATTAAGGAGCGATAGAAACGCTTAGAAGCTTTAGATTTAAATTTCAGGATCTATCCTTTTTTCGCTTATGACGGAGCAAGTTAGCACCATCGTTATATTTACCAGCCCCCTCAACATCCCTTGGTACGTGAAACGGATTATAAGAGGTACTTTTAGTTCTTTCGTTAACAATTTTTATTCACACGCCAACCCCGTTTATGACATGCAAGAAAGTAATTTTCATCGATTCAATATGGAACAAATTTGAAATAAGAAAACTTGACGATATTCCGAGGGCAATTCGATATGAGTTGCGCTAAATTATCTTTATAATCAATATATTATATGCACTTTACAGATGTACGTATTCAAAAAAGCACTTAATTTTGAACTTCTGAATGAACCTTTTAATTCTGATATTTCATTTTTATAAGCTTATATTGAAATTTTACTGTTTTGGAACTAAAATGAGAACATAGAGTGAAAATTTCTCATTTTAATTTCTTCTAAAAGAAGCATAAAATACTCGCTTGTCGCTTACAAGCGAGATTTAGTGTGTCAATAAAAAACATCTAAGAAAGGCTAAAACACCCTCACGTCCATCTCAATCAAGATCAGGTATATTGGTGGTCAATAGAATGAAGCAATCAGCTTAGTTCATAAAACACCCGTTTTTAACATTTGTGAACGTATGATCATTCTTAAATGATCTATGGACTTCAACCGTCCATTTTCCTCATAATACCAAAAGGTCCAACCATTACAACTCTGCGAATCTTGAGCCTTTCTTCCCATTGCGTGAATTGAGCCCGCTTCACCACCATGCATAATCGTACCATCAGCTCTTACAATAGCAGATACTTGCTTCTTACGATCATACAGAACTTCTCCAGGATAGAGTAAACCTGCTTCAAGCAAACTGTTGAATGCTACGCGCGGTTCTGCTTTTTTTCTATCCAAAATCGCTAGTTCTGGTTGCGCTAAAGGTTGAACCGCCGCAATTCTCTCACATGCTGCATCGATGTAATCTTGCTCGCGTTCAATCCCAACAAAATCACGCCCTAAAAGCTTGGCAACAGCACCTGTTGTTCCCGAACCAAAAAACGGATCGAGAATAACATCACCAGGTTTACTAGAAGCCATAATAATACGCGCTAATAACGCTTGCGGTTTTTGTGTTGGATGTAATTTACGCCCCGAATCATCCTTTAAACGTTCAGCTCCAGTGCAGAGAGGGAAAAGCCAATCTGAACGCATTTGTAGATCTTCATTTGCCGCTTTTAAGGCATCATAATTAAATGTGTACTTTTTATCTTTTTGATCTCGCACGGCCCAAATAAGCGTCTCATGAGCATTTTGAAAACGGCGCCCTCGAAAATTAGGCATCGGATTATTCTTGCGCCAAATAATATCATTAAGCATCCAAAAACCTAAATCTTGTAATGCCGTCCCAACCCGAAAAATATTATGGTAAGATCCGATAACCCAAAGTGTTCCGTTGGGTTTTAATACACGACGACAAGCAAGCAACCATGCACGAGTAAAAGCATCATAAGCAGCAAAACTCTCAAACTGATCCCATGCATCATCAACCGCATCAACAAGCGAATGATCTGGACGGTATAAAGCTCCATCCAATTGCAAATTATAGGGTGGATCCGCAAAAATCATATCAACAGAATGTTTTGGAAGTTTTTCTAAAACGGAAACACAATCTCCTTTAAAAATTTTATTGCGCCATGGCATTTGTGAGGGAGTACGAAGGAAATCTTTTTGAAGCTGAATAACTGTCATGAAAAACCCAACAAAATTAACTGAATTTGCCCTATAATCAACCAAAATAGTTTATAGGCCCGCATTACCAATCTATATTTACAAAATAGCGTAAACGTATCGTTAAAGTTCTACAAAATTGATGATTGTTTTTGTTTTTTTAGTAAAAAAAAACTTTCATATGAATGAAACCTTAATTTTCTTTTTTTCAATGTACTGTTCCCATATCTTTTATTTCGTAAAAGAATTAAGAATCATTTTCAAAGCGTATTTTTATGAAATAAGATCTTCTCAATATCGTTTTCATGAAAGTTGTCCATCTCGTAACATGTAAAGGAATATCTTATGCCTCAGATAGATCTTATTATTTTTGATTGTGACGGAGTTCTCGTCGACTCTGAATATCTTGCAGCAAAAATTGGATCTCAATTGCTCAAACAAACAGGATATGAAATATCACCCGAAGAATTGAGTGAGCGTTTTGCAGGGCTTATCTTTCGCGATATTCTTAAACACGTTGAACAGGAAACAGAAAAACCTATTTCTGCTCATCTCATAGATCAAATGACTAATATTTTTCGTACACAAATAAAAACTAAATTACGGGCTATTGATGATGTAAGAGAAGCTGTAGAAATTATCCAAACACGCTATCCCTACTGTATCTGCTCTAATGCAAAAAGCGTAGATATAAAAGAGATGCTCATCACGGTTGATCTCTATGACCTTTTTGAAGGTAAAATATTTTCAGCACCTGAAGTTGGAACAAAAAGAACGAAACCGGCCCCTGATGTTTTCCTTTTTGCCGCACAACAATTACAGGCAGAGCCCCAAAACACTATCGTTATAGAAGATTCACTTCATGGTGTACACGCAGCCATAGCAGCAGGCATGCGTGTCATCGGCTTTACGGGAGGATCACATAGCTATCTTGGCCACTCTAATGCACTTGCAGAAGCTGGTGCAGAAACAGTTATTGCAAAACATGCTCATTTAGGAGAAGTCTTAGAAGCAATGGCAGTATGGCGAGATCTATTATAAAAAATTTCTTGAATATATCAATTTGTAAACTCTTGTAAGAAGCATTTTTATTCAAATGTCCTGCTCTTCTCGCTGCTCCTTTTATAATGACTTCAATAAATGCGTAATTCACGACACGGGTAAATTGCATCTCAATGTGAAGGAAAAATATAGCACCTCATTGAGATCATAAGTCTGTTAACCATTGCACGTACTTAAAAAAAAAGCAAAAAACAGGGGTGCAAACTCATAAAAATTAAACCCTGCTTATCTATCTCAAATCCAATATCCCACTCCCAACCACAGCAGCTCATCCTGATAAATTATTATATTTGTCAAAAAAGAAATATTAAAATTCGCGGAATCTATGGAACACAAGAGTTTATTGAAAATGACAAATGCGTCCTTTTTGAGTTACAAAGGCTTATATTTACTCAATCCATCATAAACTTGTTGAAGGCTTATTTACTTTGCTGCTTAAATAGTATTTTAACAGCATCAATTGGTACAACCTCCCTAAGATTACAAAAAACAAAAAGAATACACTCTTATGAAGATGTGCATTTTATAAAAAACATTTCATACCAAGTAATTTACAGACAATATATTGATTTATAATCATAATTTATCATTATTCAAATTAAGCAAAAAAACCGAATATTGTAAGATTCTCTCATTTCAAATCTGGATATGTTGAATTAAATAAATAAAGAAATAAAAATGCCTTTTAATGAATCATCTCAAAAGGCAAAAATTGTAGCAACATTAGGAGCGAGAAAAGTGTATGGCAATGCCATCTTTCTTCTTTATAAACGTCAAAAATTCTGATGCCCTAAGAATTTTATATTATGGGGGCTTTATCATCATATCTATCATTGCAAAATAGGCTTGAGTACCTTGAGAACGGTTTCTTTAAAAAAGCACATAAATATGAAACATATAATCATGTTAAACAAGCGACAGAGATACCAATAGTTGCTTAAAATTTTCCGAAAGCACTTAATAGCCTTTTTAAATAAGCAATGAAATCAGATCTTTTCAAAAGTAATCCACTTTCTAAAAATAAAAGCGGCTTTTCAGTTTGGAAAGAAGAAAATATTGAAAAATATTATCCAATGCTGATCTTTTGGCACTCATAAATATGTCTAAATTATATTCTTCTATACACTGCCTTGCATCATAGTAATATGCTGTTCACATTGGCGATAAAAAGATAATATCATTTATCTCTATCCAATTTGGAACTCTACTTTACACTATGAGAAAATTGTACATTTTTTAGTATCTATAACATATTATTATCTATAAGATAAATGTATATATTTAATAGTAAAGTAAGAATTATTATTCTGCTATCACGATGCAATTAAATAACCATTGAATAATAATTTAATAATATCTATAGAACACACATTCTACAATAATGACTATCTATAATAAATACTATAAATAATAAAATTTTAGCGTGTCCATTCATATTTTAATTGTTAATAATATTTTTATAACCACATCATAAATTTCATTTTTTCTATTATACTATCGATAATAAATAATTTTTTATATATTTAATATGTAAAAATTTTGATCAATTTTATTATCTATAAATGTATTTAAAAAATATATTAATGTCATTTTATAAAAATTATACGATAACCATATGTTAGTTTATATATAACACATAATAAAATATTGTATAAAGTTTTTAAAAAATATAATTTGTAATTATTACTGTTACTTTTTTACAATAACGTTTATAAAAATTATAGTTATATTTTTATATGTATTTTTATTATTGACTAAAAATACATATTGAACTATATGGCTTGTATATAGTGTGATATACATAAACATTATGTATATTTCTTACATATATAACTTAAAAATATTTGAGGTAAAGTTATGGTGAAAATATTTAAAAATTATATTTTAAGCATTTTTATAGCGAGCACTTTTTTTATTTCACAAACTGTAAATGTTAATGCAAACTATTTGAAAAACGATAATCCAAAAGAGGAATTTTCTGTTTTCCCAATGGAACAAGTAAAATATGCGAAATCCGATGTAGTTTCTACGACTGCTTTCTATGCTCCGTCTGTAAATTATCAAACAGAACATGGAACAATAGGTGAAGGAAAATTTGAAAAGGTCGTTGAGCCTATGACTATAGGAATGGGGCTATTGTTTACTGGACATGTAATGAGCTTTATAGGATCGATAATAAGTTGGATAAAGGACATAGTATTGATGTTCAAATAATTCAACCTCGTCTAGAACTCTATAATAATAGCTTTATTATGTGGCTATAATTCATTGTAAATAATTACATAATGAAGCTCATTATGCTACAAAATATAAATGTTGTAGATTACATCCAAATATCCAAAGTATAAATTAAGTATAAATTTACTCATATATATTGAATAGTATAAATCTTTGAGGTAAATTATGATTAAATTATTTAAAAATCATATATTAAGTATTTTCATTATATCTGCCTTTTCTCTTTCTCAGGTTGTAAATGTGCATGCAAACTCTTTACAAAATAGTACTCATCGTGAGAATATTTTTGTTTCTGCAATAGAACAGAAAAGAAAGGATGCAGTCCATACCGTTTCTCTCTATAGACCTAGTCTAAATCATGGAGTGGGTAATGAAGCTACTATTGAAGGAAAATTTGAAAAGGTTGTTGAACCTCTTACACTCGGGGCTTTTGGTATGGGGATGGCACTTGGATATGCATCAAGTACGATAGGCATGTTTTTAGGATGGATAATAAGTAAAATAATATTGTATTTTAAATCTCGTTAAAATTGAAATTTCATCAGAATAAGACCTTCTCATATGAAATATAAACTATGAACATATTCCGTGTTTATCCATTGTTGATGACAAAAACTAATGAATTATCACACTAAGAGTGAAAAAAGCTTTAAATGCTTCTGTTTCTCTCAATGTGCACTAATTCTGCCGATGCATCTATTCAATTCAGATTAAAATAAAAGTATTGGTGGTAAACTATGACTAAAGTATTGAAAACTTACGTATTAAATATTTTTATAGCAGTTGCTTTTTTGCTTTCACAAGTTATAAATGTTCATGCCAATCATTTGAAAAATGATACTCAATGGGAAACTGTCTCTTTAATAGAACAAGGAAAGAAAAAAGCTATCGATATAGCTGCTCTTTATGTCCCAAGTTTCACTCATAAAGCAAAAAGTGAATCTGCCTTTGAAGGAAAATTTGAGAAAGTGTTTGAACCAATTACGCTAGGAGTTTTTTCTACAGTAGGAGCTTTGGGTTTTGGATTCTTGACTGGATCTGTTATGGCCATATTTAGCGGGATAATTGGATGGGCAATAGGAAAAATTAAAGGCAAATAATTCAAAGATACTTAGTTATTTTTTTCTATTTAAAATGAAAATACTTTACAGCCTGCTTCCCATCATTTAGCAGGCTGTTGTATGTTTTCTATGGATAAACTTTAGGTTACCATACTGTATAGCACAAATATAATATCTATTATTATACAAAGTGATAAATTAAGCTAAAAAAGATTATTCAAAGTATAGATTTGCACACGAAATGCCATAAAATTACCTTATAAATCTTCCAATGTGAGTCCTGAGATGTATCATTTTAACATTCAGTTTAGCAGATTTAATTGTTACAAAGTATTAAGAGCATAAAATAACTATAAATGATTGAGTTTTATACAAAAGTTCTTCAGTAAATACCATTCTATCTATTTAATTTTATTATTTAAGAAGGTGTACAAGTGAAGATACGTTGTAAAATTTAAGTGAATGAATAATAGAGAGGAAATTTTTGACTGTAACAGATTTTCTGTGAACATTTGGTGTTTATATCTCAAAAATAAAAATGCTTAAGGCTATTTCCTTTCATTATTGAATTAAAAAGAAGAAAAGAAGCTCTATCCATTTAATAATTTAAATATTATGAAAAACGTGAAATAAATAACTTCACCAATTTGCCAGAAATAAAAAAGGATAAGACTTATGGAATATATCAGCACGAGAGGTGAAGCTCCTGCTTTAAGCTTTACGGAAACAATCATGACAGGGTTGGCAAGTGATGGGGGACTTTATTTGCCAGATAAATTTCCTCAGCTATCATTTGATGCGTTACGAGCACTTCGTGGTCAGTCCTATACAACAATTGCTAAAACTATTCTGTGGCCCTTTGTGAATAACGAAATCGAATATACAGCTTTTGAAAATATGATCGCTGAATCTTATGCAACCTTTCACCATCCAGCAATCTGTCCTTTACGACAAACTGGAGCAGATGAATTTATCCTTGAACTCTTTCATGGTCCTACTTTAGCTTTTAAAGATGTAGCAATGCAGTTTCTTTCTCGACTGATGGATTATGTTTTGACTGAAAAAAATAGATGTGCAACGATTATTGCTGCAACATCAGGTGATACAGGAGGAGCTGCGATACAAGCTTTTGCTGGAAAAGAACACTCAGATATTTTTATTTTATTTCCTAAAGGACGTGTATCGCCTGTTCAACAACGGCAAATGACAACCAATCATTGTTCCAATGTTCATGCCATTGCCATTGAAGGAAATTTTGATGATTGCCAAGCTCTTGTCAAAGCAATGTTTAATGACCACAATTTTCGTAAAAAAAGAGCACTTTCAGGTGTTAATTCTATAAATTGGGCGCGTATCATGGCGCAAATTGTTTACTATTTTTCATCTGCACTTTCTTTAGGAGCACCTGATAGAGCTGTTTCATTTACTGTTCCTACTGGAAATTTTGGTGATATTTTTGCAGGTTATGTCGCAGCCCGTATGGGATTACCCATTGCTCAACTGGTCATCGCAACGAATGATAACGACATCCTTGTACGTACATTGACCAGTGGTACTTACAAAACACAACCAATAGTCCATACAACATCACCTTCTATGGATATTCAGGTCTCTTCTAATTTTGAACGTTTGCTCTTTGAAAGTGGCAATCGTGATCCAATGTGGATTCGCAATGCAATGGAAAACTTGAAAAAAACGGGTCTTTTTACTCTTGATGAAAAGCAACTCAAAAATATTCGTTCCCTATTTTCCGCTGGAAAAAGCAACATGGCTGCAACAGCTCAAACAATTGATAGTGTCTATAAGGAAAGTGGCTATCTTGTTGATCCACATACAGCGGTCGCTCTTCAAGTAGCGCGTGAAAACAAAAAACCGCATATTCCAATGATCGTTCTTGCCACGGCTCATCCAGCTAAATTTCCTGATACTATTAAAAGCGCTTGTGGACTTCATGCTCCATGGCCATCTCATCTCAATGATGTAATGAAACATGAAGAACATTTTATAAATCTTGCTAATGATGAAAAAATAGTAAAAGATTATATTTCTTTAAAATCGCGTGCATCTTATTAAAGTTAGCTGCATTAATTTAAATCAAGAATATTCTGATACCCTTACAATGAGGTATTTAGCTTATTTAATGGAGTTGTAAATACATGGATGTAGATATATGTCGCCTTAGTAATGGTTTGACTATCGCCACACATACAATGCAACAAATTGATAGTGTTGCCCTCGGAATATGGGTCAAAGTGGGCTCACGCAATGAAACCTCCACACAGCATGGTATTGCTCATCTTCTTGAGCATATGGCTTTTAAAGGAACCGAAAACCGTACTGCTTTTCAAATTGCAACCGATATTGAAGATGTTGGCGGTGAAATCAATGCTACAACCAGTATTGAAACAACAGCTTACTTTGCACGTGTTCTTAAAAGCGATATCCCACTTGCTATAGATATTTTAGCCGATATTTTAATGCATTCAAAATTTGACGACGATGAACTAGAACGAGAAAAACAAGTAATCTTTCAGGAAATTGGTGCTGCCCATGACACTCCTGATGATATTGTTTTTGATCACTTTACAGAAACAGCCTTTCGTCATCAATCCCTTGGACGCTCTATTTTAGGAACAGCTAAAACTATTCAATCATTTACATCTACTGATCTCCATGATTTCATCAATAAACAATATAGTGCAGATCGTATGATTGTCGTTGCTGCAGGAGCTGTAAAGCACGAAAGTTTCTTGCGAGAAGTTGAAAGTCGTCTTGGTACTTTTCGCTCCCATTCAACCGCACCTCTTACTAATCTTGCAAATTATGTCGGTGGCGACTTTCGTGAATATCGCGATTTAATGGATACACAAGTTGTTCTAGGGTTTGAAGGACGTGCTTATCACGCGCGTGATTTTTATGCAGCCCAAATTCTTTCTATCATTCTTGGTGGTGGTATGTCTTCACGTCTTTTTCAAGAGGTAAGAGAGAAACGTGGATTATGCTATTCTATTTATGCTTTTCATTGGGGATTTTCAGATACTGGGCTTTTTGGTGTTCACGCAGCTACCGGACAAGAAGGGCTCAAAGAACTTATTCCTGTGATTCTTGATGAACTTTCCAAGGTCAGCAAAAATATTCACACCAACGAACTGCAACGAGCACAAACGCAATATCGTGCAAATCTGACAATGTCACAGGAAAATCCCTCTAGTCAAGCACATCTCATTGCTCGCCAAATACTCCTTTATGGTCGACCAATTCCAATATCGGAAACAATTGAACGCCTTAATCTCATCACTCCTAAAAGATTAACTGATTTAGCACATCGTCTTTTTACAAACTCCACTCCAACACTAACTGCTGTCGGACCTGTAGGACCCCTCATAAATTTTGATGATTTAACGTCAACTCTTTCATACAAGCTAAAGTAAAAACTTCTTTTCAAAGCAGCATCACAATAACATCACATATTTTATCATAAAATTTACCACAAAAGCTCTCCTCATTAAATAAGTTTTGGAAATATTGGGCAAATAGGCGTACAAAACTACCCAATTCATACTTCATGTGATAAAGATTCTAATAAGTGAAGGTATATCCGTGAAATCTGGAAATTCATGGTTTAACTTTGCCCTTTTAAAATATAAAACTTCATTCGCTTCAGGTTCCATTGAAGCAAATGGGTGTGTGGTCTATTTGTATATAAAATCACATAACTTAAGAAAAAGTGATAACAATTTATTATGTAAATAAATTATAAAAGGTGGACGTTTTTTCTCAAAAGTCGAAATGAAAATTAAACATCCTAAAATATTGAGAGTGGGACATTGTGAAGAGTTTGCGTAAAATAATTGACATCATTTTCATTGTAGTCGTTAGTTCTTTTGTCCATCTTACATCAGCACAAGCAATTGAACCAATTAAAATTTCTTCTCAAGATGCTGCTCTTGATCTCTCAAAAGCAATTGAAATTCACCATACAAACAACTCTATTTTTCAAACAAGTACAGCACCAGGACCAGATGGTATTGTATGGCGTATTGAAGTGCAGGCAAAAAATGAAAAATTTTCCGGAAATTGGGCAGTTTTTTCTCTTGCAAATCCAACAGATGAACAAGTTGATCGTCTCATCGTTGCCCCCCATTACCGCATGGCACGTTCTGGATTTTTTTGGCCAGACCTTGGATCATCAAGGATTCAATCCATAACGCCAAGCGAAGGTTTTTCCCTCGATCGTCAACTTAGTGCAAACTCTGATATCTTTCGTATTACCCTTAACCCTGGTGCTGTTATTACATTTGTGGCCGAACTTAACTCTGCAAATCTACCGCAAATCTATTTATGGCAACCTGAAGCTTATAAAGATGCAATTAATTCTTATACGCTTTATCATGGTATTCTTCTTGGGATATCAGGTCTCTTAGCGCTTTTGTTAACTGTTCTCTTCGTCGTCCGTGGAACAGGGCTGTTTCCTGCAACAGCGGCAGTTGCTTGGGCTGTGCTTTTTTATATTGGTATTGACTTCAACTTTTTAAATAAATTCTTTGCAGTTACACTCACAACCCAACCAATCTGGCGTGCTGGTACAGAAGTAGCACTTACTGCTACACTCTTCATTTTTCTTTTTACCTATCTCAGCCTTAACCGCTGGCATTATCATTTTAGTTACGGTGCTATCGCTTGGACCATTGCGTTTTGCAGTCTAGGAGCCTTTGCTATTTATGATCCCATCAGAGCAGCTGGAATTGCGCGTTTGTCTTTTGGCCTTACCGCTGTGCTTGGTATAATATTAATCATCTATTTCTCAATCAGAAGCTATGACCGCGCCATTATGCTTATTCCAACATGGTTGCTCATTAGCTTTTGGTGTGTTGGAGCCTATGCCTGCATAGCTGGACATTTAAACAATGATATTATCCAGCCAGCATTAGCGGGAGGATTAGTGCTCATTGTTCTTCTCATAAGCTTTACTGTCCTGCAACAAACTTTTTCTAATGACGCTTTCCATGAAGGAATATTTTCCGACCTTGAACAACAAGTACTCGCAGCAAAGGGAGCTGGAAATATTATTTGGGATTGGAATATTGAGCGTGATCGTATTGTTGTACATCCAAACATGGCAACCCTTTTTGGTACTGAAATTCATAACCTCAATGGACCTATGCGCAACTGGATTTCAGCCTTGCACCATGATGATCGTGAACGCTTTCAAGCCGTATTGGATATCATTCTTAAAAATAAAAAAGGGCGCATTGATCAAATTTTTCGGCTTTCTTCCGGTGGTGGTTATTATCATTGGTTTTCTCTTCGTGCACGTCCGGCTATGCAAAAAGATGGAAAAATCACACGTGTCATTGGAACCATTGTCAATATTACTAACCATAAAAAATCCGAAGAACGCTTATTGCATGATGCAATCCACGACAGCTTAACTGGACTTCCTAACCAACAAATTTTCTTTGATAGACTACAAAATTATACCTCTTTAGCGAAAGCAAATATCAAAATTAGACCAACTGTCTTTATGATTGATTTTGACAATTTTCGCCAAATTAATCGCAAATTAGGCATAGCAGTTGGGGATACTGTACTGCTTATAATCGCACGTCGTTTAAATCGTCTCATTAACTTTCAAGACACCTTATCGCGTCTTTCAGCAGACCGCTTTGCAATTATTTTACTCAGTGAAACCGAACCACAAAAAATTGCAGCATTTGCAGATCATTTGCACAAAACAATTTCAGCACCTATTTCACTTTCAGAAAATAAAATAATCCTTTCAACCTCTATCGGATTGGTTACATGGAGTGAAAGCCGATCGACGGCTAAAGATATTTTTAATGATAGTGAGTTAGCGATGATTCGCGCAAAACAAATGGGTGGGAACCATATTGAACCTTTTCGTCCTAATTTTCGCACTTTGGGTCTCGAACATAATACTCTGGAGAAAGATGTTCATTATGCCATAAAACGTAATGAGATGAAAATCCTCTACCATCCTATTCTTAATTTATCAGACGGACATATTATTGGTTTTGAAACAATTGTAGAATGGCATCATCCCACTTATGGAAATTTAAATGTCTCTGATTTCATAAAAATCGTAGAAAATGAACAAATTGTTATGGATTTGTCACAATTTATCATCGATAATGCCATTATTGATCTTATAAATGTACAAGAAAAGTTTTCCCAACAATCTTTCTTTATTTCAATTAATTTACCAAGCGCAGAAATGATTCATCCTCGTTTTATCAGTCAATTGCGTGCCGCTTTGCTTCGCCATCCGCTCCACAAAGGGCGTCTGATGATTGAAATATCTGAATTTGTCTTAAGAAATAATCCTGAACAATCAGCGCACTTTCTTGAACAAATTAAAACACTTGGAATGAATCTCGCACTCGATAATTTTGGAACAGGTTATTCGTCTCTGACCTATCTCGTACGTTATCCATTTGATATGGTTAAACTTGATCGTTCACTTATCTCAATCGACTCTCTTAAGAAGAAAATTGTTCTAAAGTCTATCATTAATATGGCAACAGATCTTAATTTGCAAATTATCGCAGAAGGTGTTGAAAATGAAAAAGAAGCAATCTTCCTCCGTCAAGAAGGCTGTAAATATGTTCAAAGTACACTTGTAACGAAACCGATTGCCATAGAAGAATTAATTACGCTCGTTCAGAGCCATTTCCCTTATAAAATAAAAACATAAGGGATAAAATAACGTGTAAAGTTAAAAAGCTTAGAAAAAACTCTACGCGTGTCCCATTTCAGAAGCAAGATAAGTTGGATCGATACCCATGCGTGTTAAACTTTTATCATACTTGCAGCTTAAATCGCTTTCAAAAAGAAAACTAGGTGATGTAGAACTGATTAGCCAACCATTTGCAGAAATTTCTGCCTCAAGTTGCCCCGCTTTCCATCCAGCATAGCCTAATGCGACCAGTGCATGTTGCGGACCTTGTTCACAACTGATCGCTTTTAATATATCAATTGTCGCAGTAAAACAGATCTTATCCGCAATAAAAACAGTTTCTTCACAAGCATAATCATCTGAATGAAGGACAAAACCACGCGAAGGATCAACAGGACCACCATAGCGAACTGGAAACTGTTTTATTGGTTCAGAAAGACTTTTTTTTTGGCCACTGTCTATGATTCCTAAGTGAAGCAAAAGCTCTGGAAAATCAATGTGATGCAATTGATTGAGAATGATGCCCATCGCACCGGCATCAGAATGCGCACAAATATAAATAACAGAACGAATAAAGCGTTTGTCATTCATCCCAGGCATTGCTATGAGTAATTGTCCACCTAAAAAGCCATTACACCGCTTCATTAATCTGTTATTCTCCATAATTGACATGATAAAAGTTTGTTCATTTAGCACACTAGGAAAATAAAACTCCAATGAAAAAAAGTTATATATTTACAAATTTACAAAATATCGCAACTTTCTTTTATAAAAAGCTTTTAGTTACTTTAAGCTTAACATTCATAGTTTTAGAATTACTTAACATTCCTGTAAATGCTCAAACAGAACAAAAACTCCAGCTTTTCGCAACATCTTGGTATGAATCAGATGGTGGTCGTATCCGATTAGCGATCACTGAACCTTCTCTTTCTGGAATAAGAGAAGGCATTATTGAAATTGAGCTTAAACCAGGATGGAAAACTTACTGGCGTAATCCAGGTAATTCTGGCATGGCACCATTTTTTAATTTCAACCAACAGATTTCTTATGAAATCTTTTATCCTACTCCACAGCTTTTTGAAACAGAAAATGATTGGTCATTAGGTTATAAAGATAAAGTAATATTGCCCTTCAATCTTTCTGGTTCAAGCAAAAATTTAAGTGGTGCTTTCACTCTTGGATTATGTCACAAAATCTGTCTTCCATTTACTGTTAACTTTGATTTTTCGCCATCTGCTCTTAAAAATAAACAGCTTCCTGCTTCCTTCTTAAAAAAGGCGCAAAATTCTTTGCCCCGCATGACGCAGAATGCACTAAAAATAAGTGCTGAAAAAAATAATAGTACCCTTCTTATAAAAATACAAAATAACAACAAAACCACTCCTTCCTCTCTCTTTTTAGATGGAGGAGAAATGCAAATTGGAGCAGCAAGAAAAGTCAGTGATAACGCAGAATATACACTCTTCAGTGCTCCACTCTATTTCACACCAGAAGAAATAAACCAAAAAATTTTTTATACAGTTGCTTTTAAAGATCACGCCTTAAGTGGAACATTCATATTCCATACGCAGCCAACCCCTCTTGCGTCTCCGTGATAAAAGAAAAAGCTCTCAAAAAGCAATTATGCTGGAAAACGTCCATTTTCACGATATTGAGTAATTGCTTTGCGAGCAAGGGCATCTGCGCGTTCATTTTCTGGATGTCCCGCATGCCCTTTTACCCAGTGCCATCTAACTGTATGACAAGAACTAGCATCCTCAAGAGCTTGCCATAGCTCCATATTTTTAACAGGATTTTTTGATGCAGTGCGCCAATTATTCTTTTTCCAATCTTCAATCCACTTAGATATACCGTTACGTACATAAACTGAGTCTGTATAAAGATCGACCAAACAGGGCTCTTTAAGCGCCTTTAATGCACAAATTGCCGCCATGAGTTCCATTTGATTGTTTGTCGTATGGATCTTACCGCCATAAAGCTCCCGTTCATGACCATTCCAGCGTAAAATTGCTCCCCATCCTCCAACTCCAGGATTCCCTGAGCAAGCACCATCTGTATAAATTTCAACGACTTTTTGTTGAGTTGCCATAAAATTTAAAAACCTAATTCACTTAGCGAATTTACATTACTGAAAAAACAAAGCTTGTGCCAATACTCCCATGGATCTTTCTTAATAACAAAGCTATTAGGCGGTGTATTAAACCAATCATATAGACGTGTGAGTAAGAAACGTAGAGATGCACCACGAGCTAATAAGACCATCTTGTCCAATTCTAAAGGGATCAATGGTCTTATTTTTTGATAATTTTCCAATAACTTACGTGCTTTGGTAAGATTATAGGAATGATCAGGCTCAAAGCACCAAGCATTTAAACAAATCGCTAAATCATAAGCAAAAAAGTCATTACAAGCAAAATAGAAATCTATCATCCCAGAAAGACGATGATTCACAAAAAAAACGTTATCATTAAATAAATCTGCATGAATAATGCCTATTGGTAAATTACATGGCCAATTTTCCTGTAAAAAAGCCAATTCCAACTCAATTTTTTGTCCAAATTCTTTTAACAATGCATCTTCTTTGGTTTGACAACGTTGCCACAATACCTTCCAATCCATAACAGAAAGAGTATTTTTACGACTGAGTGTAAAATCCTGTCCTGCTAAATGTAATTGTGCTAACCCCGTCCCCACTTCGCCACAATGATCTATATTGGGCTGGCGGATCCACTCTCCTTCCAGAAAAGTAATAATAGCAGCAGGACGTCCTGCTAGTTCACAGATCATCATTCCATCATTTTGAATAACAGGTTGAGGACAAGGAATTCCACGCTGTCCTAAATGCTGCATCAAGCGACAAAAAAAAGGTAAATCATCTTTTGAAATACGCTTTTCATAAAGTGTTAAAATAAATCGCCCTTGTGTTGTCTCTAACATAAAATTAGAATTTTCAATCCCCTCTTCTATACCTTGATAAGACAAAAGTGATCCTATTGCATAACGTGTTAAAAACACTTTTAAATCATTTGGGTGAATATCTGTATAAACGGCCATTATTCTGCTTTCGTTGTAGACATGTCTGTATTCTGATTTTCATTTTTTGCATTATTTGCTTGACCATTAACGAAAGCCATATCTTGAGACGTTAAAATGACGTCGCGTAATTCGCGACTCACTAAAAATTTTTCCGTTTCTACCACTGTTTCAGCTAATTCTATTGTGACATCATAACGCTCACGAAATGCTGAAATAATTTCATCAATAATAATTTCAGGAGCCGAAGCCCCTGCTGAAAGACTGACTATAGAAAGAGATTTTAGGTTTTCAAAATTAATTTCATCAGCGCGCTGAACTAAAATAGCTTGCCGCGCACCAGACTTTTCGGCAACCTCTACTAAACGTCGTGAATTAGAAGAGTTTGGTGCTCCAACAATCAAAAACAAATCACTCCCCTTTGCCGCTGCTTTAACCGCATCTTGTCGATTCGTTGTAGCATAGCAAATTGATTCAGCCGCTGGTGCTGCTAATGTAGGAAAACGTTGTTGTAATATATCGATAATTCCTGCAGTATCTTCAACAGAAAGCGTTGTTTGTGTAACAAATCCTAATTTATCTGGATCATTGGGTTGATAATGCAAAGCATCTTCTATCGTTTCAATAAGCGTCACAACCCCTTCTTCAAGCTGTCCCATTGTCCCTATCACCTCAGGATGACCAGCATGACCAATCAATATAACATGACGACCATGACGTTGATGTCGTATCGCTTGTTTATGAACTTTCGAGACCAACGGACATGTTGCGTCGAGATAAAACAAATTATAGTATCGTGCTTCTTCTGAAACAGATTTTGGTACACCATGAGCAGAAAAAACAACTGGTTGATTGCGATGTTCTTCTGGAATCTCATTAAGTTCTTCGACAAAAACAGCACCCCGTTGCTGTAATCCCTCAACTACGTAGCGGTTGTGTACAATTTCATGACGAACATATACTGGAACACCATATTTTTTTAATGCAAGCAGAACAATCTGGATAGCACGATCAACCCCTGCACAAAATCCACGTGGACCACAAAGACGTATCGTTAAAGGGGGAAGTCCAGACATAAATCATCCTTAATCTCTATAGTTTTAGCTATATATTCAAACAACCTATTATTATACATGAATAAGCAATGTAAAAAAACGTGCAATATCATCTTTTGCATAAGAACACACTCTATCGTGTTTTCTTACAGCATTTTCTTGAAGAAAAGCTCTTTTAAAATTTGCTCTTTCATTTTACGCAACTAAAGAGCGATAAAATACCAAACAAGAGATTCAATCAAAAGAATTCCAAAGATAGCTGCCAAATAAAGTAACGAAAAGAAAAACGTTTTTTTGGCCATCAAAATAGTTTCATTATGTGTATCAGCTTTCCATAAACGATAGGCAAAATAAATAAAGATAATGCTTAAAATTGTTGAAAAAATACCATAAAAAATTCCGCCAAGACCAGTAAAGCAAGGAGCAGCAGCACACAATGCCATCAAAACAGTATAAAATAAAATCTGTTTTTTTGTTGAATGTTCACCTCGTACATTAGGCATCATAGGGATACCTGCAGCCTCATAATCAAGAGATGAAAATAAAGAAAGAGCCCAAAAGTGAGGGGGGGTCCACATAAAAATGATTAAAAATAATAAAAAGCTATCAATACTCACTGTCCCTGTTGTCACGGCCCATCCAATCATTGGTGGAAAAGCCCCAGAAGCACCACCAATAACAATATTTTGTGGTGTGATACGCTTTAACCAAATTGTATAGATAACGACATAAAAGAAAATCGTAAACGCAAGAAAAAATGCCGCAAACCAATTAATGAAGCTCCCCATAACCAATACCGAGAGCATAGAAAGAACCATGCCAAAAATAAATGCCTTTTGGGAGCTGATTTTACCCATGGGAATAGGACGCTTTTTAGTCCGTTCCATCACAGCATCAATGTCAGCATCATACCACATGTTCAGTGCTCCCGCACCACCGCCACCAGCAGCAATACATAAAATTGCTAAAAAACCATACCACGGATTAATAGGAACAGGCGATACAAGCAAACCAACCAGAGCCGTAAAGACCACAAGAGACATAACACGTGGCTTTAATAATGTGATGTAATCACCAATACCGGATTTTGGTGGCGTTGATTTACCATTCACAACCGATAATTCTTCTGAAACTGACATTCCACTCAAAGCCCTTTTCCATTTCTGTCATTCACAAATCCAATATTATCTGACAAATATTATCTAGCGTATGGAAATGACCCATTAAGACCAATCGTATTTTTGAGAAAATATGAAATATCTCTTTCGCACGTATCCCCTAAAAGTAAATGGAAATATTGGCAATAAAAATACATTTTTTCAATCAACGTTCTCTCCACATTACAAATGTATCATAAAAATATATCATATGAATTAATATATTTGGGTAAATACTGATTTTGTGTTATGGTTTTTTATGGGGAATTCATTTTTTTATGTAAATCTATGCATAGTTGTGGGTGTTGAGTCGGATAGGATTTTCTGTGATACTTTATAAATTACTCAAAAAAACTTTTTTTATTGGTGCTGTTCTTTACACGCTTTATAGTAGTTTTATCAGTCATGCATTTGCACAAACACCCTATGCACAAGATGTCCCTGCTCCGCAAACCTATGGTGCATGGACAAAAGTGTGTTCTCTACCACCAGGTACACCTAACATGCAGTGTGAAGTTGTACAAAACGTTCACACACAAGGGCGTCAAGATATTACCTTGCGCGTTACATTTTATAAACTTCCTCAAAAGCAAGGTGCCTTGATGCGTGTTTTTGTTCCGATTCGCGTTGAATTACGTCCTGGCGTTGGAATTAAAATTGACGATAAAAATATGGGCAGAATGGAATATCGTCGTTGTCTTGGTGATAATTGTGTTGCTGAAGCCTTTCTTAAAGAAGACATATTGCAGCTCTTTTTAAAAGGAAAAATGGCAACCTATTTTATCTTTACAACTCCGGAACAAGGGATTGGAGGTTTTGTTGACCTTCATGGTCTTGGCGACGCCTATGCAACCTTACCGACATGAATGAAATCAATACATTTTAAACAATCAAAATCTCATCGTATATTTTGAAAGATTCTTAAAATTAGATTGATAAAAATCTTCTGAGCCCCCATAAAAATAGGATAATTCTTATGAAATCGCTGATTGATCATTTTGATATTGCTTCCTCTAAAGTGCAATCACTTATACAGGAAACACTTCATCATGCTGATGATGGTGAGCTTTACCTTGAGTATACAGAAAGCGAAGCTCTTTTATTTGATAATGGACAGCTTAAAAACGGTTCATTTCATCAAGATATGGGATTTGGACTACGCGTTGTTGCTGGAGAGGCTACTGGATATGCTCACTCTAGTGAGTTATCAGCTGCTGCACTCAAACGTGCCAGTGAAGCTGCTAAAGCTGTTACCTATAATAATCATGCAGGGACTTATAGCATAGCACCTCAACAAACAAACAAAAGACTTTATCAACCGCATAATCCCCTTGATGCTCCATCATTTGAAGAAAAAAGTGCTCTTTTGCAAAAAATTGATGCCTATTTACGTGCTAAAAATGATAAATTGCATCAGGTGACTGTTTCTCTTTCCGGCTCGCTACAACATGTTGAAATTTTACGTGCAGATGGTTATTTGGTTCGTGATATTCGTCCCCTTGTGCGACTTTCTATATCTGTGGTCGCAGCTGAAGGCAATCGTCGTGAAAATGGTTTTTATGGATGTGGAGGGAGACAAGCATTTAACCAATTTATTCATGAAGACAATTGGAAAAAAGCCGCGGATGAAGCCTTACGTATGGCTTTAACAAATTTAGAAGCAGAAGCAGCACCTGCTGGATCTTTTGATGTTGTCTTAGCTAACGGATGGCCTGGTGTTATGCTCCATGAAGCCGTAGGTCATGGTTTAGAAGGTGACTTTAACCGTAAAAAAACATCGGCTTTTGCTGGACTTTTAGGACAACAAGTTGCAGCAAAAGGTGTTACAGTTGTTGATGATGGAACAATTCCACAATGCCGTGGCTCTCTCACTGTCGATGATGAGGGGACCCCTTCAGGATATAACGTTCTCATTGAAGATGGAAAACTCGTTGGTTTTATGCAAGACAGGCTTAATGCACGGCTTATGGGAGGTAAATCAACTGGAAATGGACGGCGTGAATCTTATGCTTATGCACCAATGCCACGAATGACCAATACAATCATGCTAGGAGGAGATAAAACACCTGAAGAAATCCTTTCTTCACTTAAAAGTGGTATCTATGCTGTTTCATTTGGTGGAGGACAAGTTGATATTACTTCCGGAAAATTCGTCTTTGAATGTACTGAAGCATACCGAGTAGAAAATGGCAAAATTTGTGCACCAATCAAAGGTGCAACTCTTATTGGAAATGGACCGGATGCTATGAAACGTATCACAATGATTGGTAATGATAGTAAACTAGATAATGGTATTGGTATGTGCGGAAAAGCAGGGCAAAATGTCCCTGTTGGTGTTGGTCAACCTCATCTTCGAATCAATAATATGACAATCGGTGGAACTGCGCTTATAGAGGAATAAGCTTGCTCATTCCTTCCCAGTATTGCCTCCTTCTCGTCTATTACGACCATTTTGTGAGGGGGAGATTACAATGAATTGATTTATAAAGATAATCTAGCGTTATTCATATTGTATTAGAACCTTGAATACCGCAAGATTCTCTCATTTTAAATCTGTGTCTGTTCGATCAATCAAAATCATTCGTTTATACGTTACAGGCGGGGAGAGTTATATGGATAAAAACTGTACAAGAAAAGACTAAAGATTCCTCTTATGGGCCGTCTCAAGTACCAAGAGTTTTAAGAAACATTAGGGGATGGCAAATATAACGACGGCACAGGCTTATTCAGACACATCTTTTTCGTAAGATATTAGTCTTTTGTGTGGGTTTTTTGTGTGGGGTAACTTGTCTTTTATATTTCATAATAAAAAAGCTTAAAAGAAAAAAGCACTTTCTACATTCAGTGCTCTTAACTCAACGAGAAAAAGGTTATTATTATAGATAAATTTTGGAGAGATTTTATAATAATACTCAGGTAAACTTTTAAAAAAATCTTCATGGCATTTAAAAAATTTTAGGCTAAAGTTTCCAACCTTTCTTTTTTTTCTTTTTGCTCAAAACAGCAACAATTTCGACATGTGGTGACCATAAAAATTGATCAATCGGTATGATTTTTTCTACTGTATACCCCCCTGCAACAAGAAGAGATAAATCACGAGCAAATGTAGTAGGATTACAAGAAATTGCCACAACACGTGATACTGTAGTCTTCGCTAATTCACGTACTTGTTGCTCTGCACCAGCACGGGGAGGATCAAAAACAACACTCTCAAAACATTCAAGTTCCTTTACAGAAAGGGGATGTCGGAAAAGATCACGTTTTTCACAAGTGACCGTTTTTAAACCAGTCGCAAAACGTGCTGCTGTATTTAGATTTCTTAATGCATCTTCGTTATTTTCTACTGCATGAACATTCATCTTTTTTGCCATACGCAAGGTAAATGTTCCTACCCCTGAAAACAAATCAACAGCATTCTTTGCTTTTTTTAAATGAGTCAAAATAATATTGCCCATTATATTTTCAGCTTCACAAGTTGCTTGCAGAAAACCACCAGAAGGAAATTCAACACGGACATCTCCAAAGTAAATCTCTGGTTTTTCTCGTTCAACCAAAACTTCACCGTCAACAGATAAACGTATAATCCCATATGAAAGAGCAGCACTGATCATTCTCTGACGAAGTGATTCATGCTGTATAATGCAACCGCTTAAAGCAACATCTAAACCATTTTCAACACATGTTATCGTAACATGAAACCGTTTGGCAGAGCTCTTTAGAAAAGCACAGAGCTCTCTGATATTATGCAACTGAGAAATAAGCTCTGGACGGCTTACTGGGCATTCCTCAAGAGCTACAATCTCATGAGAGAGATAACGGTTAAAACCAACTTTTTGCCCCTGTGGGGTCATGGATGCTGTTAGAGTAATCCGCCGTCGGCTATAAGGTTTACATTCTATTAAAGTCGCAACAACATTATTAAGTCCATACTTTTTAAGCGCCTCAACAACCAATTGTTGTTTCCATACGCGATAAGCATCCATATGCCAATGCTGAAGAGTACACCCTCCACATTCTCCAAAATGCTGACAAAGAGTATCAATGCGTTCTGATGATTTTTCTTTTAATGTTATATATGTTGCATATTTTCCATGAACAGTAATTTCAGCACACTCTCCTGGTAAAGTAAAAGGAACAGAAACGAAGCCGTGAGACGTCTTAGCAATACCATAACCATTTGCTCCGATATGATCGATTATGACATTGTCATTCACTCTTGTTTTTCTCCGAATAGTAAATATTCCACGTTGCCATCACCACCTGTAATAGGGGAAGAAATTAAACCTTTTGCACTCCACCCTGTTTGTGTATTTAACCAAACAAAAAGCGCCTCAGCAGTTTCCTTAGCACTTGATGGACTTAATATTCCTCCCTTACTAAAGTGTTTACGACCAACCTCAAACTGAGGCTTTACCAGTAAAACAGCTTGGGCACCCTTCTTGGCTAAAGACAACACGGGAGGCAACGCAAGTTTGAGCGAAATAAAGCTAACATCTGAAACGATAAGATCAATTTCTCGCCCACCTAAATGTTCCTGTTTAAAATCTCTGACATTCAAGCCTTCTAATAACGTTATAGCACTGTTGCCCAATAAACGTTTATCAAATTGATGATGCCCAACATCAACGGCAATGACATGATCTGCTCCACGCTCTAAGAGAACTTGCGTAAAACCACCTGTTGATGCACCAACATCAATGGCTGTCACTTTGTCCGTTATAATTGGAAATGCATCAAGTGCAGCAATCAATTTTAACGCTGCCCGAGAAACATAATTCTGCGCTGGATCACAAACGGTAATCTCTGCATCATCAAAAACGATTTGCCCAGCTTTAAAAACGATTTCTCCGTTAACTTTAACAGTTTGGCGCATAATTGCATCACGTGCGCGTGAACGTGTCGTAAAAAAGTTTTTTTCAACTAAAAAAATATCGAGTCTTTTTCTGGAAGCCATCTCATACTCGAATTTTCTATCCTGTTCGAATCTCGCGTCCCAAAACAGCAAAAACCGTGTTTAAAATACCCATAGCGTCAAGTCCGACACGTGAAAGAACTTTTTCTGGTGAACCATGATTCAAATATTCATCAGGAAATTTTAGTGTACGAACTTTCAAACCATGCTCTAAGAGCCCTTCTTGCGCTAAAAATTGTAATATGTGCGCTCCAAATCCACCGATTGCCCCTTCTTCAATTGTCACCAATACCTCATGCTCACGTGCCAAACGACGCATCAAATCTTTATCTAAAGGTTTTGCAAACCGTGCATCTGCAACCGTTGTAGACAATTCTTCAGCCTCCAACGCATCAGCAGCTTGCAACACTTCTGACATCCGCGTTCCAAAACAAACCAAAGCGATTCTATTTCCTTCACGCAGAACGCGCCCTTTTCCAATTTCTAATAACTCACCACGTTGCGGTAAATCTATACCAATCCCCTCACCACGCGGATAACGAAAAGAAATTGGTCCCTGATCATAAGCTGCAGCTGTACGCACCATATGCATCAGTTCAAGCTCATCAGAAGGTGCCATAACAACAAACTCAGGAAGAGTCGCCAAAAAAACAATATCAAAACTTCCAGCATGTGTTGCACCATCTGCCCCCACAAAACCTGCTCGGTCAATAGCAAAACGTACCGGTAATTTTTGAATTGATACATCATGAATAATTTGATCATAAGCACGCTGTAAAAAAGTAGAATAAATTGCAACAAAAGGCTTATACCCTTCACAAGCAAGTCCTGCCGCAAAAGTTACGGCATGTTGCTCAGCGATACCAACATCAAACATTTTTTCAGGAAATTTTTTCGCAAAAGAATCAAGTCCTGTCCCTGTTGGCATCGCTGCTGTTATGCCAACAATCTTATCATCATGGCGAGCTTCTTCTATTAAAGCTTTAGAAAATACCTTGGTATAGGGTAGAATATTACTTGATGCTTTTACCTGTTTTCCTGTCGTGACATCAAAACGATTAACACCATGATA
This sequence comes from Bartonella sp. AP88HLJMH, assembly GCF_042195605.1. NCBI lineage: Bacteria > Pseudomonadati > Pseudomonadota > Alphaproteobacteria > Hyphomicrobiales > Bartonellaceae > Bartonella > Bartonella sp. AP88HLJMH. The sequence continues at coordinate 18,182 of NZ_JBHIOR010000002.1, read as the reverse complement.
TTTATCAGACGAGGCCTCTGCAGGTGGATATCCCTTTCCCTTATGGGTTACAACATGCACCAAAACAGGACCATTAGGATATTCACGAACATTTTTAAAAACAGGCAATAAATGCCCCAAATTGTGCCCATCTATGGGTCCAACATAATAAAAGCCAAGCTCATCAAATAAAGTTCCCCCAACCAAAAGGCCACGCGCAAATTCCTCTGAACGACGGGCTTTATCCAAAAAAAACTTTGGCAATTTTTCGCTCAACATCTTTACGCGTTCACGCAAATGACGATAAGAAGGACGAGACACTAATCGTGCAAGATGTGCACTCATAGCACCTGTAGGTGGTGCTATAGACATATCGTTATCATTAAGAACAACAATCAAGCGTGCATTCAAAGCACCAGCGTTGTTCATGGCTTCATAAGCCATGCCCGCAGACATTGCACCATCACCAATGACAGTTATGATATTGCGTCTTGTCTCTGCTTTCAAAGCACTTGCCACTGCCATACCAAGCCCCGCTGAAATAGAAGTAGACGAATGCCCCGCTCCAAATGGATCATACACACTTTCTGAACGTTTTGTAAAACCAGATAATCCGCCCTCCTGACGTAATGTGCGAATTTTTTCTCTACGCCCCGTTAAAATCTTGTGTGGATAGGTTTGATGACCAACATCCCAAATAATCCTATCCTCTGGTGTATTAAAAATATAATGTAATGCAACAGTGAGCTCAACAACACCAAGTCCCGCCCCAAGATGACCACCTGTTACAGAAACCGCATCAATTGTTGCGGTCCGCAACTCATCAGCCAACTGTACCAAATCAGACTCAGGCAATGCCCGCAAATCTTGCGGAAAACAAACACGGTCAAGCAATGGTGTTAAGACCTGAGACAAAAAAAAATCCTTCCTATTATCTTAACTCAAGAAAACACAATGATAAAAATATATCTTCTCTACTCTTTTATTTACAGTTTTGCATCTTTTTTACTGAAAAATGCTCTTTTCTATTTGAGATGAGCTATAATTTCCTCATTTTTAACTTATTTTATAAAAAAGAAATCAATAAAACTTTCTGTTTATAAACTAAGGTTATTGCTTCTCTTAAGTCCCACAATAAATATCCAAAAAGATTTAAATTATTTAGCATCAAGTGGTTCCACTCCTTCTGGAAAACCTTCTTCTGAAAGCTGGATTTTTTCAACTTTAGCTTCAGCAACTCTTAAGAGTTTTTCACAATGCTTTTTAAGCGCTTCACCGCGTTCATAAATATCAATGGATTGTTCCAAAGGCACATCGCCACGTTCCAAATTTTCGACAATAACTTCAAGTTGCTTAAGCGCTTGCTCAAAGCTTAAGGTCGTAATATCCCCCTCTTGTATCTCTTTTTTCATATGAACCTCAAAAAATATCTGTTCTGGATATACGAACTCCAAAACCTTCCAAACCTACATAATGATGCTCTTTAGAAGCATAAACAATAACAGAGCCTATTCCTAAATATTTTAAAATTTGTGATCCTAAACCAATTTTGCGCCATTCTTCTTCGCGTGCAATCGCCTGCACATGGTTTTCTGAACTGTTTCTTGTCATGTTTTGAATACCAACAGTTGATTGTATAACAGATCCTTCACGCAAATAAATAAATACGCCACGTTTTTCTTTTTCCATCATACGCCGCATCATCACCATAATATCTGAAGTTTGACAAAAAACGTCACTTACAATGTTTTCATGATGTAAATGCACAGGAATATTCTCACCCTCACGGACATCACCAAAAACAATTGCAATATGCTGAACGACTTCCCAAGGGAGTTGATAACTTTGAACAATAGCGGGACCTACGAATGTTTCAATAGGCATTTCTCCAACATGCTTGATCAATATTTCCTTACGTTGGCGGTAAGCAATTAAATCTGCAACCGTTATAATATGCAACCGATGTTCTTGCGCAAATTTCATAATCTGATCGCCATGTTTAACGCTTCCATCATCATTAACTAACTCACCGATAACACCAACCGGCGGCAAATTAGCTAATTTACATAAATCAACAGCGGCCTCCGTGTGACCTGAACGCATGAGCACTCCCCCTTCATGCGCAATTAAAGGAAAAACATGCCCTGGACGAACAAAATCATCCGCACTTGCATTTGAATTCGCAAGATTACGTACAGCTAATGTACGGTCATGTGCTGAGATCCCTGTTGTTATGCCGTGTTTAAAATCAACAGTAACCGTAAATTGCGTCCCATGTGCAGAGTTATTATCTGGTACCATAGGAGAAAGATTAAACCGTTTTGCTTCTTTTTTTGGCATAGGTGTGCACACAATACCTGTTGTGTGACGAAGAATAAACGCCATCTTTTCTTCTGTACAATGCGCTGCAGCAACAGTTAAATCACCCTCATTTTCACGGTCATCATCATCTGTCACCACAACAATTTCACCGCGTTCAAAAGCTTTAAGTGCAGAAACAATTTTTTTTTCATCATACGCCATTGTTCACCTTTTCAATCACCCAACTTGACCGCGATGTCTTAGATAATGGTCAGCAATAGCACAAGCAACCATCGCTTCACCAACAGGAACGGCACGAATCCCAACACATGGATCATGACGTCCCTTTGTTATAACGTCTATATCATGACCATCAACATCAATGGAACGACGAGGTGTTAAAATTGATGAAGTAGGCTTTACAGCAAAACGCGCAACAATCGGCTGTCCACTCGATATTCCCCCTAAAATACCTCCCGCATGATTTGATAAAAAAAGCGGTTTTCCATCATTTCCCATTCGCATTTCATCGGCATTTTCTTCTCCCCTCAAGCGGGCTGCCGCAAAACCATCACCAATTTCCACACCTTTTACCGCATTAATCGACATAAGTAACGAGGCAATATCTTGATCAAGCTTTGCGTAAATAGGAGCTCCTAAACCTGCCGGAACATTTTCTGCAACGATCTCAACAACCGCACCAACAGATGTCCCCTCTTTACGGAGTTTACTGATATAGTCACTAAAAATGTGAACCATCTCTGCATCAGCTGTAAAAAAAGGATTATTATTAACCTCTGACCAATCCCAACGATCACGATTAATATTATGAGGACCAATTGCTATCACTGCTCCTCGTACAATCAAACCAGGAACGATTTTACGAGCAAATGCACCTGCTGCAACACGTGCTGCCGTCTCCCTTGCCGAAGCACGTCCCCCGCCTCGAAAATCACGAATGCCATATTTAATATCATAAGTATAATCCGCATGTCCTGGACGATACTGATGAGCAATTGCTCCATAATCTTGAGAGCGTTGATCTGTGTTTCGAATCAACAGAGAAATTGGTGTACCTGTTGTCACCAATGTCGTTCCATCGTCTTGAACAACAACTCCTGAAAGGACCTCTACTTCATCTGGTTCTCGGCGCTGCGTTGTGTATTTTGATTGTCCTGGCTTGCGTTTATCAAGATAAGCTTGAACTTCTGCAAGAGTAAAAATAATTCCAGGTGGACAACCATCAATGACACAACCAAGAGCAGCACCATGACTTTCACCCCATGTTGTTACACGAAACAAATGACCAAATGTATTATGCGACATGAAAAAAGATCCATTTCTCTGTCAAATATATACAACGATAACGTATGTTGTGTGCTATACACAAAACAGCTCTTTTCTCCCAAATACTCTTGGACACCTTAAATTTGGTCAAATTACTGCTGTCTAATAAAATCTTATAAACCAAACTTTATTCTTTAACGACAGAAATGTCTGGTGCATCAACTGCCTTCATACCTATGATATTATAACCCGAATCGACATGATGGACTTCACCGGTAACAGAACGAGACAAATCTGAAAGAAAATAAAGCGCAGAATCACCAACCTCTTCAATTGTTACCGTACGACGTAATGGAGCATTATATTCATTCCATTTTAAAATATAACGAAAATCACCAATACCAGAAGCCGCTAACGTTTTAATTGGTCCAGCAGATATAGCATTAACACGAATATTTTGGGGACCTAAATCTACCGCTAAATATTTCACGCTCGCTTCAAGAGCGGCTTTGGCAACCCCCATTACATTATAATTGGGAACAACCTTTTCTGCACCATAATAGGTTAGTGTCAAGATTGAACCACCATCTGGCATCAATTTTTCTGCACGCTTCGTTAGAGCTGTTAGGGAATAAACGGAAATATTCATGGTCATCATAAAATTTGATTCGCTGATATCAATATAACGACCACTTAATTCATCTTTATCAGAAAAACCAATAGCATGAACTAAAAAATCAAGTTTTCCCCATTTCTTCTCTATTTCTCTAAAGACCGTATCAATAGAGACACTGTCAGAAACATCACAATGTCCACAAACAAATCCCTTTAATTCTTCAGCCAAAGGCTCGACACGCTTTTTCATTGCTTCACCCTGATAGGTAAAAGCAAGCTCTGCCCCTGCGCCACTTGCCGCTTTAGCGATTCCCCAAGCGATGGAGCGATTATTGGCCAACCCCAAAATTAAACCACGCTTACCGTACAATAAACCATTACCCTTAGCCATCAGCACTGCCCCATTGTTACTTAAAATTAGTATTATTCACCTGCCTATGACACAGGTCAACTTTTTCTTCAAGCAATTGGTTTAAAATCAAACAAAAACTACGCTTTTATATATAAAATTTTTAAAATTAATCTTGTTGCATTTGCAAAAACTGTTCTAGTGCGGCGGCATTTTCATCTCCCGGCAACATAATGCGAACATGCACATAAAGATCATCTCTTGTACCATTTTTTAAACGAAGCCCTTTCCCTTTCAACCGTAAAACGCGATCAGAACTTGACCACGCAGGAATCGTTAAAACCACACGCCCCTCCAACGTCTCAACTTCTTCTTTTGCTCCCAAAACAGCATGTTTAAGAGAAACTGGTAAATCAAGATGGAGTGCTCTTCCTTCAACCCGAAAACGAGGATGTTTTTGAATCTGAATGGTTATTAATGCATCTCCTGCTTGCCCGTGAGGTACCTCTTCTCCCTGACCTTTTAAACGAATAGTCTGTCCGTCTTCAATATAATCTGGCAGTTTAATTTTTAACTTTTTTCCATTTGGAAAAACAGCTTCCACCTTTTCTGCGCCAACCATCTGCTCTAATGTTATGGCAAGATTAGCACGAACATGTGCTCCTTGTTGGGGACGGTTATAGTGTGTGGAATTCGAAAAGCTACCACCTCCTCCAAACAGATCCCGAAAAATATCACTCGCATCAAAACTTGCACCACCTGAAGAGGAAAAATCAAATCCCTTTGCTCTTCCTGAAAAGGGATTTTGTTTATTGCTAAAATTTTCACCAGCACCATAGGCTTGATAAAGCGGTTTTCCTTCCATATCAATTTCACCGCGGTCAAATTGTGCCTTTTTATCTTTATCACCTATAATTTCATAGGCTTGATTAATTTCAGCAAATTTCTCTTTAGCCTTTGTATCATCTTTATTATGGTCTGGATGATATTTCTTCGCTAATCTTCTAAATGCCGATTTAATCTCTTGCGATTTTGCGGTACGTGCCACACCCAGAATCGTGTAGGGATCACGCATATTGCCCTCTTTTCAATTTCTTCGTTTTCAAAATATCAACTGATACGTTGTTCAATATCCCTTATAGCTTCATCAGTCTATTCTAAAGAATAATTTCTTCTTTTCTCTTTATATGTCTATCAATAAACTAAAATACCAGATAAAATGAGATATTTATTTAATATAGCTCCTTGTAGTCTATGCTAAAGTAAAAATAATTAAACTACCATAGAAATACACGATAGCATTGGCTTTTTGAAAATAAGAAAAAATGGTACTGTGACTTCTTGATGATAAAGTAAATGAGAAAATGCCTCACCCATGCTCACTGATATTTGGAGAAACTATGAGCAAAAAAATACCAACAGATGATCATTTTATGCAAATGCAAAAACCTTTTGAACTTTTCGCAAAGTGGCTTGAAGAGGCAACGATAAGTGAAATAAATGATCCGAATGCTATGGCATTAGCAACAGTTGACGAAACAGGACTCCCTAATGTTCGTATGGTTCTCCTCAAAGACTACAGTCCCCAAGGCTTTGTCTTCTATACCAATTATGAAAGCTGTAAAGGACAAGAAATTTTAAAATCAATGAAAGCATCCTTAGGTTTTCATTGGAAATCGCTCCGTCGTCAAGTCAGAATTAGAGGAATTGTTGAAAAAGTAAGTCAACAGGAAGCCGATGCCTATTTCCAATCGCGACCACGTGGTAGTCGAATTGGTGCATGGGCATCTAAACAATCTCAACCTTTAGACAATCGTTTTGTGCTCGAAAAAGCAATTGCTCAATATACTGCGCGTTATGCTCTAGGTAATATTCCACGACCACCTTATTGGTCTGGGTTTCGTGTTAAACCCCTTTCTATAGAGTTCTGGTGCGATCGCCCATTTCGTTTACATGATCGTCTGCTTTTTACACGCGATTGTATTGAAAACAATGATTGGAAAAGACAAAAACTTTATCCCTAATCCTTCAAACTTCATCGTTATGAAGATTTTTTCTTCGCAACAATTAAACAAATATTTTTTATTCGAAAAATTCTAAAAGAAGATGATTTATTTTATTTAAATAGAAGAATTTTATTTTCACTGTAACAGTTGATTAGTAATATTTTCTACTGTATCGCTTAAAAATAGATTAGCAACAAGCTTATTAAAAAAAACATACTGTATTCAGTAGAAACTATGATTTTAGCTAACTTATTTTTAGACCGCAGGATAAAATATCATCCATATACCCCCACATACTAAACCAGCAAAAATCACAAAACCAATAAGCGAATTAGATTTGAAAAGCCTGAGGCATTGTGAACTGTCATCTATATCAATGACTTTAATTTGAATAAACATATGGATGCTTGCCACAAAAATCCCCAAAAAACTAAGAACAGGGACTCCAGCTAAATAAAATGCTAGACTAATGAACATCACAAAACCACCATACAAAAATACTAAAGCACGCTTGGTTGCTTTACCAAAAAGAAGAGCCGTAGAACGGACACCAACAGTAACGTCATCTTCTTTATCTTGATGTGCGTAGATTGTGTCGTATCCTATGGTCCACAAAATTGATCCCACATAAAGCAAGATTGGTGCCCAGCTTAAACTTCCAAAGACAACAGCCCACCCCATTAATGCCCCCCAATTAAATGCAACGCCTAAAAAAAACTGCGGCCAATATGTTACGCGTTTCATAAAAGGATAAAATGCAACAGCTATTAATGACGAAATACCTAGAAAAAAACTAAACCTATTAAATTGTGATAAAACAACTAAACCAACAAAACATTGCACAAGGATAAAAACTCTCGCTTGAAACCGACTCACATGACCTGTTGGCAATGGGCGAGAACGTGTCCTTTCTACCTGAGCATCAATTTTATGGTCAATAAGATCATTCCAAGTACATCCTGCCCCTCGCATAGCAATAGATCCCAGAAAAAAAAGAAAAAGATACCAAACCCAATGAAGAAACATTGATAAAAGAGTATCGTAATGCATGTTATAAGAGAAAAAAGCCATTGTTGTTGACCAAAAACAAGGCCACATCAACAATTGCCAACCGATAGGTCGATCCCAACGCGCCAATTGCGCATAAAACCATAAAGAACGGGGAAGGAAGCTGTAGACCCATTGTTTGGAAGATGCATCCATAACCCGTCCTTGGCTATCATAGGACTGAACATGCGCGATATTTTTATTTTTTTTCATCAAATGATTTACCTTTGGTCTTGCGATAGAGACATTTCATTCTTATGAGAAGGGGATGAGATTAATTATCTTTTATGAGAGGAGCAAGCAATGAATATTCTTCTTATTGGCTCAGGTGGACGAGAACATGCTTTAGCATGGAAAATAGCAGCATCACCACTGCTAACAAAGTTATATTGTGCTCCTGGAAATCCTGCAACAACAGAATTTGGTGAAAATATTAATTTAAACATTGATGACCATCCCCTTGTTATTGATTTTTGTAAGGCACATTCTATTGATCTTGTAATTGTAGGACCAGAAGCACCCTTGGTGGCGGGTATAACAGACTCTCTTAATAGCGCTAACATCTGTGTATTTGGTCCTACTCAAAAAGCTGCTCAACTAGAAGGTTCAAAAGCCTTTACAAAAGATTTATGTCGGAAGAATAACATTCCTACAGGAAGTTACCAATGCTTTAATGATGCCTCTAAAGCTAAAGCTTACATTCAGCAACAAGGTGTTCCCATTGTTATTAAAGCTGATGGCTTAGCAGCTGGCAAAGGTGTCGTGGTTGCAACAACTATGGAAGAAGCGTTTAACGCAGTTGATGCCTGCTTCAAAAGTACATTTGGAGATGCAGGAAACAAAATTGTTGTAGAATCTTTTCTTGAAGGTGAAGAAGCAAGCTTCTTCTGCCTTTGTGATGGTAAAGTTGCTCTTCCTTTTGGATCTGCTCAAGATCATAAACGTGTAGGTGATGGGGATACTGGAGCAAACACCGGTGGTATGGGTGCTTATTCACCAGCGCCCATCATGACCCAAGAAATAGTGAATCGTACTCTCAAAGAAATTGTTGAACCAGCTTTAAAAAGCATGAAAGAAATAGGCGCCCCCTTTAAAGGTATTCTCTTCGTCGGATTAATGATAACGCAAAAAGGACCCGAATTAATTGAATTTAACGTACGATTCGGTGATCCTGAATGTCAAGTTTTAATGATGCGCCTCAAAGATGATATTTTGCCAATTTTTCTTGCTGCTGCTCAAGGAAAACTTGAAAATAAGCCTCTTCGGTGGTCTGAAAAAGCTGCTCTCACCGTTGTTATGGCTGCTAATGGTTATCCAGACTCTCCCCAAAAAGGTACTGTTATCCGTAACGTTGATCAAGTAAACTCTCTTCCCGATGTGAAAGTTTTTCAAGCTGGTACAGTGTTGCGTGATGGAGAACTCATTGCAAATGGTGGACGTGTTCTCAATATAACTGCAACAGGAAAAACGATTACGCATGCACAAAAACGTGCTTATGAAGCTGTTGATTGTATTGATTGGCCAGAAGGTTTTGTTCGTCGAGATATCGGATGGAGAGCCGTTGCGCGAGAAAATTAAATCCTTTGAATATTCTTTTTTTACGATTTTATTATTTTATATAAGAGCATGATACAAAAATTTTCTCACTGTTTTACGTTGACCATAATTTTGAAAAAATAAGTGTGCTTTCCTTTGAACAATCAAATATTGTAAATAGGATATCTACTCATGATAAAATAGGAAAATTTTCTGAATCTGAAGATGTAATATAAAATAATCATTTTACTGTTGTCTTTACTTTAAACGCATCTTCTCATCATTTTTATAAACACTTTCTTTCTTATAAAATCCTGAGGAAAAACGTATATACTATCATTTCTTTTATTTATCGCGTTTTTAGTGAAATTCCGCTTTTACGAAAAATAAAATGCCCAAAAAAGATAGTTATGTTATTCACATACAAATTCTTAAACAATATCTCTCATGCTTATCATTCCCATTTTACGACACTACCTGCAAATAGTATAAATCCATTCTGCCAGCTTTCTGGAATAAAAATAAAAACCGATACCATCATTGTATTTTCCAATTCTCAATATTACGATAACCCTTTCTATCTAAATGATTTTGATTATAAAAGAGAGATGAAATAAGAATATTCTGCAATATTCAAAGCTTTCATTCAACATGGAGAAATGATTTATAAAAAAAAATTCAAAAACACTTCCAGTAATCTTCTGGTGTTTTTAATAATGTGGCAAAAACCCAAAATTATACCGCAAAAAAACAGTTTCTATTGTTATGAAAACCGTTTTTACCTCTCTGAAAAAAGCGTTTTACATCATCGATTCCTGCTGCCAATGTATGGTGTCAAAAAACTCTCATTTACAATCATTGACTTTCTCTTTGTTTTCAAGAACCAAAAGTCACACCAAATCCCGTCTGTAAAGGTCTGAATTCTCATTAAGCGGGTTCCTCTTGCTTCCCACTCATATGCTGCACTTACACAAAGACCAACAAGCAAACTTAAGAATATTCGCCATATCTTCTAAAAACACTTCATGTGTGAAGTTTACATGCCTTATGTTACCTCCCCAAACAACGATGTTTTACAGCACAACAAGATAAATGCTGACGGTCGTACAAAAATGAATGCATGTTAATTTACTGGAGTGCAATTCGATTCGCAATCACCAAACGCAAGCCTAACGGATTGCTATAACGAAGTAAAAAATGCTTTTGTTTAGAATGTGCTGTTGTACCAAAAAATCGATGTAAATCAGAACGATCTTTTACAACCAGAATGCGATTATCTTCATTGATCATAAGCATGGGAAGGCCATAAGTATCCGCCCATAACCGCCAATCCAGAAGAACATTATTCAAATCTCTGGAAACCAAAAGCGGTATACAAGCTTCCTCATCGGCATGAAGTAATTCTAATGCAACAGCTCTTTCTCCTGAACGCGTTTTTACGGTACGTGCTGCAATTCCTTGAAAATGATAAGGGGGTATTAAATGCGATAAGCTTGAAGGCATATCCGTTTTAAAAGAAACACCACGCTCATTTAACGAACAAATAACCTGATTACCCGTTTTGGATGAAAAATATGTCGTCGTTTGTGGCAAATGGCACGGATCTAACCGAAATTCAAGCACCGCTTTTGCCTGATTAAAGCATTGATTAGCCATATACATTATCCCAATTTATCTTAAATAACATACACCCTTTAGCAGCTTTTTCTCATTGGATTATTAAAAGTTTGAATAAAAAACAACTGGTTTCTTTTTTGGTTATTAAAATCTAAACAAAAATGCATGATCACCATTCTTGAATTATAATACTTTTCCAGGATTCATTATCCCTAAAGGATCGAGTGTTTTTTTAATCCCTTGCATAATATCCAATGCGACAGGCGATTTAAAAGAACAAAGTTCTTCGCGCTTAAGCTGACCAATTCCATGCTCAGCAGAAAATGCACCTCTATAGTCCACCACTAAACTATGAATGCGATGATTCATTGTTGACCATAACTGCAAAAACACTGTCGTATCAGCTCCTACAGGTTGTGTAATATTATAATGTAAATTTCCATCGCCCATGTGTCCAAAACAAATCACCTGTGCTCCTGGAGCAATATCTTCAACAATGAGCGCTGCCTCAGCAATAAAATCAGGAATAGAAGCAAGTGGGATTGCAATATCATGCTTAATGGACCCTCCTGCTAACTTTTGTGCTGATGATATACTTTCTCGTAATTGCCAAAAAAAATCTTGCTGTTTTAAAGATTGCGCAACAACTGCATCTTCTATCACCGCATTCTTTAAAGCTTCTTCTAAAATAGTACTCAATACCGATAACGCCTCATCATTGCCTTGCAACGATGAAATGTTCATTAATACATACCATTCATGTTTCCGCTGAAGAGGAGGCTTCTCACACATCTTATAATCTAAAGCCATTTGCAAACTGGGATTTCCCATGAGCTCAAAACCTGTCAACATCCCTCCTCCATATTCTTGAGCCAGAGATAAAAACTCTAAGGCCTTCGCCGGACTATATAATCCCACCAAAGCAACAGCTTTTCCTTTTATTTTTGGAAACATCTTCAAAACGGCTGCGGTTATAACTCCCAATGTGCCTTCTGCACCAATAAAAAGATCTTTTAAATCATAACCGCTATTGTCTTTTTTAACAAAACGCAAATCATCTAAAATACGCCCATCCGGTAAAACAACTTCTAAACCAAGACAAAGATCACGCATATTGCCATAAGCTAAAACAGCTGTCCCTCCAGCATTCGACGAAAGATTTCCTCCTACTTGGCAAGAACCTTCAGATGCCAAAGAAAGAGGGAAAAAACGACCTGATTCATCCACTTTTTTCTGTAAATCCTGTAAAATAACACCAGCCTCTACAACAACAAAATTTCCCTCAAGATTTATAGCTCTAATCTTATTTAATCGCTCCATGGATAAAAGAACGCTCCCTCCTCCTTCATCTGGTTGTTGTCCCCCCACAAGCCCTGTATTTCCACCCTGTGGCACAATCGGTGTGCGCGTTTTGCTCGCTAACTGCATAATCGATGAGACCTCTGCGCGAGAAGATGGACGTAAAAGTAAAGGTGTTTTTCCATGAAAAAGCCCACGCTCTTCAAGCAAATACGGTGCAATCAAAGCTTGATCCGTTATAGCATGCTTAGCACCAACAATTTCCCTAAACCCTTCAATTAATTCCTGCTCCATGTTCATTTCTCCTTTGGAGCCGCAGCCCGTATAAGACGATCATTGATAGCCTCTCCTAATCCGTATGATGGAATAGGTTCTACTGCGATGCATCTCACTTTAAATGAATCTAATTCCTTCATATATTGAAATAAATGAGAGGCTGCCTCTTCCAACTTTCCATCTTCGCTAAGGTTTAAAATAGAAACGGCATTTTCAGCCCCCATAACACGCTTTGAACCAAATGCTAAAAGCGCTTCACCATTTTCCACCTTTTCTACATTCAAACGAACCGTAGCATTGGGAGCATAATGCGATTTTAACATCCCAGGAGCTTCAATCGCCGCCCTTTGATCTATCCGTTTTAAAGGCTTCCCCACAACCTCTTCAATTTCATCAGCCGCAAGCCCGCCTGGACGCAAAAGATAAATATTTTCACCACAAATTTTAATAATCGTTGATTCCAGCCCTATTTTAGCAGGTCCTCCGTCCAATATCAAAGGAACAGATTCCCCCAAAGATGCAAAAACAGCCTCAGCTGAAGTAGGGCTAAGACGCCCCGATTGATTCGCACTAGGAGCAGCAAGTGGACGGCCAAAATGTTGTACCACTTCCGCAAAACGACTGTCTGGAAAACGAACAGCCAAGGTATTCAAACCAGAGGTTGTTAAAGGATGGATATTATGCTGTTCCTTTAAAGGCAAAACCAATGTCAAAGGCCCTGGCCAAAATTCCTCTATTAATTGGCGTGAAAGAAAGTCAATTTTAACATAACGTTCCGCCATTTCGATGCCGCTAACATGCGCAATAAGAGGATTAATTTGCGGACGACCCTTTGTAGAATAAATAGAAGAAATTGCCCTCCCATTGGTTGCATCGCCCGCTAATCCATAAACAGTTTCTGTTGGTAACGCTACTAACTTCCCTTGTTCAAGAAGCGCTATTGCCTCTCTTATCGAAGCACTATCGAGTGGTAAAATCGTCATGACACATCATTTCTATAACACTCTTTTAGTGATATTATGCTCTTTTTTATTCATATATCACATTGATTTATATGTTTTTTTAAGTATGGGGTTCATAAATAAAGGTTAGGGAATAGGATTTTCCAATATTCTTCTACAAAACATACCTTATTCTTCTAACTTTCTCTAATAATTTTTTGAATTTTGCTAAGTTCTCTTGTGAAAAGCTATTGTTGAAACTCTTGACATAGACTTAACGTGCAGTACATTGTACTACAATTGAATAGGGGATTTAGAAATGGGAAAAATTCAAGCCCGCATACCTGATCAAGTTCAAGAAATTGCAAGTGCAGTTATTAAGTCTACGGGTTTAACTGTATCGGATGCAGTACGCATGTTTATGACCCGCATTGCTAGAGATCGAACATTACCGCTTGGATCTTTCAACCAAATCCGGAAACATTACGAGCTATCGAGGATGCTGAAATGGGACGCATCGAACACACATCATTAGACAGCTTAAGGACCATGATACGCGAAGATAGAACCGAAATGCGTAAATCTGAAAAGAAAACCTAAGCTTGCTATATTGTCTATACGCGTTCATTCCGGTCTGACCTTAAACGTGACAGCAAAGGTAGGTATGCTAATACACTAGAGAAGGATTTGCTGCTTGTGGTCAAAGCGTTAGCGGAGAATGAACCGCTAAAGGCGCATTGGAGAGATCATGCACTAACATGTCAATGGCACAATTGTCGTGATTGTCATATCAAGCCAGATTTAGTTTTGATCTATCGAAAGCCAGATACCAAAACACTAGAGCTCTTACGACTTGGTTTGCATTCTGAACTACGCTTATGATTGGATCTACAATTCATAGTAAAAAGAATTTTTCGAAGTTTTGCTTGTATGACAGTTTTTCTAATTCTTTAAGAACCACTGCTTTAAATGTGCAATGACATTATCTAGCGCATCCATGAGGCGTGCAAAATCAAGGATAAGCAAAAAAAGAAAAAATGCTATCCACTTCATCAAGCGAGACATCATTTTCACGCTTTGATAGGTGATGATCATTTCTTGAAGCATTTCTTTTTCTGATTCTGTAAGCTCTGTGTGTTTTTTGGATTTTTTTCTAACCATGTTTCCACCCACACAAGCGTTCACCTAGATTATTGTGCTTTAAGATCTCTCTTGCTAAGTTTGAACTGATGGCGTTCAGATCTTGCCGGCTTAAATAAATAGGTAACCAACCAACACAAGAAGAAGCATATTGATTTGTTGCGCAACCAGTCAGAGAGAGCAGCATGCACATCAGCATCACTTTTTTGATTAACTTCACTTTCCACCTCCAGACGTGTTGTGGCTGCTTTTAAAGCTTTTTCTGTTTGCTTTTGTTGCTCTGCTTTTTTCCCAAGAGTAAAAGCTCTTGCTAAGGCAATAAAAAAAGCGGCTAAAGCCGCACCTGTTACCATCAAGTTTCTTTTCATCCATAAGATCATAGGCGGTGCTCCTGAAAGCGTTTAGCAACAAAGAAAATACCAGTACATGCGGCTAAAACCATAATGGCGGCTAAAGCCCATTGAATGGGTCCATTGCCCACTAAAAATCCACCAAGACCTGAGAAAGAACCAATAATCGGTGCCAATGCGTCTGCTTTGAAAACCCCCGTTGGTGCTTGCGTTTCTACTGTTTGATAATTGGAAGAAACATAAGCCCCTTTCGCCCATAGTCCTGCCTCTGCTACACGCCGGTGTACAAGACCTTGTAAACGTTTGCCTCCCGCTTTGGTCCATTTCTGCAATTCGGTTGGTACAGATTCATAATCCCCCGATTAAGCCTTTTAAGTAGTGTTCTATAGCCTTCTTGAGGGCTTAACGTGTTGCCTATGATTTTCATGGCAAGATCTGGATATTGCGTGAGTGCTTGCGCATCTTCATCGCTATACCCTTTAGAGCGTAAAAATTGCAAAGTTTGTTTATGTTGTGCGCGTTCCTTGTTGCCCTGCCGCATAAGGATAGATGCATTTGAAAAACTTTCTTGTGGTGTCTTTCCTAACGCAAGCCCTGCAAAAAAATCCATTAAATGCTCGGAAAATTCTGATTTTCTAAAACGCTCCCATAAGCTACTTGGATTTGCTCCTGTCTGAACAAAGTTATCAAGTGACTTGATATAATCTGTTTTTTGTTCAAGATCACCACTTGCTTTTAAATGCTCCTCTTCTGGTAAGTGTGCATTCAAATGTTTTTCTTCTCCTATAGGTGCATCAAAAAGCTTTTCCTCATCATTTCCAGAATCATTTTTCAAAGAGTTTTCCGCTATAGATTTCTCATTAAGTTGAGCAATATAATCCATCACATTTTTTTGCTGTCGCCCAGCTTCATCCCCACTAGACTGATCAATGTTCCCAACAAGTGGAGATTGAGGAATCATTGATGCAACACCTCCCTGCTCTGAGAAGTCATGTTTTTGTTGCTCCGGCACCTCTTGTATCTTAACAGTATTCTTTGAAACATCCGGCAATGGAGGCATTTGGCGTTTTAAATCATCCATAGACATAATCAATTCTGCTGGCGTTTTTTCCCAGCTCGTTCTGTCCCTGCTTGAGAACCGCGAATAAGCTCTATAGGACTCAATTTTTGCGGAGTATTATCCCCATTGCTCGCATCAAAAGGGTTTGTGCGACAAGCAGCCCGTTCTAAAAAAACTTGGCTTGTATCGTCCTTCCAACGGTGTGCTTGGAGGCATCGAGCGTTATTGCAATAAATATCTAGGTAACTGCGGTATAACCTGATACATTAAAGGACGCAAAAATTTTGGATCAAACAACTTTAAAAGAGAATTTGTGTTTTCTTGTTCCATCACTGCACCCTTTCCATCTCACAGCCACGCTTGCTATAATCTACATGCAAAAAACCTATCGCCTTATGCAAGAAAACAGCTTCAGGTTTTGACTTCAAAACATCTTGTGCCATCACCCCGCGATAACGCTCTGGATAGCCCCTGTAGTTATACTCATAGAGTTTGTATCCATCTCGCTGCCCTACTCGTACGATATTTTCTTTCGCTCTGATGTTGCTAAGCCCAGCAAAAGTACCAAGGATAGTTCCAACATTTTCAACAATCTCCTACGGATTAGTTTTTTTATATAACAAAATATTGATTTATAATAATAATCTAGCGTTATTTATATTGAATTAGCCTCCCGAATAACGTAGGATTCTCTCATTTCAAATCTGTTTATCTTGAATCAATCAAAATCACTTGCTTGCACATCATAAGCGGGGCTGATGTGTGGGTAAAAACTATAGAAGAAAGGAGTAAAAATGATTCTTATGAATCGTCTTAAGAGCCAAGGGCTGTAGCAACACCCACGAGCTGGTTTTGTACACTTTCAAAAATGATATCTTTACCTTCTCCCAAGGTGATATTCCCGCTCTGCTCACCATTTGCATAAACAGGATTGGTCCCAGCGATAATATCGGCTCCAACACCATGGATACTGCCTTATTTAAAGTGCCACCCGCTTGAATAAAGAAGGAGACGGCTTTGATCCCCTACTTCATTCGTGATTTTACCCAACGACCTTTTTAACGATGGGGAGGACGCTTTGGTGATCGCTTTTGTAAAGCTTTTTGCTTTTGCTGACGTTTTCTTTCATCCTCAAAATGCGTTAGTAAAGCGCGTTCCTGTTTCGTTTTGTTGGTCACACCAAAGGTATCATTGTCCATAAATTGCTGATATCCAGCTAGCATCAAATTAGCTAAAAACGAGTCACTTTTCAGAGGTTGTACAAAATAGAGCCCTTTTGAATCTTGCAATTTATACCGGAAACCTGCTTTTTTCATACACTCATAAACTGAGGCAAATTCACTCGCATACGAATTCATATCACTAGAAGAAGCATAAACCGGTTTCCAGCCACATTTTGATAAGGATTGTTGGATCATCGCTTTATCGACACCTGGTTTTTCCCATAATGCTAAAGTTGATGGAGGAGGTTGGTTAACACATCCAGCTGTATTTAAGAGAGCTATACAACTCAATAGTTTTAAGATTTTCTTCATTATTCCCCTCTTTCAATGGATTTATTTACAATAAAACAGAGCTCATAAGCCTGTTGATATTTTCTGTCACCGCTGCTTAAAACAACGGTGAACAATATTGAGATGATTAGTTGAGAAAACAATCGCGCCATTCCAAGTGAAGGCAAGGATAGCGGATTGTTAATCATCACAAACAGCAAAACTTAAGGATAACATTCATATTGTTCTGGATGCTTTTTACAAAAAGGGCTGTTCAAGCGCTTCTTGACACTGCGCTGTGGTATGACAGCACCTGGACGACATATGGGTAAGTTTTCGGCTCTATGATTCTCGCACCAAGTCCCTCCCCCCACTTTATCACGGAAACCTGATTGAACCATGCAAGCATAAATTGTTGCTTTTGCATTAATGCTCTGCTTTCTGTTTTCTGGATCGACATCATAAGGCGTTGGCATGCCACATTCTAACAAGGCTTTTCCTATTTCAGTAAAATCTGCTCCCGGTTTCTCCCAGGCTCCTATAGAGGAGGTAGGAGTTTTATTAAATTGACAACCAGTGATGATTAATAGAGTTAATGTACTCAATAATTTTAAAGGTTTTTTCATTTTTTACTCCATGATTTACTTGAAGGAACTTGTTCACGATGAGATGAGCCATAAGTCTTTTGGCACATATCGCTCGCATCTCCAAGGCAAGTATGGGAACTTATGGGATTTGTAGCCACTCTCAACCATTCTGTCCAAACGTTACTGCCAGCAGGGAGTGTCCCGTAGGTATAGCCATTGCCGCCAATAATTCTGCTTACAAAGTCATATCTATTCCCATCAAAGCCAATAGTGGTTTGTTTGCCATCACTCACATAACC